>CAZTHA010000046.1:5898-18093 GCA_964613435.1 uncultured bacterium
ATGCCAAAGATCATTTAAGCCAGTTTTTCCACCAGTCGAGAATCTGTTGCAGACGGTGAATGCGCAGATCGGCCGGGCCACAGCGGCTCATGCCGTGGCTGGTGCTGCGCGGGTATCGTACCAGACGGGTGGGAACCCCAAGAACCTTGAGGGTGGTGAAGACCTGCTCGGCTTGCTCGACATTGCAGCGCAGATCACCCTCGCTATGAATTATCAGCGTTGGGGTTTTCACATTTCCGAAATATTTTAACGGGGATTGGCGCCAGAAATCGTCTATTCGATCCCACCAGTTGCCAGGCCAATAAGTGTCTGGAAGGGTGGTGAAATCGCTACTGCCCATCATGCTTAGCATGTTGAATACACAGCGGTCGGTGATTGCACCGGCAAATTCATTTGTGTGGCCGATGATCCAGTTGGTCATGTAACCGCCGTAGCTGCCGCCCATTACCCCCATCTTTTTTACATCGACATGCTTTTGCTTTTTGATGTGCTTTATAACCGCCTGCATGTCGATCCAGTCTTTGTCGCCCCAGTTGCCGGCAATTGCGTGGCAATGTGCTTCGCCATAGCCTTTGCTGCCACGGGGATTGCTGAAATAGACGGTGTACCCCGTCGTGGCTAGCACCTGAAATTCATGAAAGAAGGTGTTGCCGTAAAGAGCGTGCGGACCACCATGAATTTCCAAGACAGCCGGATACTTGCGGTTGGCTTTGAAGTCTATTGGCTTCATTTCCCATATTTGAATTGAGTTGCCATCGGCTGATTTAATCCAGGTTGCTTTTGGCTCGACCAGCTCAAGTGAATCAAGCAATTCATCGTTGAAACCGGTAAGCTTTTTCAGATTCAACTTTGCCTTTTGCAGTTTTCCGAGGTAGAGGTCACCGGGATTGAGCGGGGTTCCTTTTACTATCGGTAAAACATCGCCGTTTTTGCTGAAATTGCTGATCGAGTATGTGCCAATGCCGCTGGTGAGAAATTCGAATTTGCCGCCTTGGGCTGGAATCCGGGAAACGTGTCGGTCGCCGTGCCAGCTAAAATTGCAAAAAACATACTTCGAATCATGACTCCAGTTAATTAATGAACCGAAGGTGGCTTCGGCGGTATCGCCAATTACCGTTGCCCCTAGGCAGTAGTCCTCTTTTTCTGTTAAGCATTTAAATGAAGCCGTTTTGATGTCGTAAACATAAAGTTGATCGTTTTGTGAGGCCCAGACCGCGATTTTGCCCATTCGGCCGGCAAAGGCGATTGTTTTGCCATCGGGCGACCAGGCAACGTTGCTCAATGCGCAATCTTTGCGCCCGGACAATGCTTTTTCCTTGCCGGTCTTTGCGTCAACAAAGTAGAGCCAACTGCGAGTTGGTGCCAGCATCGATTCTTTTTCGAGATTGGCAATGACAACGAGTTTTTTGCCGTCAGGTGCCCAGGACCAGGCTCCGGGGCCATCCGGCGCCTTGTCGAAGAGAACTCGGTGTTTCCCTGTGGCCACGTCGAGCAGGTAAAGCTGAAATCTCTGGTTGTTGAAAAAACCGTCGCCATCGAGGCGATACCAGATTTTGTCAACTACCATTGGCGGAGTGCTCAACCCATTTTCATCGCGTTTTTTTTGTTCACTCTTGCTGAGTTCTGCAGCAACCGGGCGAAATTTGAACCCGATCTGAGTGCCGTCGGGCGACCATTTAAGATCGGTCACCGCTCCTTCTTCAAGTTTTGACAAGGCTCTGGCTTCACCGCCATTGAATTCGATCAGCCAGATTTGTGACAGGCCATCTTTGTCGTTACGAACAAAGGCTACCTGCCGGCCATCGGGTGACCATCGCGCAGCACGGTCGGCCTCACCATTGGTGAACTGCCGACTCAGGCCGGTTTTGCAGTCGGTAAGCCACAGACTGCGGCAAACCTTGTTTTTGTCGTTGGTGTGTGACCGCGAAAATAAAATGTAGTTGCCGTCAGGCGATATTTGCGGATCGCCAACGCCAACGAAATTTCTCAAATCTTCAGTTGAAATTTTACGTTTTTTGCTTGTTTTAACTGCCGGCATCGATTATTTACCTTTCTGTCGGGAAACGTGCTCTTTAATTGCCTTATACATTGGCGCGAAAAAGGGTTCGACGATAATTTTAGGATCGACTCTTTTATAGACCGAGTTGACCGGGAAAACGATGCTGCCAGTGTGATCGTCAACCAGAGCCATTTCAAGACCAAGGTCGTCTTCGACCATTTTCCAGCTGAATTCAAAATCCTTTTTGATCAGTTCCCCTAATAGTGAGCCAAGGCCATTGGCGATCTGTTCGCGTGAAAATTTTTCCTGGCTTTTGCTCCAGGCCATAAAGGCCTGATCAAGAATCTCTGCCGTGATTTTCCCGGAACCAGCACCGAAAGCTTTTACAATATCCTGGCCAAGTTGAACATCGGCGGCAAGTTGCTGACTCTGTTTGTCGGTGAAAGTGCTAATCTGGTGCGACATTTTAATAATCCCTTTTCTTTAAGTCTGTTGTTATGTTAAAGATTATAACAGAACGAGAAAAAAAGCACACAGGCATCGAATTTATTTGTTGCCTTGCAGCGAAAAAAAAGAAGATAATCAAGGAAAAGCTGAAGGCTCTATAAATTTTGCTTGACACAACGCAGCAAAATTGGTTAATTGTTTGGCAAAGGAATGAAGGGAGAACGATTCAATGGTCGGTCCTGATGGTAGAGAATGTAAGCTTGTTCTGGTCTTGAACTGCGGCAGTTCTTCACTTAAGTATGAAGTTGTCAGAATGCCGCATCGGCAAAGTCTTGGCAAAGGTCTGGTCGAGCGCATTGGCGAAGAAAAGGGCATGCTCGAACAAAAATCCGGCGAGAAAAAACTGATTATCGAACAGCACATCGCCGATCACAAACAAGCTCTCGAATTGGTGGTCAGAGCCCTGGTCGATTCGGAAGAGGGTCTTGTCGAAACGGTTGAAGATATTGCCGGAATCGGGCATCGCGTTGTTCATGGCGGTGACAAGTATGCTTCTTCTGTTACAATTGATGAAGACGTCATTGCAGCCATCGATGAATTTATCGAGCTTGCGCCGCTGCATAATCCTCCCAATCTAACTGGAATCAAGGTCGCCAGGGAAGTTTTTCCGAAGGTGCCCCAGGTTGCGGTTTTTGATACCGCTTTTCATCAGACGATGCCGCCGCAGGCATATCTTTACGGTATTCCCCGCAAGTTTTTTGAGGATTTCAAGATTCGCCGGTATGGTTTTCATGGTACTTCGCACCGTTATGTTTCAGCACGGGCCATGAACATCTGTAAACGGCATCCGACCAATACCAATCTGATTTCTTGTCATCTGGGCAACGGTGCATCGATTACCGCTATCGCTCATGGCAAGTCTATCGATACTTCAATGGGTTTTACGCCTTTGGAAGGTCTGATCATGGGTACCCGTTCCGGTGATTTCGATCCGGCCATTTTTGCTTATCTCCTCGATCGAGGATACACCTCCAAGGAATTGTTGAACATTCTCAACAAAAAAAGCGGTTTACTTGGCCTTTCTGGAATCTCCAACGATCTACGCGATCTTGAAAGTGAAGCTGAAAAGGGTAATCAGTTGGCCAAAGAAGCGCTAAACAGCTATGCCTACCGAGTCAGAAAGTATATAGGTGCTTATGCTGCAAACCTGGTCAAGCTTGACCTGCTGGTTTTTACTGGCGGAATCGGGCAAAATGGCTGGAAAATGCGCGAAAGAATCTGTCATCGCCTTGAAAATCTCGGTATCTGTATGGATTTCCGGCTTAACAAGGAAAAAGGCAGCCGGGAAGGCGTGGTTTCAGAAGCCTACTCGCCGGTAACCGTTGTCGTAATTCCTACCAATGAGGAATTGCAGATCGCAATTGACGTTTACGAACTGGCATTCGGTGGTGACGAAGAATATCGCCGTCGCGAATCTGACCTGCTGGTTGGCTTCGAAGAGTGACAAAAACATTAAACTATTACGAAGAAAGCGCAAACGAGCTGAGCGCACGCTATGAGAGCGCTCGGCTCGATCATTTTTATCAGGCTCTGAGGCAGTTTTTCCTGCCCGGAGCGAGATTGCTTGAAATAGGCTGCGGTTCCGGGCGCGATGCGGCAAAAATAGTTGGCGAAGGTTATCAGGTTGAAGCCGTCGATGGCTCGGAAAACCTTCTTGCTAATGCTTTGCGGCTTCATCCTGAGTTAGATGGGCATCTGCATCATATCCGCTTGCCGGCGAAACTGCCTTTTAGCGACCACGAGTTTGATGGTTTCTATTCGGTTGCCTGTTTAATGCACTTCAGCAATGAAGAAGTTGCCGAGATTCTGGTTGAACTCAATCGAGTGCTCAAGCCGGGTGGGCGCGGACTGGTTTCGGTTCCGGCTGGCCGTGACGATGTCAGTCATGATGGGCTCGACGAGCATGGCCGAGTTTTCAACCTGTTGCCTGCACCCGCCTGGATAGAAGTTTTCCAGCAGCAGGGTTTCAGGGCGCGGCCCGGCAACGAAGAACCCGACGGCGCAGGGCGTGAAGGCATCAGCTGGATAAGCTACTTTCTCGAACGCTTTTAGCTTTGAGTTGCAGCTCTCTGAACCAGCAATAACCTACCGGCACGACGAACAGGGTTAGCAGCTCAATACACATGCCGCCAAAGGTTGGTATGGCCATGGGTATCATCACATCGGCGCCGCGACCATTAGAGGTCAAAACCGGCAATAAAGCCAATATGGTCGTTGCGGTCGTCATCAGACAGGGGCGGATACGCTTCAGCCCGGCTTCTAAAACCGCTTCGCGAATCTCTTTAACATTGTCGGGGTCATTCTTTTGGAAGCTTTCATCAAGATAGGAAGCCATGACGACACCATCATCACTGGCAATGCCGAACAGGGCGATGAAGCCAACCCAGACCGCGATGGAAAGATTCATTGCCTGAATATTCAAAAGCTCGCGAAAATCTATGCCGAAAATGGAGAAGTTGAGAAACCATCTTTGGGAATAGAGCCAGATCATGATGAAGCCGCCTGACCAGGCGATACCGATACCGGCGAAAATCAAAAAGGTGACCGGCACCGAGGCAAATTGCAGATAGAGGATCAGGAAAATCAGCAACAGGCTGAGTGGCAGAACCACCATTAGTTTCTTTTCAGAGCGCACCTGGTTCTGGTAATTGCCGATGAATTTGAAGCTGGTGTTAGCAGGAAGCACAAGTTCACCGGCTTCAATACGCTTTTGCAACAATGCTGCCGCAGTCTCAACCACGTCAGTTTCAGCAAAATCCGGGAGCTTGTCGAAAATAACATAGCCGACCGGAAAGGAGTTTTCGCTTTTGAGTGCCTGCGGGCCACGAACGAATGAGATTTTTGTGAGGTCGCCAAGGGGAATGAATTTTCTGTCGGCCGTAGCGACCGGGATGCTTTTGATCAGTTCGGGGCTGTCACGCAGCTCACGCGCAAAACGAAGTCTAATGCCATAGCGTTCACGCCCTTCGACCGTCTGGGAGAGGGTTTTGCCGCCCAGGGCGACTTCGATTACGGTTTGCAGGTCATTGACTCTTATGCCGTGCCGTGCTGCGGCTTCGCGGTCGATTTCGATTTCAAGGTAGGGTTTGCCGACGATTCGATCGGCTGAAACTGTTGTTGCATCGATACCGGGGACAGTTTTCAATTCTTTTTCCAGGACAAAACCAAGCTTTTCTACGGTTTCGGGATCGGGGCCGGTAATTTGTAAGCCCATCGGGGCTCTGATTCCGGTCTGCAGCATGACAAGTCTGGCTGCAATCGGCTGAAGACGAGGTGCAGAAGTTGTTCCCGGAATGGCGCTGACTTTGACAATTTCATTCCAGATATCGTCGGGAGTCTTGATGTGATCGCGCCATTGTCTTCGTCGCAAGCCGGTTGTCGGGTCGGGCTCTGAATATTCGGGAACGTATGAAATGATTGTTTCAATCATTGATATGGGTGCCGGGTCAAGCGGCGAATCGACACGCCCGATTTTTCCGACCACCGAATCGACTTCGGGGATTGCTCGGATTGCGATGTCCTGTCGCCGTAAAACGTCGAGGCATTCGCTAATACTGGCGTGCGGCATGGTAGTAGGCATGAGCAGGTAGCTGCCTTCATCAAGTGGTGGCATGAATTCGCGACCCAGGCCGGGGAAAGCCGCGCTGCCTGCCTGCCACAACCTTGATTCGGTAAGATTAAGAGCCGATACCCCAATTTTTTCAAGAACCCAGGGAAAGACAGCGTTAACTCTGGCAAAACCCAGCCAGATATTGAGCCCAAGCAAGAGCACGATAAGCGGTGCAAGTAGAAAGGTTTTTTTGTGATCGAGAAACCAGCTCAGCATTTGCCCGTAATGTTTTAAAAACAGCTTGAAGCCAAGCAAAACCGACCCTGCTGTGAGAACTACTGCTATCAGATTGATGACAAAGCCGCGACCATAACCCAGTGGCATCCAGATCCAGCTCAGATAAATTGCCGCGACCATGGCAAGGAACATCGGCCCCCAGAATGCGGCTGAATCTCGCAGCCTGGCCGGCAGTTTTTCCCATAAAAGACCGATTAATCCGGATATGAAAAGTATCAGGCCGGGAACCCATAAAAAGAACATGGTAACCAGGCCTGCTGCTGCAAGTGCGAAAAATCTCAAATCGAAACCCCGTTCTTTTCGCTTGAAAAGCACGGTTGCGGCGACGGGTATGAATATCAGGGCAATAAACAACGATGAAATCAAAGCAAAGGTTTTGGTCCAGGCCAGTGGTGAGAAAAGCTTGCCTTCCGCGCCACTCATGGCAAACACAGGCAGAAAGCTCACTACCGTTGTGGCAACCGCTGTTATTACCGCCGAACCGACTTCAACGGCGGCATTGTAAATTGAAGAACCGGTTGACGTTTCTTTGTCTTTGTCCTGCTCAAGGTGAGCGATGATGTTCTCGCAAAGAATAATGCCCATGTCGACCATAGTGCCGATGGCGATGGCGATACCGGCAAGAGACATAAGGTTGGCGCCGACATCGAAAATTTTCATGGCGATAAAGGTCATCAGCACCGCCAGAGGCAACAGACCCGAAATGAGCAGGCTCGAGCTGAGATGTAAAAGAATGACGATAACGACCATGATAGTGATCGTAATCTGCTGCGAAAGTGCATCTTGAAGAGTCTGCAGGGTCTCATTGATGAGTTTGGTGCGGTCGTAAAAGGGAACTATTTTTACCTGGCTTTTAGTGCCGTCTTCAAGCGTTTTAAGCGGAAGCCCGGGCGCAATTTCGACAATTTTTTCTTTAACTTTGCCGATTACTTCGAGCGGATTAGCGCCGAATCTCGTCACTACTACGCCACCGACGACTTCGGCTCCTTCCTTGTCGAGTGCGCCGCGACGTCGTGCCGGGCCTGAGACGACTTTGGCAACCTCGTCGATGGTTATGCCGACGCCGTTCACCGATTTGATTACTGATTTTTTTAAGTCGTCGTTTGATTTTACAAAGCCGATGCCGCGAATAACATATTCGGCACGATTGATTTCGATTGTGCCGGCGCCAACGTCAAGGTTGCTTTCTTTGATGGTTTTGACCAGTTCCGGAATGCTGATATTGTAGATGCGCAATTTTTCGGGGTCGATATCGATCTGGTATTCGCGCGCCATGCCGCCGACAGAGGCAACTTCAGCGACTCCGGCTACCGACTGAAGTGCGTATTTTATATTCCAGTCCTGAATGCTCCTGAGTTCATGAAGAGAAAAACCCTGCCCTTCGACCGTATACCAGAAAACCTGTCCCAAAGCAGTGGCATCTGGACCGAGGACCGGACTGACTCCATCAGGCAGTAGATTCTTGCTGGCTGCAAGTTTTTCGATGATTCGCGAACGTGACCAGTAAAAATCAACGCTTTCATCAAAAATAATGTAGATTGAGGCGAAGCCGAACATCGAACTTGATCTGATGGTAGACACGCCGGGAATGCCCATGAGACTGACGGTCAGAGGGTAGGTGATCTGGTTGTCAATATCGCGGGGTGAGCGCCCCGGCCAGTTAACGAAAACAATTTGCTGGTTTTCGCCGATGTCGGGAATGGCGTCGACGGCAACAGGATCTCTGACTATACCAGTTCCAAGCTCAAAAGGAATTACTGCCAGACCGTAGCCAACCAGCACCAGAAGCAGAATCAGGGCAATGATTCTTTTTTCAAGAAAAAAGCTGATAAGTCGGTTCATCAGTCGCTGTCCTTGTTCCAGACTTTTCTGGTTTCGCCGCATCTGAGCATCATGGCGCCAAAATATGGGTTGGCAAGTTCTTCAGGAGCCTGGAACCAGCTGGCGCCCTTGTTGTCGAACGCCATGGGGCAATAATCTTCATGTATCTGCAGTTCAAGCTGCCCCTCGCTTAGAAGCAGCAGTTCTCTTATCGCAGAAGTAAGCGGCAAAAGATGTTCTCTTGCAACTTTAATTTCTTTTTCGCCGGCCATGTTCATTAAAGGCTGCATCAGCTTTTCAGCGACGGCCTGAATTTTTTTGTTGCCGCTGTGCATCAATGGTGAGAGTTTTTTATGGGCTTGAGACGCTGCATCGGTTGGCAGCTCATCGGCAGCGAGTCTGCGGGAAATCTCAAGGCATGAGCTGAGAAAACCTTCAAGCGCCTTTTTTTCGTCTTCGCTTAACTTTTGCATCTGCTGTGGCTCTGAAAGCACGCGATCAGGACTCATCATGCTCAGGCCGGCTCTGATCTGCTGCTCAGCATCAAGTTTGAAGACGCCTTCACTGACAATTTCGTCACCGGCTTCAAGACCGGAAAAAACCAGATACCCGCCGTCAACTTTCGGGCCGAGGATTATTTCGCTGGCTTCATAAGTGTTTTCTTTTTCTGAGCTCTCACGAAAGACCAGCGATCTGGTTCCGCTCCACAAAACTGCAGTTTCAGGAACGAGAAGTGGCGGTTTGCCGCCTGGCTGTGTGCTTATACCAACGCTTTCAATGGGCACCAGAGCCATGCCGCAGACATCGCAGCTGCCCGGGCCATCTTTTATAACCTCCGGGTGCATGGGTGAAATCCATTTGCCGGCGAGAGCGGGGTTCAATACCTCACCTTTGCGGCCAATCGAAACCTTAACCGTCACTCTTCCGAACATTCCGGGTTTTAACAGACCTTCTTCATTGTCGATATTGATGCGGGCATCGACAGTGCGCGAACTGGTTGATAAAACCGGAGATATGAAAGAAATAACTCCGGGGAAAATCCGGCCCGGGTAGGCTTCAAACTCGCATTCTACCTCTTGCCCATAGCGAAGCCATTGAATGTCACGTTCATAAACTGCGGCCACCAGCCACAGTCTCTTCATATCGGCAATAGAAAAAAGCCGGGTGCCCTGATTGACATACATGCCTTCCTTAACTGACTTTTCAATTACTATTCCGGCGGCGGGGGAATTAATGGTTACCAGTTCATCATCCTGTTCAGCAGATTTGAACTGTTCTACCTGTTGCGGTGAAATGCCCCAGCGCAGCAAGCGCTCGGTTACGGCACGATGCAATGAATCATTGCCGACGGTTCGGCGAAGTTCTTCTCTGGCTGCGAGTAGATCCGGGCTGTAAAATTCAGCCATATGATCATTTATTTGAACCGGAATACCTGTATAGTTAACATGCAGTTTTTCTATGCGCCCGCCCACCCAGGCGGTAACATGTTTGACTCTGGTTTCATCGAGTTGAATCGTGCCGGGAAGTCGCAGGGTTCTGGTTGCCGGACCGCTGACTACCTGGCTGGTCTGCACCTGTGCCAGTCTGACGGCCGCATCTGAAAGTTTGAGCTCGCCAGGCGAAGCCGAGAAAGAATCTTCACTCAGGGGTATGAGATCCATAAAGCATTTGGGGCATTTTCCCTGTTTGGGTTGTTTAATTTCCGGGTGCATTGAGCAGGTCCAGATCTGGGGCTGCTTTTTAACTTCCTGCGTCGCGGTTTGTTCAGGGGCGGTGCCTGGAAAAACAAGGCCAAAGATGAACCCGGCGAGAAAAATCGCGAGAATTTTCAGCCAGCCGCGGGTATTTTTTCTATCAGTTTCGCTCATGATTTGCTCCCACTTTTATGCTCCCTTTACCGAGATCATAAAGAATTTCGGCGTTGAGTTTTCTGGTTGCGAATTCTGCATCGATTCTGCTCATAGCTGCGTTGAGCAGGCGGCGTTCAGCTTCTATCAGCTCCTGAAAACCGGCTTTTCCGTTTTCGTAACGGGATTTTACGCCGGCAAATGCCTTCTCAAGCTCGGGTATCATCTGGCTGCTGATAATATGAAGGTTTTTGCGGGCCAGTTTTAAAGAGGCGGTATGGGTAATTTGCGCGGCTTTAAGACGGTTTTCAGTGAAGATCTGCCGGGCACGGGCGGCTTTGCTGCGTTCCCTCAGCTGATAAAGGAAGACGCGATTAAAATCAATGCTGCTGTCTTTGATCATGTTGCTGTTCTGATAAGACATTGAATGGCTCAAATCGCCGCGGTTTTGTAAGGATGAAATGCTGGTAAATTCGGGAAATGAAGCACGCTGAAGCAGAAGGGTCATCTTTTCGAGTCTTTGTGCTGCTGCGATTGTTGCCGCTATCTCCGGATGCGGCTCCCCGATGTTTTGTTGCTCCTGATTCAGTCGCGGCACCTGCAAAAAAGTTAAGTCGGGTTTGAGGTGCGCATTCAGTAAGGCTTGAATTTCCTGTTCATTGCTTATCAATTCACTTTTTAACCGATTTTGTTCGATAAGCAGCTGTCGACCTTCGTTCGCAATCATGGTGAGTTGTGCCAGGGAAATATTGCCGTTGCGATACAGGCTTTCAGAAGTTTTATGCAGGCCGGTGTAAAGTCGGCTGGTTTGTTTTATCAGCCTGAGCTTGCCTTGAAGTTGAAGTTGGCGATAGGCAAGTATTCTCGTTCTTTTAGCCAAGTCAAGCAGGGCAATATTCAGCTTTTCGCGAGCTTCAGCAGCAATGAGATTCGCAATTTCTAGCTTCAGGGCAGAGACTCCGGGCAATGGATGTTCTTTACTCAGCGGTACCAATTGCCGGCTTTGTTTGGCAAAGGCCGCGAATTGTTCGAGAACCGGCTCAATTGCCTGGGTTTGGCTCAGATTAAACTGCGCGGCGCGAAACAGACGCCAATGCTTTTCAATTTCGGGGTTATAGGTCAAAACGAGTTCTACAAGCTTTTCGACATTTTTCACCGGTATTGTTTTTGTTGCAATTTCCGGCTTGAACGCTTTTGAATCAGTTGATTCATGACTATCAATGCTGGCCTCTGGTGTTTGCCGCTTATCGGTGCTGACTTTTCGCGACTTTGTTTCACTGAGCTTCTGCTTTTGCAGGCGATAAAAGCCGGTTTCTGGCATTGTCCATGCCGGCAGACTGATCAAAATAGTCGCCGCTGCCACAAAAATTTTCTTCATGGCTGTTCACCTCGTTCAACCAGGTCAAATGGCATGCCCGAATATTTTTCAAGCTCAGTGGCGCTGATGAAAAGATCTGTTTCAGCCCGCAAAGCTGCAATTTGCAATGAGTAGAAGGTGTTTGAGGTTTCAAGGTAATCAGCGAATTTTTCCGGGTTCTGTAGAAACACTGAGTTGGCAGTTTCCAGTGCCGTCCGTGCCTGGGGAATAATGGTGTCTTCATAAATCTGAAGCAGGCGTTGGCGATTGGCAAGATTGAACCAGAACTCGCTGAGTTTTGCCCTGGCCTTGCTGCGTTCGGCCTCAATGTTTGCTTCGGCTTCGAGCTTTTTTTCCCGTGCTTCATTTATGCGGCTGCGATTTTTTCTCTGCCAGATCGGCAGATTCATTTGCACGAAGACACCTTTCGCATCAGTGCCTTCGCCTTTGAGATAGGGACCGTTAAGGTCTGGTCGGCTGCCGGTAAATGACTGGCTGAAGCCGACGGCAAAGTCTGGTTTATCGGCAAACTTTGCCAGCTTAAATCCTGTGTTGGCAATTTTTTGCTGGTTTTCTGCGGCAAGTATTTCAATTCTTTGTTTAAACGTTGCCGCAAAAATTTCTGTTGAACTGGCCGGCAGATAATGCTTTGGCAAGCTGTTAAACCAGTTTTTGTCAAAGATTTCGCTTCCGCTTAGCTCTCTGAGTTTGTCGGTTTGAGTTTGCAGTAACTCGGAAAATCTGATCAGATCGTTGGCATTCTGTGCCTGCTGACTCTGAACTTTAACTACAGGCAGAAGTGAAGCTCCGGTTTGTA
>CAZTHA010000047.1:0-13337 GCA_964613435.1 uncultured bacterium
TCTCTCTGGGCAATCGCTCAGCGCCTTCTCGGCGACGGCAGCCGCTACCGTGAAATAATCGAAGCCAACAAAGACAAATACCCATCTCTTGAAAAGAATCCCGACCTCTTCCTGACTGGCTGGGTTCTCGATGTACCCCAGGAAGGATCGCAGGCTCCCGCAGAAGATAATACCAATGCTGCGGTAGATACAGACAACGATGCTCCCGCCACCAACGTCGATGATGACAACAGCTCTTCAACCGATCAGGTTTCACAGCTGCCACAATGGAGCACTAAAGAAAAAATCGCCAAACTGCAGAGTGCAGTAGACAGCGCCAATCGCAAACTTCTGGCTCAGGGTAAGCGCATTGCCGTATTGAACACAAGCACCATCCGATTTTTGATTGATAACGGTTTCATGACCGAAGAAGAATGGATGGCAATGAATCCGCCGGCCGGTTATACCTATCGCCTCGACCGACTTGGAAAAATCGAGTTGGTTGGCAGCGACAACAAGCCGCTCACCAACGAAGACATTGCCAAAATTGATAGTGGCAGTCAGGCCAAGGCTCCCGAAGAAGGTAAAGCCGCCGATGACGCCGACAAAAAAGACGAAAAAACCACAGCTGACAAAATAGCTGATAAGGTTAATGACTTTCTCGACAAGGTTGATGAAACCGCCGAAAAAGTAAAAAATGCCGCAGAAGAAGCCAAGAAAAAGCTTGAACAGAAAAAAGCCGAAGAAGCTAAAAAAGCTGAAGAGCTGAAAAAAGCTCAGGAAGCCAAAAAGGCTGAAGATGCCAAAAAAGCAGAAGAAGCCAAAAAAGCCGCAGCAGCTCAGGCTGCCGAAGAAAAGCGAATCGCTGAAGAAGCTGAAAAAGCTGCCAACAGCCGCTACCACAAAATGCTTGCCGACATGGGAATGCCAGACGTTTCAGGTGACAAGGACTATTACAGCGCTTGCTCAGCTGGCTCAAAACTTCTCTCAGAAGGCTTTTTCAGTGGAACTACCCCCTTCTACAAATTCGTCAACTCTATGGACTACCCGAATTACAATATTCGCGATCTGCAGAACCAGCTCAAAACTTTGCAACAGAAATATGAAAAGATGGTTCGCGAAAACAAAACCGACAAATTCCTGGGCATTTTCGGCAGCACTATTGAAAGCACCGGAAAACAGATCGACCAGGTTAAGGCAAAACTTCAGAATGCCTGGAAAGAAATGGACAAGGCTCTCGATGCAGCCAAAGCCAAAGCCCAGGAGCTCAACAGCTCAGTAAATTCTGAAAAGACCAAAATCACTCAGCTTCAGAAAGAACTCGATGCAATGGACATCTACGATTCAGCCAATGCCTCTCAGGTTCAGGCCAAAATGAAAGAAATCAAAGAATGCAAAGAAAAGATCGAAGATGCCCAGGAAAAACTTGATCATTACGCTAAAGTAAAAAAGGTTTTCAGCTGATCAAATAAATTCTGGCACGCGATACTGAAATTGGTTTATACTCACAGGCGGGAGCAATCCCGCCTGATTTTCATCTGAAAGGCAGAAAAAAATGAAGAGGAATTTTATTGTTGTATTTATCATTCTGGCAATGTTTCTGGTTCCAGCAAATTTGACCGCCCAGCAAAAGCCCAGCGGCAAAATCCTTTATATTGACTCTCCCTCACTCGACAAGAATTATCTGACGAGCATTTCGCCTGATGGCAAAGACAAAAAAAGGCTGACACCGGCTTTCAACAACATCATGTTTCCGAGATACAACGAAAAATCCGGCTGGATAGGTTTTACCAACAAAACCGTCGATATGAAATCCGAGATCTACCTGCTCAACAAAAGCGGCGACAAAATCAGAAAGGTGCTCACCGGAGCAGCTTTTGAAGACTTTTCACCGGACGGAAAATTCTTTTTGTACACAACCTGCGACGGCAAAGCAGAACTCTTTGTTTATAGCCTGGAACGCAAACGTGCCAACAAGATTTCCCAGGATCTGAAGGTAGTCAGTGCCAGCTGGTCTCCTGATGGAGAATGGATCGCGGCTTCGGTTCTCGACAAAGACGGCTCGACCGACCTCTACCTTATCTCAGTTTTTGCCCAGGGCATCAAACGCCTTACTGCAACTGAAAAAGTGAACGAAGCTTTTCCGGTCTTCACAGCTGACAACAAGTTTCTGGTGTACTTCACCAACCGCTACGGCAGCAACGAGCTTGAATATCTTGATTTAAAAGAAAACAAGGTTCAACGCCCGATTATTAGCGGGATTTACCCAAGCCTCTCCCCTGACAACAAGTGGGTAACCTTTCAGGAAGGCAATACTATCGGCCTGAGCCGAATAGATGGTCTTGACAAAACCACGCTGACCAAAGGGCGTACCCCTTTCTGGATTAAATAAGATTGACCAATAACGATTTGAATTGTAATATGTGAAAAACTAATTAATGGGAAGGTTCTTCAATGATTAAGTTTAATAAGATTCTGGTTCCGGTTGATTTTTCAGAGGGCTCTGAACTGGCTCTTCGTTATGCTGCCACATTTGCCACTGAATATGGTGCGCAGATTCATTTGTTGAATGTCATTGAAGAAGAAGTTCTTCATGCCGGCAATCTGGCCGACCCTCTTGAAACTTCCAGCAAATGGGAAGAACAGAATCTCAAACAGCTTGTTGGTTTCGTTCCCGAAAAATTCAACGATCTTGACATTATCAAGACCGTTAAGGGTGGTCTGGTGCATGAAACAATCATCGATTACGCCCGCGAAAACGATGTGAGCCTGATCGTGATTGGCGCCCATGGAAAAACCGGATTCATCGATTCATGGCTGGGCGGCACCAGTTACGAAATCGCCAGAAAAGCACCTTGTGCGGTTCTTACCGTTAAACCCCAGGCCAAAGGCTTTGTCACCAATGAAAAGGTGTTTTAAGGTTTAGCGGTTACCTGATTCGCTTTAAACGATTCAACGATCCGGTTTAGATCCTTCGCGGTCTGAACCGGATTTTCATTTGGGGCCACGGCGATGTCGAGCAAAAGTGAAGTGGTTCCTTTTACCACCACTGATGCCGGTTTATCCACGAGAAACAGTCCGCTGACCCCGTTTCCAAGTGGCAGCGGAAAGAAATGGTCATTATGGGAATTTTGCACGACTGTACCGGCTTTAATTGCGTCTTTGAAGCGTGACCATGAAACGATTGGGTTCCAGGCGGCCACAGGCCTGAAACCGCGCAGGTTGTCAACCACTTCTTCCTCTTTCCATTCGGGTGAAAAAACGCCGAGCAGCTTTCGCTGATCGAGAAAATCCAGGGCACTGAGATTACAGAGATTGAAACTCCAGTCTGCCCTGAAATCAAGATTCGGGAAAAGCCTGATCAATTCAAAGACTTCCCAGCCTGAACAGAAGAACTCGCCGGATTCAACCTGCTCCAGCTCGGTGATCAATTGCTGCAACTGTTGCTGGTTGACAACCGGCGGCAACCACCAGGCAACCCGGGAATGAATAATTTGCGAAGCCCGCCCCTTATCGCCTTTCCATGGCAAAACCCAGCAATCCGGGCCAACATCACGCACAAACGGGAAAGACTGGTTCCAGACGCGCAAATACAACTCGGGCTCGACATCATTTGCAAACAAATGGCTGAAATCTGGCGGAGAAGGCTTTTTTTCGGGCAACATGGCCAGAATACCCGCCGGCAAAGGTTTTGGCGGCGGCATTAATTCAAGTTTGCAAAGCGTCTCAACCAAAGCCCGCTTCATTTTTTTCAAGGTTCCGGCCGAGATGTGCAATCCGGTTCCCAGGAGACTAACAACCTGTTTGCCGGCGCGAAAGTTTTCGCCGAGAACTTCGAATTTTTCCTGCAAATGCCCCTTTTCAAGCCCTTCGTTCAAAGCCAGCTGCAGTAATTCATCGGTTTCAATGCGCAAGGGATAGCCGTTGATAACGGCCTCGACTGCAAGAGGAAGACCATCGCGGCCTGACCAGAACAGATCGATTGGACGACGCTCCCATTCTTTTTTCCAGCCTTTTTCCCAGGTGTTTTCGTTGCCACTGGAAGTTCGGCGCAGCTCGGTTCCTTTTTTCAACGCGCCGCCAATGCCCCTGACCCATATCAAGTCAGGATTTTTGCGATCCATTTTCACCCAGGTGACACGAGTGCCACGTTTCTGGCCTTTGTCATACCAGAAAATACCTTCACCGGGCTTAATCGCCTTATTGGCAATGACGCCGGTAAGCCCGTCGCGACATTCACCGCTGGCACGACCGATTACCACCCCTTCGCGGCCGGGATTATCGGCAGTGCGCCACTCATGGGGCGAAACCGGTCCGTCAACAAAGCCCTTGTTCGATGCCCGCGAAAAAACTTCGTCGAGATTCGGCGCCTGATTGTCTCCCTTGTCGATAGCTGCTCGATAGGCAGAAACAACCTGAAAAACGTATTCCGGCGTTTTCATCCGGCCCTCTATCTTGATTGAAGCCAGTCCGGCACAAGATATTCTGTCGATTTCATCGATCAAGCGCAAATCTTTTGGGCTGAACAGGTGCTGGTGCGGGTGCCCATTATCACCATATTCGCGGCGGCAAGGCTGGGCGCAGGTGCCGCGGTTGCCAGAACGGGTTCCCAGGGCGATGCTCCAGTAACAATGCCCCGAAATGCTATAGCACATTGCACCATGCACAAACATTTCGAACTCGATTTCGGGAAATCTGGCAACGACAGTTTCAATTTCAGCGACCGATAGTTCGCGCGGCAGAATCACCCTTGAAATGCCAAGATCCTTGAGCTCGGCAAGGCCGCCAACGCCGAACCATGCTCCCTGAGTGCTGAGATGTCTTGGAATGTTACTATTTCTCTTTTTGAGTTCCCAGGCAACGCCTAAGTCCTGTATTATCAGGGCATCAGGCTGAAGGGTTTCGTAGAAATCCAATGTCTGTTCAAGTATGGGCCATTCGTTTTCAAAGACAATGGTATTGAGAGTAACGTAGAGCTTTTTCTGCAATGATGCGGTAACTCGGCGGGCCCAACGCAAAGAACGCTCGTCAAAATTGGCGGCAAAGGCTCTGGCACCGAACCTTTTTCCGGAAAGGTAAACGGCATCGGCTCCGGCCATACAGGCGGCCTTGAGACAGGCAATATTGCCCGCGGGCGCCAGTAGTTCAATTTTTTGGCCTGTTTGTGTCAAATTTATCTTCCGATCAGCCAGTTTAGCGCCATTTTATAAACATCCGTGCCGAAACCGCAGATTACGCCGCGGCAGACGGGGCTAAGCAAAGACCGACGCCGAAAGCTTTCCCGGGCATGAATATTGGAAATATGAACCTCGACGACATCGGCTTCGATTGCGGCAATGCAGTCGCGTAAAGAAACGCTTGTGTGTCCGAGTCCACCGGGGTTTAGAATGATTTTATCTTCATTGTCGGCTTCCTGAAGGTAATCGATAATATCGCCTTCATGATTGCTTTGAAAGAAGCTGATCTCACAACTGTTGCAAAATGCGATATCTTCGAGTTCGCGCTCGATTTCCTTGAGGGTTTTTCGGCCATAAATGCCGGTTTCCCGTTGGCCGAGAAGGTTCAGGTTAGGTCCATTCACTACATGAATCATCATTTCACCTGTTTTTCTGATTTTTTGAAAAGAGAATTTCGAGAATAAAGGCCGAAGTTTTCATGAAACTAATCAGGTCGTAAGCTGACCTGATTGAAAACAGCAGCCTGAAAAAACGATTTTTTGTGCCCCAGAATTTGAACAGCACTTTTTTGAGCTCATCGAGCTGCCAGGTTTCCAGTTCGGCAAGAGCAAGGCGGCGGGCATTGGCAAGAAGGCTCGACAGAGCAGGCGCGCTCGCAGATTCCTTGCCAAGGTATAATCCCGGGCAACAACCCTGGGCAGCAATTATCTGCAGACATTTGTCGGCATTGGCCAGATTCTGGGGTTCCGGGCGGTACAGCCATATCTGGCGCAGAGGCGCTCCGGCGCAATTGTTTTCGAGCTCGGCTGCGGAAATATTCTTGAAGGACAAAGCGAAATCCACCTGCAGATTGAGCATCATCGAGCGAAGCTCATGAATATCGGCCGGACAGACCCCAGACGGCCGAAAATGCAATTCAGAATACCCTGAATCTTTGAGCCAATGCACCAATGTCGCAAGCCATTTAAGACCGGGATAGGTCAAAGTCTTTTCAGAGCGCTCAAAAAGCCCAAGCCAGGGTTGAAACACTTCGAGAGTCTTTCTGGCAATAGTTTTTTCTGGGGAAGCAGCGAAATTGTAAATTTCTGGAAAAGGGTCCGGCGGGATCGGCAAAGGCATTTCAAGTTCGTCGGCGAGCAAATTGATGAAGCCATGAAGTCTTTCGCCACGCAAGGCGGTAAGCAAAGACTTGTATCCGGTACCGTAGATATAGAAATCGCCGCAGCCAACAAAGCTTTTATTTATGGTTCCGGCAAGACCGATTCTGGCAGCGGGAAAGAATGCGCGACACCCGCCGATCAAGGCCTCGATATGTTTCTGATCATGGTCTCTTCCGGCACGAATGACGATGGTGTGGATCGAGTCGGGTGAAAAGCCGGCAAAAAATTCTTCGGCCGGCAGGCTGTATTGCAGGTCGATGACCGCGATTCTTTCCGGGGCGATCTGGGCAAGGCAAAACAACCCCAACGGCGCATGGTTTTCTTTTGCTGGGCTACGAAAAGAAGGATGCGGTGCCAGAGCAGCGGAACTGTTGATCAGCAGAATTTCAGTTTTGCCTTTCATTCAAGCCTGATTTTACCATATTCAGGCTGTTCTGACAGCAAAGAAATAATATTTACAGAATGGCAAACTGCTGATAGAATCTGAAAAAACAATACAGGACAGCCAGCAACCGATGATAGCTCCGATTTTTTCGAGTCTGCGCCCAAAACAATGGACGAAGAACCTTATTCTATACGCCGGACTGCTGTTTTCAGAAAAAAGTCTAATGCTGACCAGCCAGGGTTGGCTCTGGGCTACTGCCGGATTCATGATTTTTTGCGGGTTATCAGGCAGTGTCTATCTGTTGAACGACCTGACCGACATCGAAAAAGACCGCCTTCACCCTGAAAAATGCAATCGCCCGATCGCTTCGGGGGAGTTGTCGATCAAGGAGGCCAAAGCGACCCTGATCATTCTTCTCATCGGCTGTTTAATTGCCGCCTGGAATATTTCCGGCCTCTTTTTTTCGACTGCTCTGGCCTATTTCATGCTTAACCTGGCTTACAGCTTCAAGCTAAAAAACGTGGTGATTCTCGATGTAATGTGCATCGCCTTCGGTTTCGTTTTGCGGGCAGTAGCCGGGGTTGGCGCACTAAAGACCATTGAAAGCGAAATATATATTTCGCACTGGCTGATGCTTTCGACGATAATGCTGGCGATGTTTCTCGGGCTCGCCAAGCGTCGTCAGGAAATCGCCCTGCTCAGCGACGATGCAACCCGGCATCGAAAAATTCTGGCCGATTATTCGCTGGCCTACATCGATCAGATGACCTCGATTTTGGCTGCCTCTGCAATCATAACTTACTCATTCTATACGGTCAGCGCAGAAACAATACAGAAATTCGGCAGCGATCGTCTGGTATTTTCGGTTCCAATGGTCTTGTATGGCATGTTGCGCTATCTCTACCTGATTCACATTCAGGATTTGGGAGACAACCCCTCAGAGGTTCTTCTCAAAGATCGCCCGTTGCAGATCAACCTTGTTTTATGGGCGCTGACCATTTTTGCGGTCATTCATCTGCCCAAGACCGGCTTGCTCTAATTTATTCGCATCTGGGAGCGCGGAGAAATTTTTTCGATGCTGTTTCTAAGCTCCGAAAGCTCCGGCAGCGGATTGAACTGACGTTTAAAAAAGGAATTTGAGCTACTTCCCTGGGCGGGAAGCGAAGCAAACTCATTTTCGACCTTCTTTTCAGAAGCGGTTCTGGCAACTACTTTCACCCGATAATCACGATTTTTTCTGAGCTCTTCCGACAAAGGTATCCGAAGAGATAACCCGGTTTCAGGCAGTTGCAGAAGTTCCAGCCGCGCGAAGCCAACAGCCTGAACCCTGTTGTGCTCAGATACGACGACATGTATGTTTACCGGTTCATTAAGACCGTTCTCGGTCGGTCGAACCTGTAGCATGAGGTCTTCAATGTTAAGCAGGCAGCCGTCGACAATCAGGGGAGAATCGGTTATGGTCACAAAACCGTTACCGGCGAAGAACAAAAGTCCTGCCGCGATCAAAAACAAGCTCAGGCGTTTCATACACTGCCCCCTTTTATCGTCTTCTATTTAATACATCGTCATAAAAGCACGAAAAGTTTAGAGCAGACTGAAAAATTTTTCGGCAACAACAAAAATTGCCGTCGCAAATGATTCTGGCAAGCCCGAATGGCTTGAATCAGCTGTAACGTAAAATTTTATGAGCAGCAATTTTTCGTAAGCCAATCAGCATCCCGGCAAACCTGCAACCGAATGAAAGCCTTAGGTGGCGGCGCTTTTTACCAAAGCTTTGAACAGATTTTTGCTGTAGACATCGGTATCGTAAGTCTCTTCCGGATGCCATTGCACCCCACAAAAGAAATTCGCATCAGAAGACTCGATTGCTTCGATTATGCCGTCAGAAGTTTGAGCAACAACCTGAAAACCTGACGGCACGTCGCGCACGGCCTGATGATGAAAAGAATT
Organism: uncultured bacterium; assembly: GCA_964613435.1. Classification (GTDB taxonomy): domain Bacteria; phylum Muiribacteriota; class Ozemobacteria; order Ozemobacterales; family Ozemobacteraceae; genus DYKG01. Next base: position 8,652 of record CAZTHA010000047.1, read on the forward strand.
GGTAAAAATCTCGTCGGCGCCCAATTCTCTCGCCAGGCACGAATCCTGATTGATCTTTATTTTGTGGGAAGTCTCCCAGCGCGGCGCTTTCTGCGCATGCTGAACTTTGCTGACTTCGGCAATGTCCTGATACACCGAGCCGCCAAGCGCAATCGCCAAAACCTGGATTCCGCGACAGATACCTAAAACCGGCAGCCTTTTGCCGCGATATTTTCGCGTATGTGCCGCTTTTACCAGCGCCAGCTCGAATTCATCACGAAAAGGATTGACCAGATCAAGCTTTGGGTGTGGGTCTTCACCCTGGAAGCGCGGATGAACGTCCTCACCGCCGGGAATCAGCAGACCATCGACCATGTTCAAATAAGCATCGACGAGATGGTCATAACTTTCCGGGAAAATGCCGGGGTTTTCCTGCAAGTCGGCATTGAGTCGCGGATCTATGGCCGGTAGCAGAACCGGCAAACCACCGGCACGATAAACTGCTCGAAAATACTTACGCGAAACATAGGTGCGCAAGCGCATTTCATTGTCGCGAAAAGCGGTGTCAGAATAGGCAATGCCAATAACCGGACGTTTGTTCATATATTACCTTTTCTTGATGGGTCGAGAATGTCTCTGAGTTCATCTCCGAGAATGTTCAAAACAATTACCAGAAAAGCAATGCAGAGCCCTGGGTAAATAACCAGAGCCGGCCGCGCCAGCATGTAATCTTTACCGGAAGCAACCATTCCACCCCAGGTTGGCAGTGAAGGGTCGACGCCTAGTCCAAGAAAGCTCAAACTCGCTTCAGCCAGCACTGCCGTTGCCAGCCCCATAGCAAAAATAACCGTAATAAGCGGCAGACAGTTGGGCAAAATATGAGTGAGAACGATACGCAGATGGCTGGCGCCAAGGGTCCTGGCAGCAACAACGAATTCAGCCGAACGAAGTTCGAGAGTTGCTGAACGAATGATACGCGCCATTTCGGCCCAACCGACAATGGCCAGCGCAAGAATCACCGTGCCGATTCCATTACCCAGAACCATAGAAACAGCAATTGCCAAAAGCAAGCTCGGAAAAGCGAGAAACATATCGACGAGCCGCATCAGTAGCCAGTCAAGCCAGCCGCCGGCGTAACCGGCAAGCATGCCGACGGTAAGGCCAATAATCAACGCCGACAAACGGGCCGCGAAACCAATTCCCAGAGACAGTCTAGCCCCGTGAATAAGCCGCGAAAAAACGCACTGTCCCAGCTGGTCACAACCCAGCAGATAGCCTTCGGGCTGGGCGAGACGGCGCAGCGGGTCGGTCTCGAGCGGATTGTTCGGCGCAAGCCAGGGCGCAAAAATAGCGACAAACAGCAAAAAGCACAACCCGGCAATGCTTATCCAACCGGCAACGGTCATGCGTTTGATCAGTGTTTTCATGCGCCGGGCTTCCTCAGCATTTCATCGCGAATCCGCGGATTTATCCAGGCATAGAGAAGATCGATAACCAGATTGACCATGATAAAAATAAAAGCACCAAAAAGCACAATACCCTGAATGACCGGGTAATCGCGCTTGAGAATGGCGTCCATCGCAAAACGACCGATGCCCGGCAGATCGAAAATAGTTTCGACGATCACCGACCCGTTCAGATAACTCGACAGGTCGAGACCGATTACGGTTATGACCGGGATCATCGCATTGACCAGACCGTGCCGAAAGAGAATTCGCAGCGGGCTGAGACCTTTGGCGCGGGCGGTTCGGATGAAATCCTGGTTCAGCACCTCGATCAAACTGCTTCTAACAATGCGGGCGAGAAAGGCAGCGGATCTTATACCAAGGGTAAAAGCCGGCAGAATAAAAGGCCAGAGCGTATCGGCCCCGCGAAAAGCAGAGGCGGGGAACCATTTCAGTTTGACCGCAAAAACATAAAGCAAAACAAGGCCCGAAAGAAAAACCGGAATGCTGATGCCGGTCACCGAGAAAAAAGTACAAAGACGGTCGAGCCAGCGACCCTGGGTTACTGCGCCGACAATGCCGGCCAAAATTCCGACTACTATTGAAATAAGCATGGCAATCAAAGCGAGTTTGATCGTATAGGGAAACTTCTCGGCAATAGAATCAAGCACCGGTTTGCCGGAAACCACCGATTCACCGAGATTGCCCCGGCAAACCCGGCCGGCATAACCAAGAAAGCGCTGATGCACCGGCTGGTCAAGCCCCATTTCGCGGGCGATTCTTTCTATGGTCGCCTGGTCGGCGCGGGGTCCGGCAATGGTCTGGGCCGGATCACCGGGAATCAGATAGAGCACAGCAAAGGCCACGAGCAGGATTCCGGCCAATACGGGAATTGTCGCGAGAACTCTTCTTAGTGTAAATTCGAGCATTGTCGGCCTGCCATGTTTAAAATGCTTATAAAAGAGGGTTCGGTCGCAAAAGCGACCGAAACCGGTGGTTTTTACTCAGCTATGCTATGTTTTATCAGGGTTTTACGCTCAGAGTCAAGGCCTTGTCACAGAAAAACAATGGCGAAAAGTCGATATTGTTCACCCGTGAACTGGTCAGATAGCTTTCGCTGCAATGCCAGAGATACAGCCAGGGTGCCTGGTCATAAACCCGGGAGTTGATACGATCGTATGCTTCGGCCCGACGTTCGGCATCCTGTATTTTTACTGCTTCTTCGATCATGCTGTCGATTTCGGCATTTTTGAAGCGGGCGCGGTTGCCGCCTGAACCCCAGTTGTTAGAATGAAACAGCGGATACAGAAAGTTTTCGCCATCTGGGTAATCGCCAAACCAGCTCAGATAAAATGCCGGAGCTTCGCCCTTGTTGATCGAGTCTTTTAAAGCGCTCCATTCCATAGGCTTGAGACTGACATTAACCCCGTGCTTTTTGAGCTCGCCCTGAATCAGACGAGTGATTTCAAATGCTGCCTGGGCTGACTTCTGATAAATTTCAAAACTCAGCGGATTCTTTTTGTTGAAGCCGGCTTCCTTGAGCAAACGCAAGCCTTCTTCTGGATTGTATTCGTAGCCTTTGGCTTCTTTGTTGAATCCAAGAATTCCCGGCGGAATACTGCCTTTAGCCGCAACCGCCCGCCCCTGATAAACGGCGTTGATTATTTTATCGCGGTCGATAAGCATGTTCAGAGCCTTGCGAACTCGAACATCGTTGAAAGGGGCTTTCTGATTGTTGAAGCCGACATAAAAAACGTTCATCGCCGGAACATCATGAACCCGGGCCTGATGATCGGGATCAGATCTAAATCGCTGATAATTCGAGGGATACAACTGCAGCAGATCGAGGTTGCCGCTCTCGAATTCCATTTCGGCTTTCATATTTTCGGGAATGATTCTAAGTTCGATTTCAGCCAGTTGCGGCCGGGCTGCGCCGACGTAACCATTGTTTGCCTGCAGTCTGATGTAGCTGTCGCGAACGCGATCGACGATTTTAAAGGGCCCGGTACCAAAAGGTTTTTCGAAAAAAGAGCGATCTTTGATGGTGGCGCTGCTTTGATGTGGCAGAATGTAGCAGGCCGGCATAGTTAAGAGGCTCATGAATGGAGCGAACGGGCTTACCAGCCGAATTGCGACTCTGAATTCATCGAGCTGATTGATCCCGGCCACCTTGGGTGAAGTGCCTTTGATGCGCTCGGCAGCGCCTTCAACTTTTTCAAGCACCCAGGTTCGCGGCGAGGCCACTTCCGGATCAAGAAGACGATCGAGGCTAAAAACGACATCGGCGGCAGTCATTTTCTGGCCATTGTGAAAAAAGACATCTTCGCGCAATTTGAAAACGTATTCTTTACCGTCGGTTGTAACCGTCCAGGATTCGGCGAGGTTACCGACAAGCTTCATACTCTCGTCATAACGCACGAGGCCGTCGAAAACTTTGGCCTGCACGTTGGCTTCATTTACGTCAACACCGCGGGCGGGGTCGAGATTGGCCGGTTCGCTGGAAAGATAACCGCAAAAAGTTCCATTGCCGTCATTGGTGTTAGTTTGCGCCGGAGAGTTCAGAATCAGATTGGCTGTAAAAGCCATCAGTCCGATCAGGACCATCGAGAAGAGAATTCGTTTCATTTTGCCACCTTATTTCTTTAACAAGTTTCTCTTCTCTAACCATCGGCAGGTTTTCAGGCATGTCTTAATTCTGCGCTTATTTTGTTGCCATCTACGGTCAGAACTGCGACTGAAGGGGGAAGCCCGCCGCGCGGCATGGTCGGACTGCCCGGGTTGATAACCAGCAGCATGCCTTCCTGATTTATCAATGAGATATGGGTATGGCCATAGACCATAACTCTGGTTCGCGGTTCGATCGAGGCTCTGGCTCGGCCGGCCCGGTGTGCAACCGTTAGTAAACCGCAACCAATTTCGATACTCATGGCTTCTGGGGTATCATGAATGTCGTAATCGCAGTTTCCGCGAACCGCATAGACCGGAGCAAGCTCTTTGAAGGCTTCGATGGCTGCCGGACTCTCGACATCACCGGCATGAACGATCATATCCACACCGGAAAAAGCTTCTCTTACCCAGCCGGGAATCATTACCCGGTCAGGATGGCCGAAATGCGTATCTGAAACAATTCCAATCTTCATAGATTATCCACTTTCACTTTAGGAATGAATCCAACAATATATTTTAGTTGTCGCACGAAATCAACTGCTAACCTTGAAAGCATTGCAAACGCATTAAATTCATGACCAAATTAACTCATTCC
>CAZTHA010000047.1:13437-18079 GCA_964613435.1 uncultured bacterium
ACGGTTCTGGTCATTCCGGCATCATTGATTTTGCCGCGCATGTTCGCATCACTTTTTTCATTTTTCGTTTTTGCGGCAGCCTCGCTGGCCATTCTATTAAAAGATATGCCCTACAAAGTTGACGCTTTTGAGCTTGACGGGCAAAGTCCCGGTAAAAAGGCGATGAATATCCGGGTTACCGATTTACAGAAAAAGCCGATAACCATGAAGCAATCGATACAACGCAATCTTATACCTGCATCCGGCTATGTCATTGCAGCTGTTGCCTCGTTGATTCATGCGATTCCCTTCGATTTCTTAACCGGTCTGGTTGGCCTGTTCATCATTACACCGCTAATGCTGATCAGCCTGATCGCCAATCTCATCGAAATTTATAAAATCTTTTCGGCCCCGCAACACCGGCGCATTGGCGACCAGATGGCCAACACCATCGTTGCCTGGGAGTAAACCTCATAAAAGGGCTGTTTCAAGCTATTCCAGGCGAAAAACCGCAATTCGGAAAGTTTTAACAAGTTTAACCAGGCGGGGGCTAAAGGCCTTATAATTTTTGCGAAAATAGGTTATATTATGGCCGATTATGAACCGAAATCACGCAATACTACTATTTATAGCAATTTTGACTTTTCCGCTGATCTCTTTGTTCGTTCCGGACAGCGAGCCCGGCACGGTATCATCGCTCGACGGCGTTGAGTTATCAAATATCACCGGGCAGAAATTCAAATTTTCAGGGGTCTTCACCGACAAACCGACGATGTTGGTTTTCTGGTCGATCACCTGTGCAACCTGCATCGAGGAAATTCCCTTCGTTAGCATGATGCATCAGAATCACAGCGACAAGCTAACGGTAATCGGCATTCATCCGCCGGGTTACCCATTGAAGAAGGTTCAGCGTTTCTTCAAACGCTACAAGCCCCCTATCCCCTACATGGTCGCCATAGACGACAACAGCGCGCTACTACAAAACTATCAGGTCACGGTTCTGCCGCGAACGTTGCTTATTGATCGACAGGGGCAGATTCTCTACGATCACCTTGGTTTTGAGCCAGGCAAGGAAAAGGAAATAGAAAATGAAATTCTTTCGAAACTCTAGCATCGTTTTAATAATGTTACTGGCCATGGCGGTGCCAAACCTTTACGGGCAGCCGGCCGAGCTGCTGCAGCCTGGCACTGTTGCACCTCTTTGCAATCTCGAAGCTACCGACGGGCAGCGCTACAGCTTTCCCGCATCAGGAAGCTGGAGCCTGATTGCATACTGGTCGCTTTTCTGTCACTCCTGCCTCGATGAGATTCCTGAGGTTCAGCGACGCCTGGCTTCTGAATCGCCTGAGATAAAGCCCTTTTTTATCGCCCTGGACTCGAAAAAAATGGAAAAAGCGCTGAAAAACTTCTGCAAAAGGCGCCAATTGAGTTTTCTGGTGCTGTATGAGGAAATCGCCTCCGATTCTTACGTTACTGCTGATCAAATGGGAGTCTCGATGACACCCAGCATTTTCATTGTTGATCCTGAAGGCAAAATAGCTTATTCTCATGCAGGTCCGATGGATATCGACAAGTTCTTCAGTGAATTTGCCGAAATGCGACAAAAGGTTAAAACTTCGGCAAATTGTGACGAATAATAGGCGACTATGCTGCAACTCCACAACGACGAGCTTGGCCATGAGATGATACTGGTTTCAAGAACCGGTATCATTGTTTTTATCGTCTTTTCACTGGCAATGACCGGTTTGTTGATGGGCCTGTTCATGTTCGTCGATTTCGATTCGCTTCTGGGGCGAAAGCATTTGGCGATGAAGGTCGGTCAGACCTCGATCGGCATGGCCGATTTTCAAAAAATCAAAAACATATCCGGTGAGCGGGCCAAAGCCATGCCGGACCAGGCCTGGGCTGAGGAACTTTTTACCACTTTAATTCTTGCAGAAAATGCCCGTTCACAGCTTCTCGATCAGAATCCAGAGATCAAAAACCGGGCAGAGCTCTTTAATTCAGCCCTAAGCATGGGTGAAGACGAAGAAAGAATCGCCCGGTCGGTTTTTTTGCATGAAGAACTGGCTAAAGCTGCAATTGAAAAACTTCTGCAAAATGATGGCGAATATCAGCAACTCCTGAAAGATGATCAACGCAGCGAAAAAATCGACACGACCGGGCGCCTGCACCTTCGCCAGATAACTGTTGTCAGCGAAGATGAGCTGACCAAGGTCTTGGCTGAAATTGCTTCGGGTACTGGGATTGAGCAGATTAACGCCAGCTACAGTGTTTCGCCTTATCGTGGCGTTGGCGGCGATATTGGCTGGAAGACGGCAAGCGATTTCCCGGAAGGGGTTTTTAACAAGCTGGAAATGACTAAAGATGGTGAACTTGTCGAGGGATTTCGTGATGAAAGCGGCATTCATCTTTTTGTGGTCATCAACCGTCCTGAACGAAAAATAATGGTAAGCAATGAAAAGCAGCTGCAACTGTTGAAAAACAGGCTGATTTCAAAACATTTGATCAAACTGCGCTCTGAGACAGAATACTGGATAAACCCGTCTTTGCGGGCAATGTGTCAGATCGCCCCGGACACGCCGGATAAAAGCAATTAAGCAAGGAGCTTGAGCGATGAGCAAAGCCAACCGAAAACATTATCTGATACTGCCTTCATATCAGCTGAAACTGGTCGGATTCATGAGCCTGATCGTTTTTGTCGGCTCAGTTCTGCATGGTTTTTTTCTTTATCGAATAACCAGCAAAAACATTCAGGAAGGGTTTCTTTCGGCGCATAACCGCCTGCGCTCAACCTGGGAGATCCTCAAACCGGCGATTGTGGTGACCAATGGCCTGAGCTTTCTTCTGATCACCATTTTCATTCTGATCATCACCATTTTTATTTCACACAAGATAATCGGCCCGATTTTCAAGATTGCCGGTCACATCAAAAAACTCTCTTCAGGCAGTCTGAATCTGCCGGCGCTGCGGCTTCGCAAGGGCGACGAGGGTTCGGTTTTGTGCGAATCGGTCAATGAGCTTCAGGACAAATTCAGACAAAGATTCGTGCGCCTGAGGAAACTCAAGGAGAACATAGATTCAGACCAGCTCAGCAAAGAAGAAATTTCTCAGGGAATCGCCGACATACTCAATGAACTTGAAATCGACAGTGAAAAAGCCTGAAACTAACTACTTCATCCTGACTCTGACCCTGCTGCTGGTGTCGGTACAGGGTGTATTTGCCCAGACCCAGATTGACCATCAGCGGCTGGCACAGGAAGTCGGCTGTTTCAAATGCCATTATTTGCCGCCACAGACTGCCTCGGCAACGACACAAAATTCAGCTGGACTACCAGAAGTTGATCCAAGGCTTAAATCCGGGGCAGGAGCATGGTGCGTCAGCTGTCACGCCATGGAAGCGCGCACTCTTCACCCAACCGGAATTGCTGCCGACCCCGGCGCTGGCTTGCCTCTCGAAGAGGGCAGCATGATGAGCTGCCTGACCTGCCATTCGCCCCATCGGGCAGCAATAGCAACCGAACCCTGGGCCCCGCTGATTATCGAGCAGGATGCGCCCGGCGGCTTCAAAACCTTTTTATTGAACCACCCGAACAACAATGGCCAGCTTTGCAGCAAATGCCACGCCGACGGCGGCACCGCAGAAAGAGCGACCATGCACCGGCCACGTTCTTATGCAAATCGGGATTACGCCGGTTCGAGCTCCTGCCAGACCTGTCACGCGGACATTTTTGACCAATGGCGTCTGACGCCCCATGCCCGCATGACCAGAAAACTAATTCAGGTCGAAAATCAGGCAGAAATTCCCGTCGAAGAACTCGGTTTTCCCCGCGATAAAATTGCCTGGGTTCTCGGTTCGCATTACATTCATCGCTTCGTTGCCGAGGCCAGCGGCACTCTGGTTGTTTTACCCAAAATCTGGGACCGCCATGAAAAGAAATGGCTGCCGGTTCACGATTACGGCTGGAAAAACCGTTACTGGCTCAAGCAATGTGCCGGCTGCCATACCACCGGTTTTTCAAGTGAAGACGACAGCTTCGTCGAAGCCGGCGTTGGCTGTGAAAGCTGCCATGGCCCATCGCTTAACCACACACGCACCGGCTCAAAAGAATTTATACGTTCAATTAAATCAATGCCCGCTGACCGTCAGGAAATGATCTGCGAGTCCTGCCACACCTCAGGCCTGGACAACAGCGGCGAGTATCATTTCCCAGCAGGCTATCGGCCAGGTGAAGACCTTACCGAGTTTTTCTCAGGTCTGACGCCCAAACCCGGCCAGAGCCCTGAAAACTTTTTCGGCGACGAAACCTATGCCGATAGACGTCGCCAGTGGGATTTCCTGAAATCAAGATTTCTGCTCGCTTCCGGGTTAACCTGCGACTATTGTCAGAACTTTCGTAATATAAAAACCCGAGACAATTCGCAGTTTCTGTCAACCGATGAATACTGCCTGACCTGCCACACTGACATGGCCGACCACCCTGAAGAATCGCCCGGAACCAATTGCCTGGTCTGTCATCAGCCGGCAAAGACTGCTTCAGGCACGATTTCGATCCACGACCACCGTTTTATTTTTAAGTGATTCAGATTTTTTTCGATTCAAAATGTGTTAAAATAAAAGTGTGAAAGTTTGATTAATGGAGACAAAAATGCGTATTTTTAC
>CAZTHA010000048.1:0-17699 GCA_964613435.1 uncultured bacterium
CGCTGGGCTGGCTCGAGCGCTGAACTTCGTCTTTGAATGAAGTGCAGCGCTCGAGCCAGCCCAGCGGCGTTAAATTGCTTAGTATGGTTGAAAGTTCGGCATGTTCGTGCATTTCTGATTGTCTGAAAATATAGGATTTTTCAGGATCGATGCCGACGCTTATCCAGTCAACGATCATTTCCCTGATGACTTCGGGAAGATTTTCGATTTTCAACCGGTCGGTATGTGCGTGCCAGACAGCAGCGAAAAACAGGCATTCGTATTGATCCTGCAAGGCCACCCAGTTTTTCAAGGTACCTTCAAGGTGTCCGAGGTGAAGAGAACCCGTCGTTCTCATGCCACTTACGAGTCTTTTTTTAGCCATTTTTTTCTCCTGCTGTAGCTTGATTGAATTTAAAATTCGGTTGCCGAAAGAGCGTCTTCGGTAGCTCTCAAAATATGTGAGTCCGGGCGCAAAAGCAGCACTTTCTGCCAGTATTCTCTGGCTTTTTGGATGTTGTCCTGTTTGTAATAGGCCACACCGATATTGAAGTATGCTTCACAATAGTTGGGATCAAGTTCAATCGCCTTTTCCCAGAGGGGAATAGCCTCGCGAAGCTGTTCCTGTCAGTCTTTAATATTTCCGAGGGTAAAATAAAGCATACGATCCTGTACCGATTCTCCCATGAGGCGATTGAGAAGGCGTTCGGCCCGATCGAGGTTTCCCTGATAATAATAGGCCCGTGCCAGCAAGATGCTGTTTTCGGGTTCAAGTTTGTTGATCAGTTCGTATGGTTCGAGAACAGCTGTGGCCAGATGATAATGCCCCAAGTCCATGGCTGTTTTCGCCAGGCTGATCGCATCCTTGAAAGTGGTGATCTGCGCCGGGTTGACTCTTTCGAGACATTCGATGGCCGACTGGTTATCGTAATAGCCTTGATGAACGGCAGCCATAAGCATAAGCAGCTGATTATCACCGGGATAAAGTTGCAAAGCAGGTTCAAGAATGGCCTTCGCCGCTGAATACCTGCCGGAATCAACATAAAACTGAGAAAGTCGATATGCTTCAGCCACGCTTAGAGTCTGGCTTTCGCTTCTTTTAGCCAGGGCTTCCAGCTCAGGGGAACAATAAACTTTAACTTCCGAATCATCGAATTTGAAAAAAAGAATCGGATCATGGGTGTCTTCGGCAGGAACCTTGAAATAAAGGTTTACCCGCGACTGGGTCGATGGGTAAACGTTAAAAGCAAGTCGGGTAGCTTTTCCTTCCGGGTCATGCTGGGGTTCATAGCTGCCAGCGAGTTCAAGAAAAAAATCCTTTTGCGGATCGACCCGGTGAGTTTTCACCCCGGTATTGACCATTGTCAAATTAAGACGAACTTCATCCTGTTTTCCCTTGCCACCGAGGCCGCCGGCAAAATTGTTTCGCCTGATTTCATTAACGGTCAGAACCAGACCTGAAGGGTGCAAAACATCTTCACCCATCATGAAGGTTGCTTGAGCAAAGGCGATATCGGAAATCGCCATGTTTGTCAGCAGCAAAAGCAAAAACAGAATAAAAAATCGGGGTATTTTCATGTGGGTAATATTACCACATTGGCCCAAGCTTTTAAATAGTATTTTTTACGGCTCAGTTAAAGAACAGAAGCAGGTAATCGTAAGAGTCCCGGGCCGGATTGACTGTTTTTATGCTGAACTGGGAGCGGGAAAACCGGTGCACAAATTCACGGCGAAATGGCTCGATTATTTCCTGCTCATGTATTTTTGGCGGCAATTCAACCCCTGACCAGCAAATAGCGACAACTTCAGATTTTTCAGACAATTTTAGCAAAGTAGAAAAATCCGTCTTTTTTTCCGTTGAAAAGCTATACTGACGCAGCTGGTTCTTGATGTCGCGGCGTGCCTGCTCTACGTCGGCATGGCCATGGTACCAGGCATGAAAAATAGACTGTAATTGAAATTCTTCATCTTCTTCATCGGTAAAAACGAGTGGAAAAACCGCCAGCACCGATTCGGGCGGACTAAGCTCTTCAAATTTCGAATTGAGAAGGATCAGCTCCGCATCCTGATTTTCACAATGTTCCTGATGCAAATTCAAAACCAGGTGCATTATTTCATCGGGTTGGTAAGCCGGCTCACGGTTAACCCGCCGGTTGCTCAGCCAATAGGACATGATTCCATAAACAGAGCCCCAAAAAATCTCTCTTTGCGCCTGATCTTCGATTTCATAGGCTGCCTCGCGCCAATAAAAAAGATAATCAAGCTGTTGGCGGCTGAACAGGCGGTCGTTCCAGTTTCGAAAGGGGTTCATGTCAAGTTCGAGCGGCTTTTTAATCAGCTGATTGAATTTGCGACGATTTTTTTCACTGAAGGGCCCTTTACGGGCATCGAGCCAGACTCGCATCAACATAGCCTGACTGTCGAGTGGCGTATTTATGGTCAGTTCGAGGCCACGGCGGCTGAACCAGTTCAGAGATGAATAGCGATGAATGAAAGGAAAAAAGATGGAATCAACAGAAGCCACCTCGCCGGCGCTTTCCAGCAGCCAGGAAGATTGCAAACGAATCAATGCAGTTCCTCCTTGGATTCGGGATAAAGGCCCTTGAAAATTTCGACCAGTTCAGGGTCGAACTGCAAGCCGGCCTGCAGGTCGAGTTCACGCAATACTTCTCGATGGCTCATCGTTCTGGTTCGGTAAGGTCTATTTGATTTCATCGCTGAAACCGCATCGACCAAGGTGATTATTCGTGAGCAAAGAGGTATTTCTTCGCCTTTAAGACAATCGGGGTAACCGTTTCCATCCCAGCGTTCGTGGTGCCATCTAATAATTGCCGGAACCTCGTCGTAGACCGAGCAGCGATTTTTAAGTTCGAATTCACCCAGTAGCGGGTGTGTTCTTAAAAGGAAAAGGTTTTGCCGGGAAAGCTTTTCTGAGCTTTTAAGCAATTCGCGTGGCAGCAAAAGCTCACCGATATCATGAAGCCAAACGGCATAAGTCAGTGCGTCAAGCTGCTCAAGCTCTAGTTTTCGCGCCTTGCCGATCTCCATTGCCATTGCCGCCATGGCATTTACATGGGAATTCTCGTAAGCCTCAATTTTCTCGGTAATGGTGCCTAGTGCTTCGGCGTAGGCAGTGGCGCGGTGCTTCTCGCTGCCAAAACTTTCGCGCAGCGAAAAATACTTATAACTGACAATGGTTATGAGTATGATGAGAATCGCGTTGAAAACAGTTATCAGCATTTAAATCAGAAACCGAAATTGGCACCGACGACATAACGACTGCTGTTATGAATTCTGTCAGGGGTAAACATGCCGAAATCAAAACTCAGGCCTTCGTCAAATGCATGCCTCACCCCGATGCAAAAATCATTGCCGGCATAATCGATGGTCAATTTTGTTTCGTTATCAATATTCAGGCTCGCCCCCATAATGAAAAAAACCGGGTCAACCTCACTGCCGCTTTCGTTGTAGCGACCAAAGCCAGCCTTTTTTTCACGCTCGCTCATGGCAACATTGGTTCCGAGACCCAATACAATGCGATTGCCCGGAACGCCGGTCAGGAGCATTACCGAGTCTTTTTGCCCTTCGTTGGGATCGATTATTGCTGCAACTGCCATGTTTGGCCGAACCCGGTATTTTCCGGCAAAAACCGGATCAGTTTGATCATTGACTCCGGAAATAGCAAATTTCTTTACTACCGCCACTTCAGAATCATCTGAAAAAGCAAAAACACCTTTGAATGACCCTTCTTCGAATTCAGATTCACCGGTAAAATGAACCGCGGCCCGCGCCGAGCCAGGTGAAAGAATTTCCAGGCCGGGAACAAGCATGGTACCGCTCAAACCGATCATAGTCGCATCGGCGAAAAGATTGGCAGGAATCAGCATAAGCATCAATGCCAGCGCCAATGGCAGACTGACAAACCGAAACGTACTTTGTTTCAGGCCATGTTGGAAATTGGTGAAGTTAAAGCAAAATTCAGAAGAATTATTCTGATCAGTAATCCTTGATTTCTTCAAGTTTTTCGCGAATACGGCCCGCGTCTTCATGGTTGGGAAATCTTCGCAAAAAAGATTCGTAGGCATTTCTGGCCTGGTCATAATTCTTAAGTTCCTTTTCGTAAAGCTCGCCTTTGCGAATAAAGGCATCAGCTGATATATCGGCATCAGGGAACTTTTCTGTTACCGAATTGTAATGGGCAATTGCTTTTTCGACATTTTCAGAACTTTTTCGATACCTCACCCGACCGTCGATGACCTGAGTTTTCAGGGTATCGAGGTCTTCTTCGTAAATGCGCCCAAGCCGGTATATGGCTTCGTCAGCTCCTTCAGCATCGGGGTATTTCTGTAGCATTTCCTCCAAAGCTTTTGCGGCACCATCGTAGTCTTTCTGCTGATTATCGAGAATGTCGATCATTTTCTGGTAGGCCTTGACGGCTACATCCTGGTCATAGGCGGAGTTCGCCGCCTTTCGATAGGCATCGACGGCTTTTGAGAAATTTCCGGCTTCTGCGTGCATATCGCCAAGGTCGATTCCTGCTTTGGCTTCGCCGGTACCTTCTTCGGCTTCATCGACAATATCGGCCTGAGCTTCAATTGCGCCAGTCTGATAAGAGGTGCCGACCGCCAGAACTTTCATCTTTTCCTGGGCCATATTGAAGTAGGAGCTGAAAGTGTAGTCGGTTACAACCTTCTTGTAATGTTCGACAGCTTCTTCTATTCTTCCGGTCATTTCATAACAGGTTGCCAGATGATAGTGCACCTTGTCGATGGAAAGAAAGGTGGGATGGTCTTCAATAATCTTTTCGTATACCTCGCCGGCAAACAGATAATTCTTCAAGCGCTCTTCATAGAGACGGCCAAGGTCATAGAGAGTTTTGGGAAGTTCAGGACCCGAAACGCCTTTCAATTCAAGACCAGAGCGAAGGGTTTCAGCTGCCTCGTTAAAGTGTGACATTGCCAGACTCAATTCAGTTTCGGCCTGGCGCATGCGAATTCTGCCGATTTCTACCATGGCAGTGGCCTGATAGCGTCCGTCGGTTATCAATTTTTTCATTTCATCGACGGCATTCTCGTATGAGTTTTGGGCAAGGAACTGACTTGCAGCCTGAAATTCCTGGGTCGATTGAATCGGCTGAGCGCCAATCGGTCTGATTATAAACAATATGAAGAGAAGCAAAAATGTATGGCAAAGGGAGACCGGACTGACTGTTTTTTTCAGATTCATTGTTTGTGGCTCCTTAATCGAATTATTTTTTCTTGGTTTTTTTTTCATGATATCATAAAATCTTAGTGCAAATAGAAATTCACCATTTTGATTTAAGATGCTAAACCATTCTGAAAAACCTGTCGATAATAGTAGCGATGCAGCTAAAAGTGCAGAGAATATCATGCATTTTCGTCTGCTGCCGCTGACTGAGGTATACGCAAACCCTAATCAGCCAAGAAAGATCTTTGAAAAACAGGCACTTGAAGAATTGGCGCAATCAATCAAAGAAAACGGCATTCTTCAGCCAATTCTGGTCAGACAAATTGGCGACCGCTACCAGATTGTCTCCGGCGAAAGAAGATTTCGTGCCGCAAAAATTGCCGGCCTGAAGTACATTCCCGCCGTTGCCCGTAAATTGAATGAAGAACAAACCCTGCTTGCCGGATTGATCGAGAACATTCAACGCCAGGATTTGAATCCGGTTGAAGAAGCTAAAACACTCAGGGAAATTCTTTTGAATTACGGTTTAACGCACGATCAGCTTGCCGAAAGAATCGGCCGCAGCAGGTCGGCTCTGACCAATCGACTGAGATTGCTGCAGCTTCCTTACGATGTTCAATTGATGATAATCGATGGCAAAATAAGCCCGGGGCACGCAAAAATGCTCGCCGGCATGAAAAGCCCCCTGGAAATAAGAACCTGGGCGCGCAGAATCGTTTCGGAACAGCTCTCCGTTTATGAAACAGAGAAACAGATAGCCCAATCCAAAGAACGCCTGTTAGAAAACTTGAACAAAAAGGGCAAAAATAAGATAATGGCTTCAGACCTACATGTAAGAGCTGTAGAAGAAAACCTGCAGGAACTACTCGGAGCACGGGTTAGAATCAGGCAGGGAAAGAAAAAGGGACGTATTGAAATTGAATTTTACGACCGCAACGATCTTGAAAGAGTTGTGGATTCGATGGTTTCGTTGTATCTTTAATTGAGAAAGGTAATTGAGGGTGAAAGTTAAATTCTGGGGAGTTCGCGGCTCGATACCTGTACCGGGTACAGACACCGTCGAATTTGGCGGCAATACTTTCTGTATTCAACTGACCACTTCTGATGATCAGACAATCATCTTCGATGCTGGCACCGGTATCAGGGTTCTTGGCCTTGACCTCATGCAACGTGAGTTCGGAAAAGGCAAGGGACTGGGTCACATTTTCTTTACCCACTCCCACTGGGACCACATCCAAGGCTTTCCTTTCTTTGCACCTGCTTACATAGGGAAAAAGGACTCCAAAGGCGAAAGAATCGAAAAGGAATGCAATAAGTTCGTTCTTTATGGCGCCGCAGATGTAGGCGCTAGGCTTGAATCAACCTTGCGTGGGCAGATGGACAACTTTTATTTCCCGGTCGATCTCAGCTATCTTTCTTCCAAAATTGAATTCAAAACTCTGGCAGATAACCAGATCAAGCTTGGTAACACCAAATTTTACGCCAGCAAACTGGTTCATCCAAACGGGGTTCTTGGCTACCGCATTGAAGACGACAAGCACAGTATTTGCATTGCAACCGATTGTGAGCATCCCTCCGACGGCACCATCGATCAAAACCTGCTCCAGCTAGCCAGAGATGTAGACGTGCTGATTTACGACGGGCAATACACGCCCCAGGAATATTCGCCCCACAAATATAACCTTGAAGGCCCGGGAAAACAGGGCTTTGGACATTCCACCCCCCAGGAAGGCGTAAGAGCTGCCAAGGCTGCCGGTGCAAAAAAACTTGTAATTACGCACCACGACCCCTTGCATGACGATAGTTTTCTACGCAAATTCGAAGCAGAAATTCGCGAACTTTTTGCCGAAACCTATTTTGCCCGGGAAGGCATGGAAATTATCCTCTAATTTATCCTTTTTTTGTTATCACCCCGTCATTTGTATGGTATAGTGTGCATACATGGGACGGGCATTTTTTGTTACTCCGGTTTATATTTTCAGCTCAATTAAAGCTGGCTCTGGCAAGGCTTCGCTTCTTGCCAGTCTTTCGGTATTTCTCAACAACACCGGCAACAAAGTTGCGATAATCGATATCGACTCCAGCTTTCCCGACAAGCTGAAAAACTCTTTTCCAAGATCGATACGCCTGCACGAGTATCCCGACCTGATTCAAATCGTCAACAACAACGAATCTCGCTACCAGCGGACTTTTTATTTTACCGAAACCGATCAGATTTCATATTTTCCGGCCATGAACCTTCTCAGGCCCGAACAGCTTTTCAACGACACCGGAATGCGGGACTTTTTTCTGCAAACCCGTGCCACCTTCGATTATCTGCTAATCAATTTTCCTGCCGGTGATAAATTTTGTCTTGCAGCCTCGCAAATTCTTACCAATCTGTGGCAAGGCAATCCGCCGATTTCTGTAATCGTTTCAACCTCTGAGCTTCAGAGCCTGGTAAAGCTGGATGGTATAACCCGCAAACTGCCGGCGCTTTCTTTCCAGCTTCGAGAAAACACCATGCTCTTTTCAACCGGGTTCCCGGCAGTCTTGAAGAGCAAAAGCTTTCAGACACGGCCCTGACCAGCCATGAAATAAAAAAAATATTCAAGTTTCCCAATCAATTTTTTGTGGGTCACAACGAGGAATTCCCCCATCAGAAGAATGTTGCCGCACCGATCGTTCTCAAGACAGACTCATTGATCAACCTGAGCATATCTCGGCTTCTCAGGCAACTTCAGCACACCGGGCAGCTTGAAAACGATAGCGAAGAAGGCGACTTCATGCCCTGCCTCGATGGCCCGTTACTCGAAAAGCTTTCGCCCTATCTTGAAAAGTTACAGGAATCTGCAGCCGCCGAGCTGATAACCAATCCGGCCAATCTTCAGGTATTTTTGGAAGAGTCTCAGGGACGATACCGGGTAAGGCTAAGGCTCACCGGCCGCCAGGAAAGGCTTTTACGCAATACCGGCAAAATAGAAGCACGGATTCGTGCCAATTCATACGTAATGCCTTCTCCAGAAAGTTTTTCATTTTATCAGGCCGGTTGCGGTTTTAAAAAGTTGGACCCGGTCAGGCGTGACAGGATTGCCAGCCTTCAGGCCAAACCGGTTTATAGATTCAATGATTGCTTTGATCAGCAGGTTCGCAAATTTGCCAACCTGAACTTTTTTCCCCGGCCCGGTCGATTTCCTTCACCGATCATTTTTCGCCATTCCCAGCTGACCCAGGACATTCCAACCCTTTCCCAGGTTCTCGGATTTGTTAAAAAGGAATATGCAAAATTTCCTTTTACTGCCAACCCACAGATTTTTTCAATTCCAGGCGTGACCCATTTCTTTATTCCGCCCGAGTTTGAGTTGGCCTATGAAAAAGATTGTGCCTACACACCACAAGTTTTTGCCAGCTTCAAAATCAGCGAGAATTACCAACTGACCCATGAGGACGGATTCGTTCCGGCCTATCGCCTCAGGCAGTATCCTATTCCCTTTACCTCCACCCTTCCCGATTTGTTCGCCCGGAACCACGGTCTCGACCTGCCCCCTGGTTTCTCTTCGCTTAGATTCGATTTTGGACTAAGGCTTTCAGATAACAAGTTTTTTCAGGCGCCGGCATTTTCAATCATTTCCTACCTTGATAATTGCCACAACGATTATTTGGAGGCTTCCTTAAACCTTGTTGCAGCTTCAGCAGAAATAATTCCTGAAATTTTGCCCCTTTTCGAAATTGAAAAGGACTCAGAACATTCCGATAAGAACCAGTCCGGCAGCAAGTGGTTCGAAAAAACAGTTCCCCACTTTTCGCCAGAACTGATCGAGCAATCATTGCCGACGCCAGAGTTAAGCCTATCAGCAGATTTAACCCTAAGCCAGATTTTGCCGCCCAAGCAGGCCAGCTTTAACTGGAGCGACAGAAAACCCCATCTGGAAATAGGTCACCGAATGTCTGCCTACAGAAATTGCCCCGCAAGTCCCAAGGTTTTTTCCCATAGCGCAACAGATACAAGCGTTGCGACAATTGAACCCGGCGAACTAAACCTGCCCAAACAATTCAAAATAGACCTTGAACTCCTGCAACATCGCCTGGAGGTCGGCTTTGCCAAAATTCTATCGCAAAACAGCGCGATAGAAGTAAGCAAAGCAACCCAGAACCCAACCATAGACCATTCACTTTTTTTCAAGACCTCTTGGTTAGAGCGACCAGACCGTACCCCCTCAAAAGAGGGAATCGAAATCACCCGCCCGGAAAAGTTCAAACAAAAATTTACTTCGCCAATTCAGTCATTGAAAAGAATTCTTTTATCACTTTCTGATGACGATGGGCGAAAAAACTCGAACATTCTGCCGATTCGCCTGATTCCGACTTTCGACCGAGATTATCAATCAATCTCGTCCAGTTCAGCATATCAATGCAATCAAATCGCCGATGAGCAGGCAAAGAAGCGCCATTTTTCGCCCAGCAGGGCAGGTATGCTGGAAATCTCATCAACCGGCCCGGCGGAAAAACTTTTTTATTCCAGGTTCAGATCTGCCAGGCCCTATGCACCTGGAACTCCTTCTTTTAGTGAGTTAACCGAACCCTTGCCAGAAGTTGTCGCACCGGTCTTCAACTCGATCAGCTTTTTAAGACAAAAAGCCAAACACCATTTTACCGAGCCTCAACTCACCCGTTCAGAAATTAAGATCAAGACCGCCGACCAGCAACTTAGGGCTGGCATAAGCCCAAAATTTTCCTTTTTTGATCCGGTTTTATATGTCTCCCAGTTCCATTTACAAAAATTTGCCCTGTTTTTCAACACTTTCCCGACAACGGCCCATGAGATTACCGTCTCGGAAAATCACCTCATCGACAAGCACACCCAATTGAGTGTTTCTCTTTATCAATCAGATTACCAGCTTGAACCCTACGAATTTGCTCTGCCCAAAAACCTGCCAATTCGTCTCAAAAAGTCCGAATCATTGTTAATCACTGGTATTTCTGACCATCTTTCTGCATTGACCATTATCGACGTTGAGCCAAAAATTGAGTCAGCCTCCGATAAGGTACGCCAGGCTAATTTCACTCCCTCGCACAAAAAGACCCGAAAAAACGTTTCACCTTTTTCTCTGCCGCAAGCGTATCCACTCTTCAAACCTTCTTTTGAAACCGGTCGTTCCGGCGATTTGAAGAGGTTCAGTTTCCGTATTCCTCCCCCAAGTGCCATCGAGGAAATCTATAAAAACTTGATCAGACAAGCTCATTATCTGCTGGAATCAGACCTGCCACTGAGTTTTTCGCCCCTCTCGATCAAATCGGTAGACTTTTTAATCAACCACAGTTTTCAGCCACTTAAATTCAAAGAGGGCATTTATTTCGTTCGAAGAATTCTTCACTCTCCAGAGAAGATCAAATTTACCGGTGATCGCGAGCCTTTCAAGATCATCAACCCAAAATTGAAAGATCTTTTCAAGCTGGCACAGCAGACCAGTCGGAAATTTACCGAGGTCAGCAGCAGAGCAGGCACATGACTCTTAAGAAGCGCTATTCCCTCGACAAAGCTTTTTTTGATTTCCCCGTAAAAAAGAAAATTTCCGGGGAAACGATAACCCGTCGTCTGCAAAGCATAGTTTCGCGATCGATGCTTTCGGGAAGAAATCTGCCGGTAAAACCCAATTTCAGCCTGTTTTCGCCAAAATGTTACTGCAATCGGAATCTCTACTTTTTTCTACCACCTACACCAAGATTCTTAAGAAGAAGTTCCGCGTTAAACATAAATTTAAATCATGTCAGAGAAAGCTTTAAGTTCGCCCGAACCGACTTTTGCAGAGAACCGGACCTGCCCGAATATGGAACCAGACTGCCACTGCGTCTAAGCAATCACATTCGCCAGAAAAAAGAACAAGGACTATTTTTTTCTTCTTTTTCCCAAACTCAAGCGCCAAAAATAAAGGAATTGCAGCTTGAATCATTTGCGCAAATCGAAAAAAGCTCTGGTTTCCTGCCAATTATTCCGGCTATTTTTCCCGATTCCATCGTCCCGCCCGTCTTACCCGCAAAAGTAGTCCAGGCGATCAATTTTCCCGGCCTTTACAAAAGTCAGATGCCGCAAAAACTTTTTGTCAACGGCAACCTGGCACTTGGCCTCGAGCAACCGAGTGGCCTAAAAAATGAACTGGACCTGGCAAAGCCTTCTGGCAAGCATTTCCCCATCACCTATCAAAATCCAGTTTTTCAAAGATCCGACTCCTTCATATCCCAGCAAAAAGCCGTGCAACTCTCGGCACAAATCTGCACGGTCATGCGACCTGCCAGGGCTTATATCTTCGACAACAGAACCGAAATTGGCAAGAACCTGATTCTAGAGGCAGAAACACAGGCAAAATGTCTTTGTGGCAACGACAGGCCAATTGAAAAGACAGGCTTTCTTTCGCGCATGGCTTATTTTCAAAGCCCGGCCAAGTACTTTTCCTTCAGCGCAAGGATAAAATCAAAATCACCGCAGCTAACTCTTGATTTTCGCGGCCTTCCCGAAGAGCGCATCACCGGCAAATGCAAATTGGAAAAAATCTTCAATTCCAACGATCGACTTTTGCTTATGCCAAAAGATGCAAAAGTCCGGCCAGGTTTAAAAATCAACTGGAACCTGCTTAGACCAAGACTGAGATTGAAGCTGAAGAAATGTCTCTTTTCTGCCTCAGAACCGTCGATGCATCTACTTCCAGGTCCGAAAAGCCTCCCAACCAAAGCTTTTCTGAAAGACCTGCCCGCCCAACGGAATTTTCGCTGGCAAAAACCCCTGCCCCGCCCAGCCGATTGGCAATATCTCCAAGACCGACTACCTCAGAAAACTGTTGGGGAAAGCTTTAAATACTATCGATTCCCTTTGTTTTTCATGACCAGGAAGCATGCCCGTTACTGCCTTAGCCATCTGAAAAAAATTAGAATACCAACTTTGCCGATTAAACCGGCACAAATTGATTTAAGGCGTATGTTTCTCCCGGGAAACTTTGCACCAACCCCTCATTATTCGCGCAATTTCATCGCCGCTCCCGGGCTTTTTTCAGATAGCGTGATGATCCTCGGCAGGCCGGCACTATTTCTGATGACGGTTACCAGCCTGAATTTTACCGATATATCATTGCCCTACCACCTAAGAAAAGTGAAATCGCCCAATGGGCATTTTCACCTGCCGATTTCAGCTTTGGCAATGCCTTCAGGACAACGCCAACTGCAGCGCCTTTCATTCAGCCTTCAATCGGAACATACGTTTGTTGAGCTCAAGAGCAAAAGAACTCGAATAAGGTTTGTTCGCCGTCATTTGCAGCTGTTTAAACCAGCGAAAACCTTTTCTCAGGTTAACGAAAGATTTATTGCAACTCATAAATCAATTCCACAAAAAGCTTTCCATCACAATTTGCTTTTTGAAAAGAAACTGCACAGCATTTCAGGCCTGCCACAAAGCATAGTAAAAAGCTTGCCTCTGACTCTCGCGCCGATTCTTCCCGATCAGACTGCATCAATAGAACAGCGCCATATTATTCCGCCGCCCGAATGGCCAAAATCCGAAACGAGATTTAACTGCCGACTACGCCTGCTCCCCTACCCTTTCGGTTTCCCCACCTTCAACCAACCTGAATTTTTGATGAAGAGCATTCTAAATGACACCAAAACCGAAATCTTGTCGACCCGTGAATCATCAATTAAAGCCCAGGGTTACAATTATTCCCTCAACCGAAGGATCTACTCTTCAAAATACAGTCTCAAAAACCCTGTAAAATGGCTCTTTCCGGAAGTTAGTCGGGCTGTTTTTCGACTTTTTCCAGTCTTACCACGTAATGCGGCCTTGCCCATCGATCACCTGCTGACTCCAATTCCGGCGCCGAAGTCCTTTAATTTTTCCTGGCAGAATGAAACCGTAAGAATGCCTGAACTTGTCGATTATTTCAGTCATCACGAAAAAACAATTCAGCATGCCGATTTTTCAGAATCAGCAAACATGGGTCGCGAAAAATGGACCGAGGTTACCTTGCCCACGCCAAAGCCACGCGCAAAAAAGATCAGCCGGCTTTTGTTAAAACAAAGCAAATCTTTTTGCCGAAAATTGTCGGGAAGAATTTCTCGGGCAAATTTGGTTAAGATAATGGGTTACGGGAAAAAATTCCGATTCGATGAGCCGCAAATTCTTCCTAGCCTGCCATTAGCGCAACGAGAATCCCTTGCTGCCCCTAAAGCAAAAGAGATTCTTGCCTTTTATTTCCAATTTCCGGCAACCACTCTGATGCAAGAAGCCTCAAACCAAAGTTTCAAAGCTCTTTTCCGCCAGTTCCATTTCCCCTATACTCCCGTTAATCAGGAAATTTTCGCCCGAAAAATGCCCTATTTCGAGCTGGATGATACCTCAAATCTGGTGGCCTTTGCGGCGGGTGAAGAAATCCGCGTTTCACAAATCAAGGACAATGAAGATCTTAAACGCAGTCAAGTTCTGGAAACGGGTTTTTCCCTGGTTCATTTGCACAAAGAGCGATTCGTGCACAGGTTCCAGCGGGATTCAAAAAGTGCATACAATATTCGCTCAAATGAAAAATGGCAACTTTCGACAATTGATTTGAAATGGCATATTTCAGCAATCCCAAGTCGATATTTGTGCCTGAAAAGCTGGAAGTTTAACGGTAAAAAGGTTGTCCCCCCAACGGTTCAAGTTAACTTTCGCAGTAAGGAATTCTGGAAAAACAGCCTGAATTATGCTTTATCAAAAAGAATTCGCAATGATTTCAGCAGTTTGAGCATGAATTCGCCCCATTGGGTAATCATGCTCAAAAACTTTCTTGATATAGGCGAAATGCCTGAAAAATGGCAAATATTCGAGCCCTTCGAACGGGCAAACTCATGGCAATTAAGTCCAAGACACCTTCACCGAGGTTCTTCTGAGCGGTTCTCTTTCAACCATCCCAAAAGGCAGGCAACCCTGCAGCTTTCTCCGCCCAGTATTCCGCTGTTTTTTGCCAGGGTTCAAAAAGCTGTTCCGGAAATCGCCAAGCTTGCGGTGGCCGACTCAACCGGCTCGGGTTTTATCAGCAAACCAGCCGCCGCCTTCCCTTATCCGGGAAACTCTTTGGCTGCATCGACCACCGCGGACTATCGTGGCAAAGCCGGCCCCGAAATGGCACTTAGCCTGGCCGGGAGCCTGGAAAGAGGCATAGTATTCCGCTTCGATTCAGAGATAAGATTTTCCGAATTCAAAATGCAAAAAATGATCGTAAAAGGTTCGGCCGAAGCAAAAGCTTCGAGTAAAAAGCTCAGGCCGCGCCGAAGCAGCTTCCGCCCGCATTCAATTCCAGACTGGGTGGATATGGAAATGCTACACGTTGACTTAAGCCTTTAAAGAAATTAGAATGCCATAAACCTTCCGGGAGAAATAAAATGAACTTCTACACAATCAGTGACAAGGGAAAAGTTCGACCAAACAATGAGGATTATGCTGAAAGCCTTCGCGTTGACTGGTGCGGCCCGCTTGGCAACACCTTTGCCGTTACCGCACTAATTCTTGCCGATGGCATGGGGGGTGCTGCAGCCGGTGAATTCGCCTCGATGCTTGCGGTTCAGAATGTAAAAAAGCACATTGTCCAAAATCTTTTTGAAAAGCAGCCGGAAGATTTTCTTTCGGTTGACAGAACCATTTTCCTTGAAAACTGGATCAAAGAAGCGAACGCGGAGATTCATCAAAAAGCCTCAGAAAACCCGGAACTGGAAGGCATGGGAACGACACTTGTTGCCGCCCTGGTGTTCAGAAACGCTTTGGCAATAGCTCATGTGGGCGACAGTCGTGCCTACCGCTTCCAGAATAATGAGCTTGCTGCAATCACTAAAGATCATTCTCTTGTCCAGGAGCTGATTGACGAAGGTAAAATCACGCCGAAAGAGGCTTTTACCCATCCGAACCGGAACATCATCACCAGAGCGATGGGCGTCAGTCCAGAGGTTATGGTCGATCGCAAAAATCTCACCCTTCAGCAGGGCGACTTGATTTTGATTTGCTCGGATGGTTTGTGCGGTTTCGTTGAAGATGAAAGCATTCATAAGATAGTAGCCAACAATTACAAACCGGAAGGAACCGACCTTACCGCTCTCGGCGAGAACCTGATCAAAGCAGCCTATCTTAATGGTGGCGGAGATAACATAACCATCTGCCTGTATCAACATCAGGCCGTTTGAAACCTATTGCCCATTAAATGACTGAAAATGCCAACAAACCCGACATAGGCAGTATTCTGGCTGACCTGGAATTACTGCACGACTTTGTTGACAATTTCAAAACCATCATCAATGAAGCAGATAGCGAAAGCCGCGAAGATCAGCTTTACCAACTTGCGATAAACTTTTCCGGAATCGACATCGGCAAAATGATAGCCGAGCTTTCCCTCATTGAATCAGACTTTTCGGCTTCAAAAGACAACAATTGGGTTGAAGAACAGTTTGCTGAACTTAAAGCCGAGCTTGCAAGCAAGGATCAAAAGATTCAGGAATTCAAGTTAAGCCTTGCCGATACCGTAATCGAAAGCAAAAGCATCCAGAAACGAAGTGCTGAGCAGCAGGAAACGATCGTCAAACTTCGCAATGAAATTGCGCAAATGCAGTTGCATACGAAAGATTTGAGCTTGAAACTGGCTACGGCCGAAAAGAATTTTCAGGCGACCCAAACAGAACTGGCTACAGCAAATGAAGAACTGCTTGAACTGCGCGAAAGAAGTTACGCACTCAAAGGACGCAGCGCCGATCTTGAAGACCAGATCCGAGCATTCGATGTGCAGATTCAGGAGCTGACCAGGACAAATCTTGAAAAGGACAAGGAAATCGATCGTCTAAGTAAGCTTTCTGAGCGACTCGATTCCAGCTTTGAATTGACCCGCACCCAGCGCAACGCCCTGGAAGAAAGATCCAATGAACTCGAAGCGACAATAGAAACCCTGCAACGCGAGAAAAATATCGTTCAAGGGCGCCTCGACAAACTTCTCACCGGCCTGCCAAGAAGCGTAAGTTACGCGAATCCCAGGCCGCCCGAACTGGAAGAATCATTACTCGAACCACGTGGCTTTTTGCCATATCTGCCGTTTTGTTTCCCTGAGCGGGTTCCTCATGTAATCAGCTTTCGCCGCGAGGTTAAACATAGCTTTGCGAAAAACTTTCCCAGAGAAAACCCACCGCCGGTGCCCATATTTCCCCATGATTTCAAAGTCAGATTCGACGGTGGCAATGTTCGCTCATTTGCTTTCAAGCCGGTTTTTCATTGTTCAATAACCGACGAATTCACCCAGGCACTACCCCCCCCAGTTCCTGATGCACAAATATCAGCTGACCGGGGTGATTTCTACTTTTGCGCCAAAGACTTTTTTCCAGTGTTAGTTGAAGCCGAGCTTCAAGCCGCCTTGCATAAGCCACAGCAAATCCTCGTCCGTTCAAGCGTGCTAAAACCGGCGCGTAAACTTGAAATGCTCAACAAACCTGAATTTGGTATTCATACCTATTCTCTCGATCTGCTATTGTCTTTCCTGACCAGAAACATTATCGAGAGTAATTATCGTGAACTCAGGCATGCTGAACCCCTCATTACAGGCGAAGCAACCTTTATCAATAAAGACGGCGCGATAAAAACTGCAAATATTTTTAATGAAAAGCTTGCTTTCAGGTATGGTTACCAACTAAAATCTCATAAATTGAATCTACACCGGGTAAATTTTGCACAGAGCTTCAGGCGCGGTGCAGGGCTGAGATCGGTGTTGGAAACGTTTGGAAATACCATTAACTCAATGGTACAGAAATACGATGTTTTCTCTTCCTCAAAACCGGGGAAAAATACAAAAGAATGACACAATAGAAAATTTGATTTGGAGGCCGTATGAAGCGCACCTATCTGCAGGATGAAGCCAACACCCATTATAATCTGGGTATTGCCTATTATACCAAAGGCCAGTATGAACAGGCTATTTCCGAGTGGATTCAATCACTGATCAAGAACCCTCAGAATAGCGAGGCCAGGTTCAAGCTTGGTGTTGCTTACTATCAGCTCAACCGCATCGATGAAGCGTTAAAGGAATGGGAAATCGCCGTTTCCCTCGATCCACAAAATTATGAAGTGCTTCACAACCTCGGCATTGCCTATTACAACAAAGGCGAAGACTCTCGTTCGATCGACTTCTGGGAACAGTGTCTCGAACTGCGCCCTCATGATCCCGAGATTCATTTCAAGCTCGGCATCGCCTTCTATAACCTTGGCAAGGAAGACCAGGCAATTTCACTCTGGGAAAAAGCGTCGAATCTCAATCCTGAAGATTCCGACATTTTCTTCAGACTCGGTGTCGCCTATTACAATAAAGGCCTCGACGACAAATCGGTTATCGCATTTTCAAAAGCGATTGAACTGAATCCCAAAAACTCGGAAGCGCACAACAACCTGGCGATTGTTTATTATCGCCTCGAAATGTTCCAGCAAGCCATTGATGAGTGGAAAAAGGCTCTGGCACTAAATCCGCGCCAGCCCGAGATTTTCAACAATC
>CAZTHA010000049.1:0-17288 GCA_964613435.1 uncultured bacterium
CTTTAGCTCTGAAAAACTGGTTTTTTGACATAAAAAAACCTCATAACGAAAATGCTCCGCGCAGCATAAGAAGGCTTCACGGTCACTTTCCGTTCGAGGTCAAAGTTTATGCGTACCTAGATCGAAAGTAATATGATTAAGTTATTGTTCCGTCCAACCAGACGGAATAGAACAGTCGATAACTGAATAGAACTCAGAGATCTACTAAAGTCTAACTAAAGCCAAAAAATCTGTCAAGACGACGACAAAAAATAAATTTTCATCTCCCATCATTGAGACGGGGAGCGCAATTCATCAAGATAATCAGCCCAACGCTGCATCATTTCTCTTCTTTCTTTCAGGTGTTTGGTGCGATTATAAGCCCTACCCAGCGGATCGCGAACCTTGTGGGCCAATTGCGGCTCGATTATCTCATAAGAATACCCGAGTTCTTCTTCGAGCAGCGTTCTTGCCATCGCTCTGAAACCGTGACCGGTCATTTCGCCCTTCGGAATGCCGAGATATCGGAGTGCTGCAGTTATGGCATTCTCACTCATAGGTCGGGCTGAACTTCTATGACAGGGAAAAATATATCTACCATCGCCAGTTCGCGGCTGAATATCTTTTAAAATTTCAATTGCTTGCTTTGCCAAGGGCACTATAAGTTCTGAGTCTGTTTTACTTATCTTTAAGCGCCACTCAGCTTTCTTGAAATCAACATCATCCCATTGGGCTTTACGAAGCTCCCCAGGCCGCACAAATACGAGAGGAGCCAGCCGCAGCGCAGCTGCCACAATAGGAGAACTGTTGTATGAATAAATCAACTTCAACAACCTTGAAACGTCTTGTGGCTCAGTATAAGCAGCGAAATGTTTGGTCTTAAACTGTGGAGCAACGCCTTCAAGATAACGCCCCAGATCATCCTTAGCCTCAATAAGTCCAGATTTTACTGCATAAATATAAATACTTCTGACATAACCAACGCATTTTCGAACGGTTTCAACCACGCCACGATCTTTCATTTTCTCAAAGAGCGATACCAGTTCGGCAATCTTTATTCTATGAATTGGACGTTTACCGATGAAAGGTAAAACATCCACCTCGATCATCCGGGTCATTTTTCTTAGGGTCTCAGCAGTCAGGCTTTCTGCCTTGAATTTCAGATAAGCTCTGGCAACAGCTTCAAAGGTATTGGCCTCGGCCTTTTTGCGCTGTTCCAGAACTTCTTTCTTGCGCTCTGCGGGATCTATCCCCTTCGCCAACAGCTCCCTGGCCTTCCTCTTCAGCTCTCTGGCTTGCTGTAAGCTGACATCTTTTGCATCGCCAAAAGCCAATTCCTTGGGTTTTCCATCATAACGATAACGGAAACGCCACAACTTGGAACCATTAGCCTTTACCAGCAAGCAAAGCCCTTCACCATCAGCAAATTTACTAAACTCTTTTCCCTCTGCCGCCTTCAGGTGCTTTATTCCAGTCGCTGTCAACTTCATCTGTGGGTATCGCCTTTCATGAATTTGTCCCCATACCCACAAAGATACCCACAAAAAAGTTAGATTTCAATGGAAATTTTAGATTATCCCGGACAAACAAAAAAGCCCAACTTCCTGACTATAAGCAAATAGTTAGATGAAGTTGGACTATCCTGGATAAATAAAAAAATGCACCTACCAGGACTCGAACCTGGGGCACCAGGATTAGGAATCCTGTGCTCTATCCACCTGAGCTATAGGTGCAGCTGTTAGATTTGATTGTAATGTTTTTTTCTGGCAAAATCAAGCATAAAACATTATGCTTGTTGAAAACTAGAAAGGGGAAAACATGAAGAAATCATTGCCTGTTTTGCTGATTGTCATGCTTCTGGCTGTGGCCGGCTCGGCCTGGGCCGCTGATACCGGCAAGTTGTTGACCAATAAATGCCGCGCCAATCTCAAGTATCTCAATGAGGCTACCGAAAAATTCCTCAAGGAAAACGATTCGTCTCTGCCGGCCTGGAGCCCTTACCGCAGCGTTAAAGACATGTTGCTCGAAATGAAATATCTGCCCACCGACCCGGTTGGCCCGACCAAGGACTGCGAATACTTCCTCGTCAGCCTCAATTCCAATGACTTCCAGTGGTATTGCAACGTTCACGGCACCCTGGAGGGCGACAAGAGCGTGACCTTCAATTACCACGAACATAAATTCACTTCAAAAGTCACTTCACGCTATGAAGTGGTAAAAAAATACAAGGAACATTCCGCAAACCTCCTCAGGTGGACTGAATACATCCCGACCCCCAAGGAAAAACTGCTTCACCAGTATAATAAAAACCCGGTCACCACAATATTGATCATGGTAGCCGGGGTAGTAATTCTGTTCGTGGTCTATCGCACCGTTTTTCAGTAATCCTGCAACGGCAGATTCAATTCTTCAGACAGCTGTTTGAGCATGTGATCGACCCAATAATCTGAATGCCCCATTTTGCGGGCTTTCATAAGGTTAAGGATCGATTTTCCCGGTTGCTTTTCCTGGGCCCAGGCCATGGCCAGCAAAACGTATGGCCAGCCACCATCGTGTTTTTTGCCTTCGAGCAATTCGATGGTTTTGCGCGGCTGCCGCAGAGTGATGTGAATTGCGGCCAGGTCGTAAATAATCAGCTCATTGCCGGGATTGAGATGCCAGGCGAGACTCAATTCTTCAAAAGCATCGAGATAAGCACCGCGACCGGCCAGAATCAGCCCAAGAGCACGGTGGGCATCGGCACTGACCGGGTTATCGGCGACCGCCTGACGGGCAAAAAATTCGGCAGTGTCGAAATCTTCGTTGGTACTTTCCCCGAGTAGAGAAAGGTGATAATAAATTTGTCCAAGTTCGAGACTCGACATAGGCGTCGCCCCGGAAAGACTTATCATTTCTTCATAATGCTGCCAGGCCTGGCGCAGAAGTTCAGCATTGCCGAGCCGGATCCCCTCGCGAACCAGCTGCTGCGGATCGACCACCGGCACGCCTTCAATGATGTTAACCGGCATGGCCATAAGGTTGGCGAGTGCCATAAAAACAAAAAGAACAGAAATTTGCAACAATTTCAGTTTATTGTTAATAGACATATTCATCCTCCTGATGTTATAAATTACAGTTAACTATTTCTCTACCATGTACAGAGGATTAAAATCCAGAAAAATATGACCAAAGAACCTGCAAAAGACGCAAGCTACAGTTCCGGACTGCATAAACCCGGAATGTGGATATTTCTCTTTGCCTTTTTTGCCGTGCTGCCCATTTTCATCTACCTGTCATGCTATGAGAACTACCTGGAAAACGAGTTCATTTCAGACAAAGAACGGGTCATCAAATACTACCAGCGCGAACTGACCTCGTTTCGCAATCGAGCCAACAACAGCAATATTTTCCAGCAGCAGCTGCAAAACTTCCGCGACAGTTGCTGCCGTAATCTTCCCGAAAAAACAGCAGAAAATCTTCAGCATTTCAAAGATCTTCAGGAAGAGTTTCCAAGAAATTTTTCAATCATTCAATGGAACGGACGCGACGAAATAATCGCGAGCTTCACCCGCCTCTCGGGCAATTTTCCACCGGAACTCGCCGGGCAGTTTGTGCAACTTCTCGTCGACTCCCATCTGAATTTCAGCGCCGGCAAAGATCTGCAGACGCTGCAACAGACCCGCGATTTCGAAACCAGAAACCGTCAGTTACTTTCTTCGCTCAGACCGCTAACCGGGCGCCATTTCCCGATTACCCAGATTTGCACCGGCCGGAGCACTATCCAGACTTCTGAGCTTGCCGACGTAATGACCTTCTGGGATTTCTTCAACAATAAAGACAATTCTCAGGGCGGCTTTGTGGTTATCATACCTCGCGCCAATCTTTCGCCAACCTTCGCGCTTTCAAAAGCCCTGACCAAAGACCCAAGCGCCAACCCGGAATCGACCAACGGCCTTTTCGATACGACTTCCGGAAAAATTGAGCTTTCCTTTCCGCCACTATTGCCAATTGCCGAGAAGATGGTTTCCGGCTATCGCAATGATGTCACCAATCCTTTCAGCCAGGGCGACTGGGTCCTGTTCGTTCAACCGGTTGCCGATAGTTCTTCAGCCAACATCTTCTCGATGTTTTCGGTCAGAAGCCTGAGGGAAAATTTTGAGAATTCGGTAAAATCGAGTCAGATTGCCAGCCTGGTTCTGATTCTGGTTATCGGCCTGATTTTCATGTATGCTTTCCGACTGACGGTAAATACGGGTCTCTCGCTTCGTCGCAAGCTCACCGGGCTGTTTTTACTGATCATCCAGTTGCCGATTTCAATTCTGATCTTTCTGGGTATCCAGTATTCGCTGAGCAAAGAACGACTGCTGAGCATAGAAGCCGACCAGAAGCTCACCGAACTCGTTCGCAAGGTCGACTATTCGGCACTCGACTATTACCGCTCGTTAACCGAATGGTTGAAAACTTTCAGCTCTTTGCCAGAATTGCAGCAACTCGATCGCGAGAAACTGCACCAGCGTTTTTTCAAATATTCGCATGATAAACAGCTCGAAAACTTTTATCTGGTCGGCATCGACGGCACAATTGAATTCGACATCGAAAACCTAGGCAACGAGCAGTCGAACAAACTGTTCATGCGCGAGCTTGGCGTCAAAATCCTGGCCGGTTACTCGAGCCATGAGCTTTCTGAAAATGACAGTCCGACGATAACCGAAGGAATACTCGACCAGGTCATAACCCAGCGCTCGCAATTGCATCAAATTGTCTGGCCGGGCAGCGGCGAGCGCAAATTCATTTTTACCGACGTTGCCCAGGACACCAAGGGGCGGCCGATAGCACTCATTGCCATTCTCGACAAAACCGAAGTCGATCGCAACTATCTTAGGCAGGCAATCACCAACCAGCACAAGAGCAATCCCGATCACGAACTATTCGTGATTCACACTCAGGATATTGCCGAAACCGTTCCCAAATTGTCGCCGACGTTTCGCGCCAACCTGCTGCCCATGCTTTCGACCGCACGCATTTCCAGCAACATCGAGACCGACCGCATCACCGGTGAACGGGACACCCTTCTGGTAGCGCTCGGACACGGCAACAACATCGCCAACTTTCTCATCGGTGCGCGGGCTAACTGGGCCAAGATCGTCGAATCGATCCGGTCCATGTATTTTCTGGTCTTCATCGGTCTTTTCTTCAGCCTTGCCGCCTCGATTTTCATGATTACCGTCCTGCTCAGAGAATTCCTGACTCCGATATCGATCCTGTCATCGGGGGCCAAATCGATTATCGGCGGGAACCTCGATCTTGATCTGCAGGTTTTTTCCCGCGACGAACTCGGGGAATTGTCAGAAACGTTCAATTTCATGACCCGGCGACTAAAGAACCGCCTGACCGAGCTTACCGTTCTCTATAATATGACGCAAAAGGCATCGACCTCGCATAACCAGAGAGAGATCTTCATGCTCGTCGCCGAGAATCTGCTCAAGCATCTGCATGGCGAGAGCTTCGGAACCGCCTGGATCAACGAAGGCGAAGGGGAAGATTCAATCTACCTGGCGGAACATCATCCCGATGAAGTAGATGAAGCTATCCGCGGGGTTGTTCGCAATTGCCTGCGCACCTATAAGACCACCCTTGAAAAAATCGAGGCGATAAATCGCTACGTCCTCGGAATTCCCCTTTACTTCGAGGAGAAAAAATTCGGCGCGGTTTATCTGTTATTCGCCCTTGATCGCTTCAAGGAACCGGCCAGTTTCTCTGAAGATGAAAAAAGTTTCATCGAAACCCTGCGCCACCATCTGGCACTGATAATTGAAAAGCAGCGGCTTTTCGAGCAGGCAATCACCGACGGTCTGACCAAACTCTATGTCAGACGCTTCTTTCTTGCCACTCTTGAGAAAGAAATGGCCAGATCCAAACGTTATCAACTCGATGTCTCAGTCTTGCTCATCGACATCGACCATTTCAAGAAATTCAACGACACCTACGGACATCAGGCCGGTGACATGGTTTTGCGCGAAACTTCCCAGCGCCTGATCGAATGTATCCGCTCCGTGGATACCCCGGGCCGCTACGGCGGCGAAGAAATGGCGATTCTCCTGCCGCAGACCAACATCAAGGAAGCATTTATCGTGGCCGAGCGCATTAAAAAAGCTGTGGAATCCTCAGAATACAATTATCGCGACTATACCATGAAAGTTACGGTTTCTATCGGCGTAAGCGCCCTACACAACCGTCAGGTCACCGTCGAAGAAATCATCGAAGAAGCGGATCGCGCCCTTTATGTAGCCAAGGACAAAGGGCGGAATCAGGTTAGAATTGCTCCGGAAGCGATGTAAGAGTATACAGCTATGCTGAAATATATGATAAATTTTAAGCGAACGTTTTCAGGTTTCACTCTGGTGGAAATCCTGATCGTGCTTTTTCTCGTCGGCTTACTGGCGCTGCCCTTCACCAACATGTTCATTTTCGGCGTCCAGGGCAGTCACGACAACTCAGAACATGTGCTTGCCTACAATCTTGCCCGGGAAAAAATCGAAGAGCTGCGCGGCCTGCCTCCCGAACTGATCAAATCAGATTACGCCAATTTTCAGGAAGTTTTCCAGGACCGCCCGGATTTTGAAGAAGCCTGTTACAATGAAGATGCTTTCGTAAAGTATTTTTCAGATGTTTTCACCGACAAGGCTATGACCGATGACAAAATCAAAATGACCTATAGTCGGCTTCGCCAGATTTATCCAAAAGTTTATTTGAAAAACCTCAAAACCTACCCGGAAGATTATCGTTTTTTCAGAAGGGTGGTAAAGGTCGATGAAATACTGCAGCTCGGCAAGCCCGGCAACCTGAAGAAAATAACCGTAATGGTTTTTGAAAAAGACGGCAAAAGGATTGCCCAGTTGGTTACACTGGTGGGACAACAAAAGTGATACGGCATAAATCAGTGAAAAAAAATGGATTTACATTGGTAGAATTGCTGCTGGGCATGTCATTGACCATTCTTGTCGGCGGGGTTCTTTACCTGATGCAGTCGACCGGCATGTCATCGGTTAAAAAAGGTGCTACCCAGCTGCTGCTGACTTCGGAAATTCGCAACAGCATGGAACGCATTGTCGCCGATATCCGCAATGGCAAGGAAGTGCTCGAAGTCAAGCCGAACCTGCTCAAACTCAGAGTTTACAAATATGACCGGGAAAAGCCGGACCCGGGCGAAGACGCTCTGGTAACCATAACCTATGAGGTTGAAAAGGTCGGCCGCCAGGCGGTTATGTGGCGAATTGAAAACCGGGACAACCCAATCAAGCTCATGGCCCTGCAGGAAATCGACGAGAAAATTTTCTTTCCCTTTTTTGAAGCAAAAGACAAGGCTTCGCCGGTCGGCTGGTCTTACTATCCTTTCGACATGATTTCAAACGATTCAGGCCAACGACAGAAAATCAGCCACATTCAAATCCGGCTGAAGTTTCGCCAATTGACCGAATCAGCAGAGCTGGTGACCACCGCCAATCTGCGCCCCGGCACCTCGCGTATTCGCCAGCCGAACTGGAAGTTCAGGTAATGTCGATTGCCCTTCTGCTCTGCGGCCTGGCGGTTATCATCCAGCTGATTCTGGGTCTTCTCGTTCTGGCAAAGGACTTTCGCAAGGGCGCCAACCTGGTTTTCAGCCTGCAGTTATTTTTGTTCACTCTCTGGAGCCTGGCAGAAATAAACATGATCGCACGGGGTGTCAGCCAATTTTCGGTAAAACTGCTGATGACCCCGGCAATTCTGTTGAGTTATTTTTTCTGCATTTTTTCGGCCATCTACCCCGAGTATCAGCAAGATGCCAAAATAATCAAGACGAAGGTCAACCGGTTGATCTTCTTTCTGCCGGCGGCGGTTCTGCTCTGGTTATTGTGGTCAGACCAGCTCATCAGCTCTTTTGCCCCGATTGCCAATGGCTTTACCCTGAATCTTGGCCGGTTCGAATTTCTGGCTAAGGGAATAGTCATCGCCTACCTTCTTTACTCACTCTCGACCCTTTCAAATAGCCGCAAAAATGCTGAAACCAAGATTCAAGTGCGGCGATTGCGCTACACTTTTACCGCCATGCTGTTGCCGGTAGCGGCCGGGTCGATAATTATCGCCGCCGGCAAGTTTTTCATCGGCGGCACGACCGCCTACACCTTTGGCCTTTTCCCTCTTTTGAGCATTATCATGAGCACGATGCTCAGCTATACCATGCTCAAATACAATCTAATGGAAATAGACCTGATGTTTTCGATCGGTCTGGTCTATACTCTTCTGACCGCGATACTTGCCGGTTGCATGGAGTTGATGCAGGAACTCATGCAGGATCTGCTCAGCATTTCAGACTTATGGACCAAACTGATCTCGGTTCTGGTAATCGCCGCCATTTTTTCGCCGCTGAAGGATCTGTTGATCAGGGTGGTCGACCATTTTTTCGGCCGCCGCAGCTTTGATTCGGCCAGCGTCATGCAACACATTCTCGCCGAGATGCGCCTCTGCCAGACGGTAGACAAGATGATGCTGCGTTTCGCCCAGGAACTGAATCTGGTGCTGGATTTTTCCGGCTGTCGCATCGAAATTGCCGGACAAGGCAGTGTTTGTCTGCCGCAAGACGAGATTCCCGCCATATCGATCGAGTCGGCAAATCTGCCCGACGAGCTCAACGACGTCGAGACCGCCGCCGAATTTTTTCGCAGCAACGATCAGCCGGAACTAGCTGCCAGGATGCTGAAACTGAAGTCAGATGGTATCAGGCACGTTTTTCCCCTGAAGGAACATGAAAAAGACTATGGCCTGATGCTGCTGGGCGGCAAGAGTAGCAAGGTTCCCTATACCGAAGCGGAAATAAATCTTGTTTTGGGCATCTGCCGCGAGATTCCCTTTCTTATCGAGAATCTTCGCATGATCGAACGTTTGATCAATCAGGACCGCAGTCTGCAGGAAATTGAATGGGCCCGGCGCATGCTTCAGGCGATTTCGGTAAGCCATGAAACCTTACAACTGGGAAACATTTCTTTTGCGCATTTTTCTTCATTGAGCAATGAAATCAAGGGCGACCTGATCGATTATCATGCCGACGAAAACGATGGGTTTATCGGCCTTTACGATGCCTTTCACCATGGCATCAAGGCAGTGCTGACTCTCAACATCGTTTTTTCGGTTTTTCGCGCAGAAAAAGATCCGTTGAGAAAATTCGCGGCGGCGAACCAGATATTGCAGCATTTTCATTCGGAAAACCTATGCAGTGCCGCCACCCTCGTGCTGAGCCAGGCCGGTGGGCTGCGCGTATTCACGGCAGGCAACCCGCCACCGCTTCACTTTTCCCCAGCCTTCTGCCGCCATCTTCCCGATGAAAAAACCGGGCCACTCGGCCTGAACAAGACCACCAGCGATTTTTCCATCAAGCTTGGCAATGGCGAAATGCTGTTGATATCTACTAATGGCCTTTACAAGGCCTTTGCCGAACTGAAGATTGACATCGACGAGTTTCTACGGGAAAATGCTGTTTCAGCAGAAAAATGCCGTGACCGAATCGTTAGCGAGCTCGGTCGGCTTCTCAAGCCAGGCTTTTCCGATGACATAACCTTTTTGATAGCAGGCCATGACAATGACAATAACCAGAAGAACCAGCAGACAAATTAAACTTGGGCAGGTTGCGGTCGGAGGTTCTGCGCCGATCAGCGTGCAGACCATGACAAAAACCGATACCCGCGACGAAGCGGCGACAATTGCCGAGGTAATTCGTCTGGCTGAAGCCGGCTGCGATATCATTCGCTCGGCTGTTCCCGATGAAACCGCGGCGCGAGCCTTAAAAAGGATTTGCCGGGAAATTCCGATTCCGCTGATTGCCGACATTCATTTCGACCACCATCTGGCTCTGCTTTCGATCGAGTCTGGCGTGCACGGCCTGCGCCTCAACCCCGGCAACATCAGGTCCGAGGAAAAGGTGCGCGAGGTTGTCGCTGCCGCCAAAGATCGGCAGATTCCGATTCGTGTCGGCGTCAATGCCGGTTCGCTCGATCCGGCAGTCAAGGCCCGCTATGGTGGGGTAACCGCGCAGGGTCTGGCCGAATCCGCGCTAAACGAAGTTAAACGTCTTGAAAAATATGGTTTCGAAGAAATCAAAATCGCGGTAAAAGCGTTCGATCTTTACACGATGATCGAAGCGGTCAAGCTGGTTGCGGCTGCCTGCCCCTACCCTCTTCATCTTGGCGTTACCGAATCAGGCTTGCCCGAAGAGGGAATAGTGCGTTCGGCGATCGGCATCGGTTCGCTGCTGTTACAGGGTATCGGCGACACCATAAGAGTTTCGCTGACCGGAGATTCTGCCGACGAAATCAGCACCGGCATCCGAATTCTTAAATCGACGGGATTACGGGAATCGGGCCCGATCATCGTCAGTTGCCCAACCTGCGGTCGTTGTCAGATTCCCTTGCAGCAAATCGCCCGCGAGGTCGAAACCAGATTGCGCACCTGCCACGAACCGATTCAGGTTGCGGTAATGGGATGCGGAGTCAACGGCCCGGGAGAAGCGCAACAGGCAGATTTTGGCATCGCCGGCGGTCGTGAAACCGGCCTGATATTCAAAAAAGGAAAGATTGTCGCAACCCTGCCTGCTGAAAAGCTGGTTGACGGGCTTATCGACGAAATAAATCGCAGTTTGCACAATAAAAACAACGGAGACTTTGAGAATGAATAAAAGCAGCAAAACAAACATCGTTCGATTGATCGCCATTTCGCTTATGCTAATGCTAAATGCCCTGGCAACGGCGCAAATCACCGATCAAACGATTCGTTTCAGCACCAACAAAATTGACCTGCTTTTTCAGCCGCCGCTCCGTTCAGGATTCAATGCCGAGCATCCCCTTGAAATTGAGTTGCCGCAATTGAATCAGGCAGTAAATCTAATGGAAAACTACCTGCAATATCTTGGTAAACTGCAGAAAATTGCCACCGGCACGCGCTTGCATCTTTTTTACGCGCCGGGCCAGTCTACCGATGGCTTCGACGAAAATCCGAACCTGATTAAAATCACCGACACGGGTATGAATCAGCTTCTGCAGAAAGTCAATCGCCACCTCGCCGAAAAAAAGACCACCGAAAGCAACTATTTACTCGACAACGCCGGGTCATTGCTGACGATTCCCGACAATTTTTCACGACGTCACTGCGATATCGCCCTGAAACTCGACATGGCCAACATTTCTTCATTCATTGACAGTCTTGAGCCTGACACCGAACTCGCAATAGCCAATGCAAACATCGTCTTCACCACCAGACCCCACAAAAATACCAACCGTATTTTCATGTTTTCTGAATTGAACGATGTTTGCAGCGCCAGCATTCTTCTGACACCGTCGCGCAAATGGTATGCGAACCTCACCCCGACTAACGACGGACGATTTCTGGCTTTTACCGAAGATAATGAACCGATGGTCATGAAAATTGGTGAGCAGGCGGCAACGAAAATTTTCCCGGAGCGCAAGACTCTGATTATGGCCATGCGCTGGTCACCGACCAAACCGGTTCTGGCCGGCATGGTGCTCGATCTCGACAGCCAGCAGCGCCTATTCTTCGCTTTCGATGCCGAAAGTAAAAAATTGCTGTCTTTTGCGGGTATTGAAGATCTGGGCGAAAACTACCTTTACGCGCATCCCTACTGGGCACCCGATGGCAATCGCCTGATCATGACCACCGGGCGAACAATAAGCCTTGTCGATATCGACGCCAGACGCATATACAACAATGTTCACCAGCTACCGAACGAAATATCAGAACTGATCTGGTCTGCCGACAGCAAATCATTCGCTGTGGTTGAAATAATCGGCCAGGTGAGAAGCAAGACCATTTTCGACGATTTTGACCTGCGCAATTCGATTTTGCATCGCTATCGCATTAGCGATGATTTCAAGGTGACCGAGGACCATGCACAAAGCATCCACTCCAGAAACACCATCAAGCTGGTCAGTTTCTGGACCCAGGATCGCGTTTTGTATCTCGAAGGCCATCTGATCAGCAAAAAGCTCAACACCCCTTTCTGGGATCTGAGCAAATCATTTTCGGCCTTTCTGACCCCACCACCCGGCCAATCGATTTCCAGGGAAGATGCGGCAAAGATGAAAAAGATCGATCCGGTCAGCCTGCCGATGAAATATCTTTACGTTTTCCGCAACCTCGACGGCAAATTCATAAATGTCTATGATGCCGGCTATGCTCACACCAATCATGCATTTTGTCAGGATTTTAACAATCTCTGGTTCATCGGCCTGAGAAAACCTGAAGGAATCGAAGCAACCAATCAAACCCACAATCTGCGTTTTGCCCCCTACCCTTTCCCGGAACAGAATCGCTTTGTTTTCTCTGAATTTTCAGCAGCAAAAACCGAAAAGCTGGTCAAGTTTTTGCAGGATTACAATCTACGCATTGTCAAACTTTGCCCGGACAACCATAAATTGTTCGTTTTGGCGAATTTCTGTGGCCCCTTGAACGTCTGGGAGGGCGATTTGCGGAAATTAACCGAGGGTTTGGCACAAACAGCCTGGCAGCCGCAGAACTGAGTCCGAGAAAACAATAGCAACCGTCGTCAGGCGTTTCAGGAAACAAAAAGCATGCGCATGGCAGCTTTATATTTGGTTTTATATTTGGTTTTATATTTGGTTTCCGAATCGGTTTCGTACAGCATTCGGCTCAGAGGTACAGCACAGAATTTTTCAACCCGGATTCTGGTGCCAATGGGCAGGCGCCACAGGGGCGCTTTTTTCCATGATTCATGTATTAACGGGTCCTTTTTGGAAAATTAGAATACTTGCCTGAAAGAGAGTTTTTTCATATACTGGTTCGACCCAAAATTTAAGGGGGGAAAGCGAATGAAAAAACTGTCCGTCTTGATTATCTGTTTTCTTTTGTCGACAATGGTCGCCCAGGCAGCGGGCAAGCTGGTTCTTTATGATGACAAGCATGGCCAGACTGCCGGCAATGCTGATTGGATACCTGCCGGAGCCTATTCCGAAATGGTCGATATGCTCAAGGGCAATGGTTTCAAAGTAGAGACTCTCAGCGAAGTTTCTGAGGATTTCAAAATAACCCCCGAGCTACTCGAAAAATACGACGCTCTCATTCTTGCCGAACCGAACAATCCTTATTCGGACGCTGAGCAGAAAGCGATTGTCGATTTCGTTTTCAACGGCAAAGGTGCCTTTCTGATCGGCGATCACGGCAATGCTGACCGGGACGGAGACGGCTGGGATGCGGTTCTCGCGCTCAACACCTTCTGCCCCAAGTTTGGTTTTAAATTCAATGGCGACATGCTTTATGAGGCTCCCCTTTCCGGCAAAGCCAACAGCGACCACCCGGTAATGTATGGGGTTCGCGGCGTGGGCGCCTGGGCCGGCTCGACTTTTTCCATCGTCGATGCAGTTGATGCGAAGGCGGTCGGACTAATTGACAGCCGCTACAAAAAGGCTCCTTACGTGGTTGCCGCCGAGTATGGCCAGGGTCGCGTCGTGGCGATCGGTGACAGCTCACCTTTCGATGACGGCACCGGCAGCGGCGGTCACAACAAGCTGCATGACAGCTACGATTCTTTCATGTATTCTCACCCCCAGCTCGCCTACAATGCGATGATCTGGGTAACCGGCAGCAACCCGCAGCAACGCATTCCCTCAAGAAAAGTCGCTTTTTATAACGAAGCCAAAGCCGAAAACAAAGCAAAGAACATTCTTATCGACGCGGCTCACGGCAATGCCGCTTCCGACAAAATGGAAACTTTCGAACGCCACATGGTCAAAAATGGCTTCAAAGTTTTCTATACCCTGAATCTGCTCAAGCCCGACATGCTGGAAAATTTCGGCATTCTGATCATTCCCGATCCATCGCTGCGGCTCATCGAAACCGAAGCCAAAGCCATCTCTGAATGGTTCATGGCGGGCGGCAACCTGATCATTGGCGGCGCATGGGATTCATCGAAACTGCGCGGCACTGCTTCGATAAATTATCTGCTCCAGAATCTCGGTTCAGTGATGCTTCTCAATGATGACCAGGTCTGGGATAAAACCAACAAGACCAACAAACCCTGGGGCGTTCTGGCCCACGTTCTCAAGCAGGGTCATCCGGTCACCCAAGGGGTCAAGACAGTTATCACCTGGGGCACCTGCTCATTGATCGACCGCAACAAACAACCTCTGACCGAAGCTGCCGGCGTGGAAATCATCATCACCGGTGATGACGACACCTTCAACAAGGACGGCTACACCAAAATACCGGCGGTCATGTATCCCAAGAACATTCCTATACCGATAATGGCCATTGAAAAGATCGTTAACGGTACTCTGGTTTTGATCGGCTGCTGCAACTTCACCGACTACCAGTATCCCGACAGTGACATCAACATGGCTCAGCCCGGGCCACCGCCTTTCGAACACGAAACTCCGGCTATTTACGACAATCTGGTAAAGTATCTCGCATCCGGAAAGTAATCTAAAAACCGGCTTCTGTCTGCAGCGCATGCTTCATTCAGAAGCCGGTTTCAAACAAAATTTCGACTCAGGACCAAGCAATGCCAAATAAACACAACAAAGACTGGGGAGCATACCTTTACCTGATGCCTGTGGTCATCATTCTTTTCTGCTTCCACGTTCTGCCTATTTTTTATTCTCTTATCGTCAGCTTTTACGAATGGGATCTGATCGGCCAGCCCGAATTCGTGGGTGCCGGCAATTATTCCCGCCTTTTTGACGATCCGATGTTTTATAAATCGATCTGGAACACGATTTATTATGCCTGCTTGAGTGTTCCGTTATCGATAACCATGTCACTGGCAATTGCTTTGCTTTTGAACAATCCGATTTCAGGCATCGGTCTTTACCGGACGATTTATTTCATTCCGGTGATAACTTCGATCAACGCCGTGGCCATCGTCTGGAACTTCATTTATCATCCGGATTTTGGCCTGCTCAACAAAATTCTTGCCATTTTTTCGATCGAGCCGCGATTGTGGCTACAGGACCCGGACTGGGCCATGCCCTGCATCATTTTCATGAGCGTCTGGAAAGGTCTTGGCTACAACGTCATCATCTTTCTTGCCGGTTTGCAGAACATTCCCAAGCATCTTTACGAAGCCGCCAGGATCGATGGTGCAAGCCGCTGGCAGCAATTCCGCCATATAACCTGGCCGTTGCTGACCCCGACCACCTTCTTCATTTTCGTAATCTCAAGCATCGGTTCATTTCAGGTCTTCGCCCAGGTCTACATGATGACCCCCCGCGGCGGACCGCTGAAAAGCACGATGGTTATCGTATACTATCTCTATCGCAAAGCCTTTGAGCAGTTTGAATTCGGCTATGCTCTTGCCGCCGCCTTTATACTGTTCATCATCACTTTCAGTGTGACTCTTTTCAACAAGCTGTATCTTGAAAAGAAAGTCCACTACTCATAAGGGGGAGCCAGATCATGATAAAAATAAAACACCCCGAACATATTCCGGTTCATATTCTTCTGATCATCGGTTCGATCTTCATGCTTTTCCCGTTCGTTTGGATGCTGACCACTTCAGTTAAGAGCGAAGACGAGATTCTCAACACGAGTAAATCGATCGTAATTTTACCCGACAGCCTGCGCCCGGACTTCCTCAATTCAGACGAAGACCGCAAGCGAATTGCCGACAAGGAAAAGCACGCCGCCCTTTATCAGGCAGAAATGGCCAAGCCCGTCGACCAGCGCAATCCGCGCATTAAAAAGCCATTTGAATTTTTCGACAATTACAAAGAAGCCTGGGGCGCCCAGCAAGGCGATGCCAAAACGCCCTGGTATCTGCAACCCTTCGGTCGCTATTTTCTTAACACGCTTTTCGTGACCATTACCGTCACAACCGGCTCGCTATTCTTCGCCTCGATGGCGGCCTATGCCTTTGCATTCTTCAAATTTCCGTTTAAAGACATGGCTTTCATGATGATGCTTGGCACGATGATGATCCCGCAGCAGGCGCTGTTGATTCCCAACTACATCTTTCTGTCCAAGCTGGGTTGGATCAACACGTTCTTCGCGCTGATCGTTCCCTGGCTGGCCTCGGCCTATTCAGTCTTTTTTCTACGCCAGTTCTTTCTGCAGCTGCCGAAAGATCTTTTCGAAGCTGCCACAATCGATGGCTGCTCACGCTTTCAATTTTATTACAAGGTGGTCTTGCCGTTGAGCAAGCCGCCGATGGTCACTCTTGGCATTTTCTCTTTTCTGGCAAACTGGAACAGCTTTGTCTGGCCGTTAATCGTGACCAACGACACCAACATGCGCGTTATTCAGGTTGGTTTGAGCTATTTCTCCAGTGAAGCCGGCACCCGCTGGGGTCCGTTGATGGCTGCCTCAACCTTCACCATTCTGCCGCTGGTAATCATGTATTTCCTGGCCCAGAAGCAGTTCGTTGAATCACAGGCCACCACAGGAATGAAGGAGTAACCATGCGCTACTTTTTAATCGGTGTTTTTATAACCTGGATAATCATCGTCGGCTTCATCGTCAAGGGTGACCGTGAAGCGGCCGGCATTGGCGCCGAACAACTCAACGGCGACCGCGTTCAAGTAGTATTCTGGCATGCAATGGGCGGGCCTCTGGGTCGGGTCATGACCGATCTCATCGATCGCTATAACCGTAGCCAGAACCAGTATTTCATCAAAGCGGTCGGCATGGGCAGCTATGACACTCTGGCCAAAAAGATTCTCGCGTCACTGGTTGCCAAAGAAGCTCCAGACATCGCGCAGAACTACCAAACGCTGACCAAGAAGTTCATCAAGCACGGCAAAATTGTTTGCCTCGATGACCTGCTTGCCTCTGAAAGCGAAGATATCAAGGCCGATATCATTCCGATAATGCTTGAAAACAACACTTTTGACGGCAAACTCTATTCGTTTCCGTTCAACAAAAGTGTCCCGGTTCTGTATTACAACAAGGACATGTTCAGAAAAGTCGGGCTGGATCCTGAACGGCCGCCGCTGACCCTCGACGAGCTGGCTGAATTTTCGCGAAAGATCACCTGGTATCACCAGAACACTCCGGGCGAAGACAACAGCGTCTATGGCTACGGCACCAGCAAAGCCAATGTCTGGGGCTTTTCCAACCGCATTCTGCAATTTGGCGGCCAAATCGTCAACCAGGAAGGGAACAAGTCTTTCTTCGATGCCGAGCCTTCGATCAATGCACTTCTGTCTCTGCAAAAGATGATTTTTGAAAAGACCGCCCGGGAAGGTCAGGGCTTCGACCATCAGAACGATTTCATTGCCGGCAAAAGCGGCATTATCGAAAGCAGTATCGTCAGCAAGGTTTACATGGAAGGCAGC
>CAZTHA010000050.1:0-17249 GCA_964613435.1 uncultured bacterium
TGTTTATGAAGACCTGAGCCAAATCCACCCCGAATTGAAGTTTAATCGCAAGGTTGACGAAGAATCGGGAAAAAGAACCCGCAACGTCATTACTCAACCCCTTATTCTGCATGACGAACTAATCGGCGTCTTTCAGGTAGTCAACAAAAGAAGCGGCGAATTCTCTGAAGACGACCAGATCATTC
The DNA here is from genome assembly GCA_964613435.1 of uncultured bacterium. GTDB lineage: Bacteria > Muiribacteriota > Ozemobacteria > Ozemobacterales > Ozemobacteraceae > DYKG01. The sequence continues at coordinate 186 of CAZTHA010000050.1, forward strand.
TGCACAATTTTGGCCTTATCGCCGGGGTGGCGATCATGAATGCCAGACTTATGGAAAGGGTCCTCGAAGCCCAGGCCAGCAATGCCAACATTATCGATAATATTTCAGATCTGGTTGTGGTTCAGAACGACAAAGGCTTTATTCTGCATCTGAATGGCTGTGCCAGCAAATATCTCGAACAGAACAAGCGCGCCGGAAACAATGTCGGCAAATATTTTTCCGATGTTTTTCCTGAATTTGCCAACCTTTCGACCGAGATTGCAAAAGTCGTGGAGCACCGACTGGACAAGTCAGTCTCCCGTGGCTGCCCGTCCTATGTGATTCTTACCGAGAAAAACTTCAGACAGGAAATTGAAAGAGTTATTCTCATTCTTCACAACACAAATTCAGAAACCGATCCAGACAATGCTTTGAAAAAATAGGCTTAGAGACAATGGCCAATGCCGAAATTCTCTACTCGCTGATAATCCCTGCCTACAACGAAGAAAAGCTGCTTGGTTTTTGCCTTGATTCACTCAAGACCGCAACTACCGAGATAGCATCCCAAACGGAAATTATCGTGGTCGACAATGCTTCGACCGACAATACGGCAGAAATTGCCAGAAAAAAGGGCGCAAAGGTGGTTTTTGAAGGACACCGGCAAATTGCTCGCGCCAGAAATGCCGGCGCAAAGGCTGCTCTTGGGCGCTATCTGTTTTTCATCGATGCCGATACAACCATTTCAAGCAATCTTTTTAATGAGGCCCGCAAAAAATTGGAATCCGGAAGGATCATTGGCGGCGGGGCCAGGGTTGAATTTTCTCATCAACCAAGGGGTCTGGCCTTGTTTTTATTGAAATTCTGGACCATGATTTCAAAAACCCTGAAGTTGGCGGCGGGCTGTTTCATTTTTTGCCATGCCGACGCCTTCAAAGAAGTCGGTGGTTTCGACACCAGGCTCTATGCTTCTGAAGAACTCAACCTTTCGGCCAAACTTAAAAATCTTGGTCGAAAAAAAAAGATGCGCTTCGTCATTCTCGACATGCCGGGCATAATCAGCTCAGCACGCAAAAACGAACAAACCATGGTCTTTATCGCCACGATCATCGTCTTCACGCTTTTTCCGGCAGCGGTCAGATTTCGCCGGCTGTGCTTTTTATGGTATGCCCATCAACGCTGATGAGCAGCCGAAATAATTTCTTTTATCCGGCCGCCGGTTAAAGATAATCCGATTCTGGTCCACCAGGCGACGAATTCGATATTTTTTCGCCGGCTTACCAGCGGCACTGGAGCCAGACCTGAAAGAATCAACCTGGATTCATTTTGCAGAAACTCAGCCAACTCGGTTACTACCATTAAATGGGTTCGTTCATCGGTGATGATCCCCCCTTCGGGAACCATTCCACGCGGCGCTTCGAATTGCGGCTTGATCAAAGCAACGATTTCGCCATTGGGTTTGAGCATTTCACATGCCTTGGGTAAAATCTTCCTTAAAGAAATGAATGAAACATCAGCCACAACCAGATCGAATGGCTCACCAAGCTCGTGAGCCGCAAGCAATCTAAAATTCGTTCGATCTTTGACCGTTACCCGGGAATCCATTAGCAGTTTCTGATCGAGTTGGCCCCAGCCGACATCGACCGCGACGACCTCAGCAGCGCCGAATTCCAGAAGAACATGGGTAAAGCCACCGGTTGAAGCGCCAATATCCAGACAGCGTTTTTTATCAGAAGTAACCGAAAATTCGCTAAAAGCTTTTTCGAGTTTAAGACCGCCCCTAGATACCCAGCGGCAGGGCTGATCTTTTCTTGTAAGCTCGGTATCGGCAGGCACTTTTTCGCCGGCTTTCTCCCAGACACGGTCGCCGCTGCGAATCTGTCCGGCCATGATCAGACGACGAGCCAGGTCGACGGTTTCAGCCAACCCCTGCTCAACTACCAGTTCATCGAGTCGTTTCTTTTTCATCGCTTCATATATATGCTATCGCCAAAGTATTTTCAACCGAAGCGTTCAATCTTCAGTTGCTAAAAGAAACATTTATTGTATACTTTTTTCAGAATCATTCAGGAGAGTTTCATGCGCAGCTTCAAATGCAGACAGTGTGGTGCGCCGATTTCGGTTGCCGACGACTATCTTCAGCCATTTATCAAATGCGAAGAATGCGGCTCCCATGAAAAGATTTCTGAAGCATCGGGCAAAACACCAAAATATAAGGTGCTTGACGACCGAGAGCGCATTCGCGTTGAAATGGGGATCAAAAATCCACCAATCCCGGAGGTTGAAACGCATACAGATGCTCCTGCCGAAGTTTCTTCAGGCCCAAAAATCGCGGCTCCGGCAATTTCAGCAAAGAAATCGGCGGCGGGTTGGCCGGCAAGGCCCGTCGATTACCGTAACGTTAAAAAGCCAATAGACACCCGGAAAATCCTCATCGACGCCCTTGGCGAAGAAGGGTTGGAGATGGTTTTTGCCATGGTCGCCGGCTATCTTCTTGAAACGGACGAAGGGCGAAAAAGAGTCAAGAAGGCCAGAGTCATACAAACCTTGATGAAATCGAAAATCACCGGTGAGCTTGCTTCTCAGGCTGTTGCCTATGCAGAGAAATGCCCTGAAACCACAGATTTTCTCTGGTCAAGCTACAAAAGCAACCTGTTGCTTGGTCTTGGGATATTCGCTGCCGGAATAATAATCTCAGCATTGATTCACATTCTGGCGCACCCGGGCCGCGGCTTCATTCTATTTCAACTGCCTTTTGCCGTAGGTTTCGCTTATGCAGTCAATGCCGGAATCAACATGGCATCGATCAGATTCGAAGCTCTGCGTTCAGAAAAGATTCATTACCTGGTCATGGCTATGGTAACAGCGCTAATCGGGGCCTATGTCGTTTGGGGAATCTATTTCTAAGGCTTTGCAGCTTGTCACCCTATTTTTTCAAATTCTTCAATTCACGCACGAAAAACCAGGTCGTCATTAAAAATGCCCCGGCGTCTGAGGCCGGCATTGCATACCAGACGCCACTTAAACCGAAAAAACGCGGCAACAGTAGCAAAGCCGGAATAAGAAAAACGACCTGACGAACCAGCGTCAGTGTCAGGCTTACTTTTGGGCGACCGGTAAACTGGAAATAATTGCCGGCGATGATTACATAGCCGACGATAGGCAGCATCAAAGAAAACTGCAAAACAGCCTCAGCACCTTCCTTGACCATATTCGACTGCAAGTCCGAGGTAAACATGGCAAATACCAGTTCAGGAAAGAGTTCGATGAAAATGAAGAAACTGGAGCACATTAAAGTCGCCGCTGAAATAGCCATTAGCAGTGCTTTTCTAACCCGATGAAATTGTTTCGCCCCATAGTTGTAACCGACGATCGGCTGCAACCCCTGGCTCAAACCAATTACCGGCATGAGCCAGATCATGTTGAAACTCATAATGACACCCATGATCGAAATCGAAGTATTGCTGCCGAAACGGGCTAACTGATTGTTGAATAAAGACATTTGAACGCTCGAAATCATGTTCATGATGAAATGGGGCGATCCCATAACCATTACCTGTCTGACCGAATCTTTGCTCATCCTGAAATTGGCAATTCGAAAGCGCACCAGGCTCCTGCCGCTGACAAAATAATGAACCACCCATATCGCGGAAACGCTATAACCAATCACCGTCGCCCAGGCAGCACCTTCCATGCCCCAGCCCATTCGGGCAATGAAAACATAATCGAGAATGACATTGAGAATACCGCCGATAAGCATTGTTGCCATGGCTGTCCTGGGATTTCCTTCACCCCTGATGAAACTGTTGGCACCAAATGATAGTTGGTGAGGCAAAATTCCGATCAATACAATGCCAAGGTATGGCCGCGCGTAAGGCAAAATCTCCGGGGTCGAACCAAAAAAGATCAGCAGCTGATCCAATAACGCTAAAAAAGCCAAACTCAAACCAACCGAAGTGACAAAAAACAGGAAAAGCCCCTGTCCCAAAAGCCTTTCCGCCTCTTCGTGATTTTTCTCGCCCAGTCGGATCGAAATCTGCGAATTGGTTCCAAAACCTATAAGCATACCGATCGCCATAATGATCATCATCATCGGCATAGCGATGGTTGTCGCGGCAATGCCGTTTTCACCGACATAATGGCCGAGAAAAATGCGATCGACAATATTGTAAAAAGAGGTTATGACGGTTCCGGTTATTGCCGGAATGGAAAACTTGAGCAATAGAAGGCCGATTGGCTTTGCTTCAAGATCTTTTGTCTGTTTCATCGATCGTTCAGGCCCAAAATCAAATGAGTGTGTTCGCCCAGCGAAGCGTATGGTTCAATTCGGCAATATTGTAATTCCAGCCTGATAAAATCTTCAATACTGCAATTGAATTTCTCGGGAAACCGTAGAAAAAAACGGTAAAAAACCCTTATGCCCGACTTCGAAAGCACTCGCAATCTGCGACTAACACAATATTCGGCAACTTCTGCATAGGACAAAGGATTTATTGGGGTCAAAGAGCCCTTTTTGCTGCCGCGACCGCTGGTGGCACTGGCAATCTGCCCGGTTATTCCCCATTTCAGAATCAGCTTGTCGCGATTGAAATACAAAACGCTCATGCGCCCGGAAGGCTTTAACAAAGGCAGAAGGCAACCGATGGCCTCGAGCGGCTTTTCGAGCCAGGCTATTACTCCATGCAAAAGAACCAGGTCGAAATGCCCCTTGGGCAACAACTCAGGCAAGCTTTGAATTGAAGCCTGCATCAGGCTTATTTTCTCACTCACTTTGCAAGCTTCGATTTGCTGCCGGGCTTTGGCAAGCATTTCGTTTGAAATGTCAGCCATGGTAATCTGATGGCCAAGACCGGCAAGCCAGATGGCAATTTGCCCCATTCCACCACCGGCATCGAGAATCTGTAATTGCTTGCCCCGCTGCAACTCGGGCAGGCCAACCATCATGTCAGCCTTGGTTAGCTCAAGTCTTACCTGACCTTTCCCAGTTGCATAAACATTTTTGTCAAAACGCCTGCAAAGTTGATCGAAACAAACATCCCGCCCGTCTTTTTCGATCATGCAATGATTTTCAATCTCAATTCTTTACGTTTGGGAACCCGGCGATAAGAGAAATTCGGGCGACCGAGCATCATAACCGCAAAAATCTTGTTTTCTTCACTTATGCCAACCAATTTACCGATTGATTTGTCGAGAGCGGCCGCAGAAGTGCTGAACCCGCCCCAACAGGTGCCGATTTTAGCGGCACGGGCTGCCAACTCAAGCGTATTCATGGCAATCGAAGCGTCAAAAGTTCCCCATTTGTATTTTTCCGGGCCATAGGCAATTGCCAGATGCGGAGCTCCACGATTGATGACATCGTAACCGCTTTCGAATGCCTGAACCATCCCGGCCATTTTTTCGTCATTGCGAAAGACATCGATGACAGCTCGGGAAAAATCCTGAACCTGCTGCTTGCCAGAAACAAGAACCCATGAAAGCAGCTGAGTATTTTTGGCAGTCGGTGCCCAGCGGGTAACTTCGAGTAGCCTGATCAGTTCTTCCTGAGGAATCAGCTCATCTTTGAAAGATCTTATCGATCTTCGCGCCTGAACCAGATCAAAAAAATCATTTAAACCAGGCAGATTGTCTGCAACTGCCGGCAATTGCCCGCCGTCAACCTCATCCAGACTTATTGCCGAACCCGGACAAACAGCGACGCAATGACCGCATTGAACGCAAATAGGTTCGGTTGTCGGATCGATTTTGGCCAGACCGGTTTCGTCAGCAACGAAAATTTTGCACGGACAAACTTCCGAACATATACCGTCTCTTAAACATTTATTTTCATCAATTCTCAGTTTTGCCATGATTTTTCTCCTGCTTTTGCGAACAAGGTTAGCACAGTTCGCATTTTTTTTCACCTTCGCGGCTCGATCCAAAGAGAAACCAGCTTAGCAAGTCCGGCATTTCAAATATCTGCTTCAAAGGTATTTTGCTTGTGAAGGTTTCGCAAAGCTGATAGACTGGCAAAAAATCAAATACTGGAGCGGATTGAATGACAGAGTCAGATTTCTGGAATAAAGGCTTTCACTATCTAATTGTTTCGCTGATTTTTCTCGGGCTGGCGATAAAGCTAATCTGGAGCGGTGGGCAAGACATCGCCAGAGATCTTGAACTTCAGAACTGGCAAAAAATTGAAGCAAAAGTTTCAAGCGTAAATGTCGAACCGGTCTATGAATATGGGTCGGTTATCGGCAACCAGCTGCTCGCGACATACAGCTACAATATTTCCGGCAAGGAATTCGTCTCCAATAAAGTGGCTATCGACGCGACTTTCAGCAACTCCCCCGAAGAACTGCTTCTTTCGCGCAAATTACTCGAAAATGCAATTTCTGAAAATAAGCCGGTTCAGGCGATGGTTGATCCCAATAACCCTGAAAACTCATGGCTATTCAGGCCTTTCCCATTCAAAGCATTCTTTCTGGTTCTTCTCGGCGCGGTAATGCTTGGCATCAACATTTTACTGGAAGCATTGTTCATTTTCAGTCTGCGCCGCCAAACCCTGCGCAGCAACCTCAAAAAGAAGTTTCCCGACCGGCCCTGGCGCTGGGAAGAAAGCTGGCAAAGTTTTTCCATTCCGGCTGAGTCACAACTGAGCAAGTCCCTGCCACTTTTTGCCTTTTCAATCATTCTTTTCTTTTTTTCGGTAACCCTGGCCATACTCGTTCTTTTGCAACCGGGCAAAGGTGTCGAAGAGTTTTTTGGAATCGCTTTTCTAGGACTCTTCAACCTGATGCTTCTTTACAAGTGCCTTAAAAAATGGCGCGGTGAGTCCTGGGCCAAATCCATCGAACTTCAGGCATCCTCTTTTCCGATCAGGCCGGGCGAGAAATGGCCTTTTCGCATAATCATCGAGCAGCCTCGCGACATGGAAATTCTCGCCCAGGTAAAAATCTTCGTTAAATACTTCCGATCCCTTGGAACCACGGTATTATCCGGAACGGGACGCGGCGGTTCTTATGCCATTTCTATGGCCGAAAAGGGACCGGTGGAAAATGGCAGCACCTGCTTTGCGCTCGACCCGCAAATCAAGTCGGCAGAATCTAGAATTCTACTTGAACTAGCCATCGAACTGCCTGAGGATTGCGAACCAACGAATTCTGAAGACGAGTTTCCAGGAAAGTGGCAGGTATTGATGTATTTCGACAGTAACAGCAAAGAATTTATTGAAACCTTCGAAATACCGGTTTACCCTAGAGACAAATTCAGCTTGTCTGAGGAAAACAACAATTACATCAAGGAGTTTAAGGAATGCGAATGAAGACTTGCAAACTGCTGTTGATTTTCATGCTGCTGCTGTCGGTTTCAGCTTACGGCCAGAGCAATTTTTACTACCACAGCATCAGTATCGAAGAGATTGAAAAATCTCTGCCGTCAAAACCGATCTCGATCGGCCTTGACGTCGACGATACCGCGCTGTTTTCAAACCCCGGCTTTCATTATGGTTTCAACAACACCGACGGACCTGGGGGAACCAACAAATATGGCCCAAAACCTCTTAAAAACGATCAATTTTGGCAAGATATGAGCGCGGAATTTGACAAATTCAGCATTCCCAAAGAATCTGCCCGCCAAATCATTGAAATGCACAAAAAGCGTGGCGACAAAGTTTATTTCATCACTGCCAGACCTCCGGTCAAAAATGAAATACTGTCTGCAATTCTCAAACGCAGCTTCAAATTGCCTGAAAACAGTCCCAAGGCCATTTTTTCGGGGCGCACCAGCAAGGGTGTTTTCATCAAAAAGCACGGCATCTCTCTTTATTACGGCGATTCAGATTCAGATATTTCTGAAGCCAATGAAGTTGGCATCAGAGCGATTCGCTTCATGCGCTCGCCCTTATCGAGCAACAAAGGCAAATACCACCCCGGCATGCATGGAGAAGCGGTTCTGCAAAATTCGGAAAACTGACAACTAAGGCCAAAGGATTATTACAGGGGCTTCATCGGCTAAGGATGCGGCCCCTGTTTTTCTTTTGCAATGGGCTTAAAGAATCGAATGAAAAATTTACAAACGCAACCCCAATCGGTTAGAATAAAAGAAAAAGTTTGAGAATATATATGAAAAAACCATTACTGATTCTTGTTGTTTTGTTGATCGCAACAGCGGTTTACCTTATGACCGAAGAGAAAAATGCGAATATGCCGGTCATTCAGATTGTTGATCTCAATGGCCCGGTTCTCGCCAGAAACAAGGACACTGCAGACTTTACCACAGCGCAAACGAATCAGCTTTTAGGCTGTAGTGCTGCTATAAAGACTGGCGAAGAAGCCCATGCCGGCCTTAGAATGGTTTCGGACGGCAGCAGCATCAAACTTGGCCAGAACAGCTACCTTGAAGTCAGCAGCTTCAATCGCAAAGAATTGCTGCAAAAAAATGGCACCGCGGTTTATCAGATCGAAAAACAGAACAAAAACATTAAGATTCACACCCCACAAGGCACAGCAACGGTCCTGGGAACGGTATTTCGAGTAGAGGTAGCCGCATCGCAAACCCTGATCTTTGTACAGTCAGGAAAAGTTGGGTTCACCAAAGAAAATGGCCCCGAAACCATTATTGAAAAGGGACAAAAATTTGCTTCTTCAGATTCCAAGCTGACCAACCTCCCCGAGTCCTTCCCCCAAGACTTTTTCGAGAATCCGTTAGAAGAAGGTTCAAGCCCGGAACAAGGCAGCGCAAGCGAAAGTTCCGACGAAAACCCCGCTGCAGAATCAGCAACTGATGCCGAACCAGTCGCCTCCGATTCAGCAACGGCTCCAGCCGAGGCAGGCGAGGGCGTCGAACCCGTTAAAGCTATCCATGAGCATGTCTCGCCATGGACTGGTCCGGAATTCTCAAAACCCGAAAAAGATCCTTCCAAACCATAAAAACACAACCAACTTGCCAATAAAAACTACTTTCGCAAGCCCTTTTGCCAACCCGGCAAAACCCTGTGGCAAAGAAAAAGAAGTTGACACCAGCGATCTAGTCATTGTACAATCCGTCTACCATGAGCGATTGTCTGTTTTGTAAAATCATTGAAGGAAACATTCCGGCTGAGATAGTCTACCGGGACGAAAATGTCGTCGCCTTCAAAGATATCAATCCACAGGCCCCTGTTCATCTGCTGGTGATCCCGGTCAAGCATATTGATCGGTTGACCAATCCAGAGGCCGCAGACGGAAAAGTTCTTGGTGCTGTTTTTTCGGCCATTCAAAAACTGGCACAAGAAATGCAGCTTGAAAAAGGATTTCGTGTTGTGACAAATTGTGGCCCGGAAGCCGGCCAGACCGTTTATCACATTCACTTTCATGTGTTGGGCAAACGCGCTCTGAACTGGCCGCCAGGCTGAAAAATATTGAGGGAATGCCTCTCTGATAGAATCAGAAGGGGGGTGACATTAAATGGCAGAAGTAAAAGTTCTTAAAGATGAACCGTTGGAAAAGGCTCTGAAACGCTTTCAGAAAAAGTGTCAGGAAGCTGGAATCATAAAGGAAATCAAACGCCGCCGCGCGTATGAGAAACCAAGTGAAAAGCAGAAAAGAAAAGCTGCTGAAGCTCGCCGCAAACAAAGAAGGCGCAGATAATTCAGCGTATCAGATTCGCTTTAATGACCCCATAAAGGCCCTTCGGGTCTTTATGGGGTTTGTTATGCTGATTTTATTACTGGCCCTATCTGCCGGCAGCGTTTTTGCGCAAGCATCAGGAACGGTAATGATCGTTCCGGTTCACAACGACATCGACGACGGCCTGTCGTTTTTTATTCAGCGCATGCTCCGGCGCGCTGAACAGGAACAGATCAACGCCGTCATTCTCGAAATCAATTCAAACGGTGGCCTGGTCACAGCGTCACAAGAGATCAAAGACGCACTGTTAAGATCGAAAGTCACCACCGTAGCCTATGTTCGCGGACGCGCCCTTTCAGCCGCTGCGCTAATCGCCATCTCCTGCCATAAAATTTACATGGAACCGGGCAGCGAAATGGGTGCGGCCACACCGATAATGTTACTCGGGCCAAGTGTAAAAGCCGCAGAAGAAAAATTCGTTTCGGCTTTTCGGGCCGAATTTGAATCGGCCGCAGAGGCGAGAAAGCGACCGAAAGCCATTGCCGGAGCCATGGTCGACAAAAACCACGAATCAATTCCGGGTCTGAGCAATAAGGGCGATATCGTCACCCTTACTTCTGAAACTGCTTTCAAACACGGCTATTGCGACCAGATCGTCGCCACCACCTCCTCGGTTTTACGCATCATGGGTCTTGAAAACGCCCGGATCGAAAGGGTGGAGCCTACTTCAGCCGAGTGGCTGGCACGCTGGCTGACCAATCCCAACATCAGTGTCATTATCTTTACAATTGGGTTCTGGTGCCTGATTATCGAATTCTTCATCGCTGGTTTTGGCTTTTTTGGCTGGTTTGGAATAACCTGCCTGGCTCTTTTCTTTGGCGGACATCTTTTCGCTTACCTTGCCGGGCTGGAATCGCTAATTCTGTTTTTAATCGGGTTGATTCTGCTTCTACTTGAAATTTTCGTAATCCCCGGCTTTGGCATAACCGGAGTAGCCGGTATTCTTGCGGTAAGCTTCAGTATCATCCTGGTATTTGGCGGGATCTATTCAGCCCTGTATGCTATGGCAAGTATCATTACCTATTCGATGCTCTTCATGATTGGTATCTATTTTTGGGGGCCGAAGCTCAGACTCTTTGACCGCTTCGTTCTCAAAGACGAGATGACTGCTGATCAGGGCTTTGTCGCAGTAGAGGTTGGCGTGTATGACCATCTGGTGGGCCTTGAAGGCGTTGCCGTTTCGCCCTGTCGCCCCTCGGGGAAAGTCAAAATTGGTGACGAGCGCTACGACGTTGTCTCAGATGGCGACTTTATCGAAAAAGGAGCCAGAGTTCAGGTCAGAAAAGTAGACAATAACAAGGTCGTGGTGCGCCAGCTCAGCGAATAATAATTTTGAGGGATTGCCAATGAAAGTCCTGATTTCTCTGTTACTCATTCTATCATTTTTCAGTTTTCAGCCAATTTTTGCTGCCGGTGACAACGAAATTATTCCGGAAGCTACTACCACTGAGGCAGCAGAACCGCCTCCAACAAGTGCTAGTGACGAACCGGCCTGGGGTCTGACAGTTATCGGGCTGCTGCTTGGAGGACTACTGTTCATGTTTCTTGAAATAGCCATCATTCCTGGCTTTGGTGCGGCCGGTATAATTGGGCTGATCGGGCTTATTGGTGGTCTTGCCCTTGCTTACATTAAATTATCGACCGGCATGGCAGTTGCAGCGACCTTGGGCGCTGTTTTCGGAGTTATTGTCCTGCTACTCTGGTTCTTCTACGTTTTTCCCAACACCAGCCTTGGTAAAAAGTTCGTTTTAGAGGCTGAATCTTCGGTAGAAGATGGTTGCATTGCGGTACAGGACCTCAAAAAATATGTCGGCAAAGAAGGGGTGACTCAGACCATGCTCCGCCCCTCAGGTATTGCCATTGTTGAAGGCGAGCGGCTCGATGTAATTTCAGATTGCGAATTCATCGAGAAGGGCACCGAGATCAAAATCGTCAAAGAAAGCGGCGGCAGGCTCATGGTTGCCAAAAAAGAAATCGAAGGCTGATTTTCACAAAACTTGACTTTGACTGGTAAAATATCAGAACATTTAAACGGTAAAGCAATAGAGCAGGAGGGGTATTTTTTATGTCAGAAATGATCATTATTGGTGCCGTAATCGGCATTTTCGGCTTTTTCATTTTTACCTATTTCGTTCCGGTAGGTCTTTGGATCAGCGCTCTAGCCAGCGATGTCAAAGTTAATCCTCTTGAATTTATCGGAATGCGCTTTCGCCGCGTTTCACCCCATGCCATTATCAACCCCGCGATCATGGTCAAGAAAGGTGGCATCGAAATTCCGCTGCAGGCGCTGGAATCGCATTATCTTGCCGGTGGCAATGTGTCCAAAGTCGCTTCTGCTCTAATTGCCGCCCAGAAGGCCGGCATAAACCTTTCATTCAAACAGGCGACAGCCATAGATCTGGCTGGTCGTGACGTTCTCGATGCGGTAAAACTCTGCGTTAAGCCAAAGGTTATTCAGACTCCCCTGGTTGCTGCAATGGCCAAAAACGGAATTCAGGTCAAGGCCATCGCCCGGGTAACCGTTAAAGCAGACATCAACAAACTCGTCGGTGGCGCAACCGAAGAAACCATTCTCGCCCGCGTCGGCGAAGGTATCGTTACCACAATCGGTTCAGCAGCCAGTCACGAAGAGATCCTCGAAAACCCCGATAAAATTTCCAAAACCATTCAAGACAAGGGCCTCGATGCCAATACTGCCTTTGAAATTCTTTCCATCGACATCGCCGACGTAGACGTTGGCGATAACATCGGCGCAAAGCTCCAGATCGACCAGTCCGAAGCCGACATGAAAATTGCTCAGGCAAAAGCTGCCGAAAGACGAGCCATGGCCGAAGCCAAAGAGCAGGAAATGAAAGCCATGGAACAGGAAATGAAAGCCAAGCTGGTCGAAGCTGAAGCCCAGGTTCCCCAGGCAATTGCCGATGCCCTTCGCGACGGCAACATGGGCATTCTTGATTATTACACCCTGAAAAATATCAATTCCGATACGGAAATGAGAAAATCCTTTTCGCACCTGGTAGAACCGCCAAAACCTGTTAATCGCCACTGATCGGAGGCGAATAGTGGAACTAGTACTCGTTATCATTGCTATCGTTTATTCGATATGGTCAGAAGTCAACAAGCAAAAACAGGAAAAGAACGTCGATTTCGACTTCTCTGAGCTTGCTTCAATAGACGACTTTCTCAAAAAGCAAAATGAGGCTGAAGCGCTCGAACCGTTACCGGTTTCGCAGTTGCCTACGCGACAGGAAAGAAAAAATCGCCGCCAGCAAAAAAAGTCAGAGCCGAACCAGAACTGGCACTCTCCAGACCATTCAAGTGGAATGATGCACACCGAGTCGCAGTCTTTAATGTCCGAACAGGGCAGAAGAGAACAGGAAACCGGCTCAACGCTGGCTTCCGATTCCTCGACCGGCCGGCCGGCCGGTTCATCTTTCATCAACCCATTCATCCGCCCCACTGAACAACAAGATCTGGACCTCAAGCTTGACCGTAGCAATCTGGTAAAAGCTTTCATAATGTCCGAAGTCATGACCAGATACGACATCAATCGCATTTATGAAAGAGTTCCAGGGGTCAGGCAAGACGAAGAATAAGCAATGCCCTATAAATACAGCTTTTTCTTTCTGCACTATGCGGCCAGGGTTTTTGGCAGCCTGCTTTTTCCAATGTTTTCCGGTTATGGGGAAAATGAGTTCAAACCCGGCCAGGCCAAAATTATTTTTTGCCGCCAGCATGGCTTTGTAACCCTGCTCAATCTTCTGCGCTTTTTCATTTCACCCTTAACCATTATGGTCAGGAAAAGCGAAAGCTGTGGACTGGCCTGGAAAATTGCCGAATGGTCGGGCTTGAACCTTTTCCGAATAGATGAGTCACATAATCCGGAAGAAATCTTCAAACTGGTCCAAGAATACAATGAGCGCAAGGATCTGGTTGTTTTTGTCGTTTCACCGCCGCTAATGGAAATGGCAGACTACCTGATACAACGATTAACCCCCGATAAAACCCTGTTTTTTGCGGTTTCGGGTTGTGAAAAATCGATGTCACTTGGCTTCATTCCGGTTGTGAAAGACATGAAGGCCCTCTGTGTCAGCATGCCATTGTATTGCAATTCAATCGATCGGTACAGAGGAATGAAAGAGCTGGAGTTCCTCGAAGAAGCACTTGCAAAAACACCGCAATTCGAGCTTCCAACCTTTTTTCACACCCACAGTAAGTTTTCCTGATTTCCCTCTTCTTTGGTTGACTTATAAGCTATTTTTGGCTTAATATCTCCATGCGTTACAGATGCCGGAACCAATTTTTGTTTTCGGGATCAATACTCAGACTAGGAGTGCTATTGTGACTAAAAAGAATTATGCCATGATGGATGGGAACGAAGCCACCGCGTTAATTGCGCACAAGACCAACGAAGTAATCGCTATTTATCCGATTACACCATCAAGTAACATGGGCGAACACGCCGATGCATGGTCTGCCGCCGGACACAAAAACGTCTGGGGTACAATTCCTCACGTTTGTGAAATGCAATCAGAAGGCGGAGCTTCTGGAGCCGTTCATGGGGCTCTTACCACCGGAGCTTTGACCACTACTTTTACTGCCTCTCAGGGCCTTTTGCTCATGATCCCCAACATGTACAAAATCGCCGGCGAATTGACCGCCACGGTTTTTCACGTATCGGCGCGCTCAGTTGCCTGCCAGGCACTTTCGATCTTCGGTGATCACAGTGACGTAATGGCCACCCGCCAGACCGGATTCGGCCTTCTCGCCTCTGGCTCGGTTCAGGAAGCCCATGACATGGCTCTGATCGCTCAGGCCGCCACCCTTGGCAGCCGCGTGCCTTTCGTGCACTTTTTCGATGGTTTCAGAACTTCACACGAAGTTAACAAAATCGAACTGATCAGCGATGAAAACATCAGAGCCATGATCGATGACGAACTCGTCACCGCCCATCGTGCACGTGGACTCAATCCTGACAAACCGGTAATGCGCGGAACCGCTCAGAACCCCGATGTATATTTCCAGGGCCGCGAAACCGTTAACAAATATGTCGACCAGACCCCGGCAGTTGTTAGCCAGGCCATGGAAAAATTCGCCAAACTTACCGGCCGCGAATACAAACTGTTCGATTATATCGGCGCTCCGGATGCAGAACGCGTCATCGTTCTCATGGGCAGCGGCGCAGAAACCGTTCACGAAGTTGTTGAATATCTCAATAGCAAGGGCGAAAAAGTTGGCCTGATCAAAGTCAGACTTTATCGTCCATTCAGCCCCTCTCATCTGGTTAAGGCTTTCCCAAAAACCGTTAAAGCCATTGCCGTTCTTGACCGCACCAAAGAACCCGGCTGCGCTGGCGAACCCCTTTATATCGACGTTCGCAACAGCATCGGCGAAGCTCTCGAAGCCAAAGAAGCTCCTTTCACCCATTGGCCGAAAATCATCGGCGGGCGCTACGGCCTTGGCTCAAAAGACTTTACCCCGAACCAGGTAATTGCCGTATTCGATAATCTCAACAAAGATCTGCCGAAAAACCATTTCACCGTCGGCATCGTCGATGATATCGCCAAAACCAATCTTGAACTTGGCGCCCCGATTGCCACCAACCCCCAGGGCACTTTCGCCGGCATGTTCTACGGTATGGGCTCAGACGGCACCGTTGGCGCAAACAAAGATGCCATTAAAATCATCGGTGATTACACTGAAAACAATGCTCAGGGTTATTTCGTTTATGACTCAAAGAAATCTGGCAGCATGACCATCTCTCACCTGAGATTCGGCAAAAAGCCCCTGCGCTGCCCCTACCTCATCCTCAACGCCGACTATGTTGCCTGTCATAAATTCAGCTTCATCGAAAAATATGACATGCTCAAAAACCTCAAAGAAGGCGGAACATTCCTGCTCGAAACCCATTACAGCAAAGACGAAATCTGGGACAAGCTTCCCAAAGAAACCCAGCAACGCCTGATCGACAAAAAAGCCAAATTCTTCGTGGTCGATGCACTCAACCTGGCCGAATCAATCGGACTTGGCGAACGCATCAACATGATCATGCAGACCTGCTTCTTCGAAATTTCCAAGATCATGCCCCGGGAAGAATACGTTCAGCACCTTAAAGACGCGGTCAAAAAGACCTATGGTAAAAAAGGCGATGACGTTGTAAAAATGAACTGGGCCGCCATCGACAAAGCCCTCGAAAACCTCACCGAAGTCAAGGTTCCGGAAAAGGTTTCTGCCGACAGCAAGATCCAGCCGGCCATGACTCTCGACAAAGCTCCCGAATTCGTTAAAGACGTTCTTGAACCAATTCTCGCCGGTCGCGGCGACGATATTACCGTTGGTCAGATGCCCGAAGACGGAAGCTTCCCAACTGCAACCAGCCAGTATGAAAAACGCAACGTCGGTATCAAAATGCCGATCTGGGATACTGAAAGCTGTATTCAGTGCGGCATGTGTTCGATGGTTTGCCCGCACGCTGCTATTCGAACCAAGGTTTATCAGCCTTCTCTTCTCGACAAGGCGCCCAAAACCTTCAAATCTTGCAAAGCCAAAGGCTTCAAGGAAGATTTGTCCTTCACCGTTCAGGTTGCTCCTGAAGACTGCACCGGTTGCGGCGCCTGCGTAAGCATCTGCCCGGCCCACCAGAAAGACGCCGAAGGCAAAAAACTTGAAACCAAAGCCATCAATATGCAGCTCAAAGACGAAACCATGCGTCATAATGAAGCTGAAAACTGGGATTTCTTCTTCAACCAGATTCCTGACCCTGAACGCTCTTTGATCAATCTCAACACCATCAAAGGCAGCCAGTATGTCAGACCTCTGATCGAATTCTCAGGCGCCTGCGCCGGCTGCGGCGAAACTGCATACATCAAGCTGGTAACACAGATCTGCGGCGACAGACTCATGATCGCTAACGCCACCGGCTGCTCTTCAATCTACGGCGGCAACCTGCCGACGACTCCGTATTGTGTCCGCGCCGACGGCCGCGGTCCTGTATGGTCGAACAGTCTGTTCGAAGACAACGCCGAATTCGGTATGGGTATGCGCCTGGCAGCTGACAAGCTGATGGAAGAAGCAGTTGAGCTTCTGGTCAAGGCCAAAGAATGCAGCTGTTCATGCTCTGGCAACATCAAAGCCATTGCTGACAAGATTCTTAACAACCCCCAGAAAACTCAGGAAGAAATCGAAGATCAACGCGCCAATGTCGAAGAACTGAAAAAACAGCTGGCTTCTTGTGAAGACGCTATCTGCAAACGTCTGCATGGCATGGCCCAGTATCTGGTCAAACGTTCAGTCTGGATCGTCGGCGGCGACGGTTGGGCTTATGACATCGGCTACGGCGGACTTGATCACGTTCTCGCTTCCGGCAAGAATGTAAAAGTACTCGTTCTTGATACTGAAGTATATTCAAACACCGGTGGTCAGATGAGTAAATCTACTCCTCTCG
>CAZTHA010000051.1:0-17120 GCA_964613435.1 uncultured bacterium
CGTCTCGGTGATGTTTGCGCCCTCGGCCGGATACTTGATCTGATCGACGATTTCAACCAGGCCATTTAGCTCGTCGATAACATTTTTTATTTCGATTTTGTCTGAGGTAGAAGGCTTGGTGGCAATCTGCAGGTTACCGGGACGTAAGCTGTTTCCGTCGAGGGTTTGATCTGATTTTCCCGGGGGAAGCGCACCAATCTTGTCAAGAGCATCTTCAGGATTTGCAGTATTTATCAGTTCTTTGTTGATTTTTTCAGCAACAATTTTGTTTTCTTTAAAATTTTCGAGTTTTTCATCGACAATTTTATCAACTTCTGCCTTTCTGGCAGGCTCAAAAAGTTCCGGCTCGAGGTCACCAAAGAAAATCGGCACAGTCAGTTTGGTGAAATCAAGCATATTGGGAATGTATTTCTGGCGCCAGTAAAACAGGTTGCTTTTACCGGCAGAAGTGGTGCGTATTTTTACGTTAAAGGTAAAATCAGCCGGGTTGTAATCTTCGACGCAGACATCATAGGTCGAGTTGAACAATTTTTGATTCACGGCAATAAAAGGTTTTCCCTTGAAAAAACGCTCGTCCCACTGCTTTTCCTTGAGTTTAGCCATCTGCTCGACACAAACCGAGTAGGCGACATTCAACGAATGCTGATAAGTGTTCAGATGCATTAGCTGGTCTCGATGAGAGGTCTCGAGTTGATTCAGAGTAATGATGAAAAAAGCGATTGAAAGTGTGGCCAGCAAAATCATCGGGAAAACATAACCTGCTTGCGACATGGGTTTTAAATGTTTTTTCATTTGATTTCTCCGTTACTCCACACTTGCCCAACCACGGTAGAACCCTTTCCCGCCAACGGCATTGAGCATTTCGGTCAGGGTAATTTCTCTGACACCGCTCCAACCCGGCGAACCAGTGGTTACAACGATAGGATCGCCATCTGCGGAGTATTTTCCGGTGGCGATAAAAATATGACCATAGGGGTTAGAAGGAGTGGCATCAGTAAACATTATCGCACCAGCCGGCGGCCTTTTGTCATTTTTCAATTTTCCTGCCGAGTCGAAGGATCTCATACTGGCTACAGCACTGCCGGCTTTTAAATGGTCGACCTGGTGACCATAAGCTGAATTGACGAAAGCAAGGCACCAGTCATCCCAGGCAGTTTCATCAATAGATGTCATACCGTTATTCTGGTTCAACCCTTTTCTTTGCCCGCTTTTTAGCTGATCGCGAGCCCAGGTAACTGCCCCGGAAACCGAGCCGTCTCCCTTTGGCTGGCCGATAACTCCGGCGTTATACATACTTCCGCCGCTAGTGCCTGCCGGGACAACCTTCAAAAGATCTTCGATGCTTTTAAAAAGCTTGCCGGTCAGATCGCAGGCAAAATAGCGTTTTCTTATCGCTTCATCACGGGCAAATTTCTTTTCCTGTGAAGCCAGGCGAAAAATAGCCGGATCTCTGGTTTCAAAATGGGTTAACAGAACCTGCAAAAAATCGAAATATTCAGCCTTGATTACATTCTGGGCGTTTGCCGAGCAGAAGACCTCGTCGCTGCAAAAACTGCGGTTAGCATACATGATTCGATGCATACTCAAACATCTTTCAACGTAAAAGCGTTGGCTTCTCAGAGCACTGGTTTCTTTGATCTGTTGTTTATAACGGCTCGCAGCTTCGTTAACGCAGATGAAAAACAACTGCTGCAGCTTAGCCATGGCATTTCCCGACCGATAAAGGTAATCATTCATTCGATATCGATAATAGGTTTTCATCGATTCAGCGGCTTTGATATTCTTTGCGACAAACTCGATATGCGGCTTTAGATAAAGCATTAAATCAAGGCTATCGCGGGCAATTTCAAAATATTTTTCAGTTCCCTGGGCAAACCTTTCCGAATCGGCAGACAGGGCTTCGCCCTTTATCTTTTGCGCCTCTTCGCTGGCTGATTTAAGCTCTGAAGAAGATAAAAATCCCGCCGTCGAAAAGTAAATGCGCCCGGTTGCCAAAGCAAGCTCGGCGGCAGATGGAGATGGCACAATTGCCGACAGGGCAACACTTTTTCCGCCCAGAATTCTTTCGACTACCTTCTTTTCGAGCTCGTTTTCAGGAAATGCAAAACTCGAAGTTGCGTGCTGTTTCATTACATAATCGGGAAAATAGCAGTCGAATGAGAAATTGCCTGAGCCGGTCATCGCTTCCCAATCGAAGCTGGTCGTTACCCGAAACTGGTTCTTTTTCGAACCGTCGGTTTGGATTTTTAAAAGAAAATCTTTTTTAATCTGGTTGAAGAGTTCGGGATTGTCTTTTTCAGTTATCTGGGGATATTTGAAAAAAACCGATTGCCCATCGGTAATCAAGGTTGAAACCTTGAAAGGCTTTTTGTTTTCGTCGGCAAGCCCGAGGGCTTCGATTCCATAGGGGTTTATCTCTGTTTCCTGCAGGCAGTTTTCGACCACCTTGCCAGCCAGCAGGGCCGCAACGAAATGTTCAGAATAAAACTGGCTTTTGCGCCGCGACAAATTCATCATCTTGAAATAAACCATGGTGACGCCGCCGATGATCAAAAAACCTATCATCAGCTCGATCAGGCTCAGACCCCTTTTACGGTTTTTCATT
Organism: uncultured bacterium; assembly: GCA_964613435.1. Lineage (GTDB taxonomy): Bacteria > Muiribacteriota > Ozemobacteria > Ozemobacterales > Ozemobacteraceae > DYKG01. The sequence continues at coordinate 2,606 of CAZTHA010000051.1, forward strand.
TTACTTCTCCAGAGTTCATCAGCGAGCCTTCAGAAACAATTTGAAAGGCTTTTTCGTTCTTCTGGAACTTAAAATTGATGACGACAGAATTGGCACTGCTGAGGCGAAATGAAATATCTTCAACATCTGAAGTCAGCAGGCGCAGGTTTTTTGGTTCGTGGACCGGATTGGCCGGATTGATCGTTTTGGAATCGGTAGTATAAAGATAAAGATCAAAAATATCTTTGTTGAGTTTTTTACTAGCTTCTTGGTTTTTAATGGTGAAAATTGCTTTATGGTTGTTTTCAAAATCATTGAATATCAAAATCGGCGACTCTTCGTTAAGAGCCGGATAAAGGAACCCGGTACCTGTTCTGATGGCTCGCAAGGTCTTATTCACCCCCGTCACGACCGCAGACTGCATTTGCAGATTTCCGATCAATTTCGTCTGCGTGGCATTGGACTGAAAATAAAACCGAAACAGTAAAGCCGAAAACAAGCTGATAATAACAATAACCACCATTACTTCGATCAGGGTAAAACCCTTTTCTGTATGGCGGTTTTCAGCAACAAATTCAGTGCAGAACGCCTCTGCCTGCGACAGGCAACAACTTTTGCGCATATAATTCTCTATCTTTCTCTATTTATATTATACCGAAATAAGTTAGATTAGTTTACGCAATTTGAGAAATTAATTACAAGAATGGTCACATCATCCTGAAAACTCCGGCCCTCAGAGTGTTTTCGCAAAGCAGAAAAAATCGTATCGATTGTACCCCGGGTGGTCGGGGCAACTTTTTCAGCAAGTAATTTTCGAAAATTTTCAAAACTGAAAAGCTGGTTTTGCCAGTTTACCGCTTCAACAACCCCATCAGAGTACATAACCAGATGACCGCTTTGCGGAAGGTCAAATTCGGTAAAACCGCAACGATGCTTTCTTTTCGACGCCCCAAGCGGCATGCCCGGAATAGGAAACTCCTTTACCGAACCTTTCTGAGCCAGATAAGCTGGTAAATGGCCTGCAGAATAGAGCTTGATTTTTCTTTCCCGAGGAAAAATCAGACCTGACACCGCCGACATCATAATTTTCCGGTCAGAAAGATGTCTGATCGCCATATTGATATCTTCGAAAAGTTCGGTTATCGAAATCTCGCCCTTTTCACGATGAATTGACACTATCGACTTCGCGGCGGTGGTAGTCATGCTCGCCGAAATTCCATGCCCGGAAACATCCCCCAGGAAAAAGAAAATGTTGCCATCGGGTAATTCAAAAAAGTCGAAATAATCGCCACCGGCGTATTGATAAGGCTGACAAAAGCCTTCGATTTCGATCCCGGAATCGGTTTTGAGTCCCTGTGCCGGAAAAAAGTTCTGCTGGATATTGCCGCAAACCTCGGCCTCATGCAGGCTGTTGCGAACAAGAGCGATTTGATTGAAACGGTAAATGGTCAGATTTATTGCAGAAAAAATGACGTAAGCCAGCAAAGTAGAAGCTATCGGCAATTGCACGCCGACCAAAAAAGAAGCGCCCAGCAAAAGGATGAATAATCCGGCGCCGGCAAACACAACTACCGACCATTTACCACCAAATCGTTCGGTAAAGCATAATAGCGCCCAAAAAATTCCGGCAAACACGAAAATAAACTGCAGCCAGAAGCTCTCATACAACAATTGAAATCTCTGACCGGCAAGAGTGCCGATCGAATTTGCCACCAGTTCGGGTCCGGTTAGAACCCCAACCGGAGTCTTGTGATAATCGTGCAGAATTGGTGCATTGGGCCCAATAAGAAGCTGGCGATTTTTTAGCTGCTCCAGAGAAATTTGCCCATCGATCGCATCCTGCAAAGAAAAAATTTCAGCAGAGTTTTCCCTGGCTTTGAATCTGAAAATGGTTGAATGCTTCCTCATCTGCGGCAGAGACAGCTCCGACAACTTTCCAGTAAACTTTAAAAACTCGTAAGAAATGTGCTTCTTATCGAGTCTGAAATCCGAAAGAACGAAAGTGCGAACCGTACCGTCTGAATCAATTGGCTGCTGAGAAATACCCCAGTATGCGGCGCTTTCCCGTAAAGCCTTAATTGGCGGAAAAACCTTCAGCTCAGTTCCTGCTATTCCCAGGCTTTCCTCAAAAATCCCTACCAGACCGGTTTTACCATTGCGTTTCATTTCTGCAGCCAGAACTTCAATACTTTCTACATTTTGCTGATCGGCCTGAAAATAAATGTCTATCAAGAAAACGGCTGGCTGATAACGAGAATCGATTTTTTCAAGCAGCTCTGCCCAGTATGAAGATGGCCATGGCCATTTGTAAGGCGCCTTTTCAAGAGTGCGACTGTCGATTCCGAGAATTACCAGATCAGTTTCTTTTCCGGTGTGTAAAAATTTCTGATCGATTCTCACCTTGAAATCAAGCAGCGCTCTTTCAAAACCTTCAAAACTGCCAGGAGAAAAAATCAGAAGCAAAAACGGCAAAGCCGCGAAAAAAGACCAGATGAACAGGTCTTTTTTCGGAAGAAGAACACATATCTGTTTTAAATTCAGCTTCCAGGTTTTCAGCATATATAATTCTCTTTGCCTTTTGAACATAACTTTACAAAGTAAACAGCAAAAGTTTAAATTATTCCATAATTATTCACAAATCAATTCGGTTTTTCAAAACTTGCCAAAAAACACGGCCCTGGAAAATAGTGAATTAGCTTTTATTTAGTAAAATAAGAACAGGAGATAAAATTACAGGAGGATCTCAATGCCAAGACACGAAGCCCACAATAAGCCGAAAAAGCGTATCCGGGGTGTTGTTGACCGTATCGTCGCCGGAATCGTCGTGGTAGTGGTTAAACATCCCACCGAACCTGATCATTTCATGGAAATTCATGTTCCCAGAGAAAAATTCAAAAAGGCCGATCTGAAAGAAGGAGACCGGGTAACCGTTCTTGTCGACCAATAATTGGCTGAAGTTTGGCTAAAAGGAAGAATCCCCGTGTTACCGGGGATTCCTGTTGAGTTACTTAATCTTTAAAATCGGTTTTCCTTACTGAAGACATTTCGATTTGCGGTTAACCAACGCCGTTACCAGCTTTGGTCACCCCTTCCTGTCGTTACATGCCTTTTAGAGTTTTATCATGATTGCGCTATGACGCGCATTGGTTACGCCAAGCCTCAGGCGTTCATCGCCCTCGAGGCCCTCACACAATCACCAAGCCTTAATGTTAAACTAAGTCTTACCATCCTCTTTTAGACTTTTGCCGACTTCAAGGTTCAACACAGATCTTCATTGGTTGGATACACCAACGCCTTCTCAGGTTCTTTCCCTCTCAGCGCCATCACCGTCCGACGTGACAAACAGAGTTCCCAGCTCTATCGCACTCCGCTCCCAGGTTTTCTCAACCTCTCAGCAGAGACTACGTCCGCAACAGCTTGTGGATTTGTTCCACCCCACAGGCACTCGCAGGGTCCTGGTCTTCAAAGCTTTACCCTGAATCGATCGACAACTGTTTCCAGCAGTCTTGCTCCTTCGTCGTTACCTCCTCTACATGGATTTCTTCCGAAGATCACTGGCAGTTCCCACTGCCTGACCGCCCTGACTTACATCAGACCCGATCCTGGTTTTCTTCGGCCCCTTGCTGCGAACAGCCGGTTCCCATCATGAGTTTTAGCCAAACCTTGAAGCTTTAGTCCCGTTTCAGAGCGTTTCCTACAACCTCGGGTTTCACCCCTCGACTGCGATAACAGCTCTCTTGACCTTGTTTTCCTTCGGGGTATCTGGCTTAGCTGCCCTGGATTGCTCCTTCCTCTTTCAGGGTTTGTTGCCCTCTTAGAGTTTTTCTGCAGCTGAAGTTGGTATCTCCGTCGATGCGGAGCCCGCCCCCCATGGAATTTCTGCCTTTTGATCCCAACTTCTGATTAAATTTCACGCTGCCCTGGATTATTGATTCTCCTCAGAGCCGTTTTGCCCGTCACCGGACATCTGCACTCATCTTCGGGTCACTGTCTGAAATCTACCGGAGTTCAGAAGTCATTACCTTGCGGCTACCGATTTTATTATCAAAGATCTTTCGCTCAACAAATTAAGGTTACATGTTTTATGTTTCTAAGTCAACACTTTTTTTTATTTTTTTTAAATTCTTCGAAATTTTCGCTTTTAATAAGGGTTTCAAGCTCAAAAAAAATTATGTTTTTAGACAAATATCAGCACAAAGCCAGAAAAGTTTTTCTCTTACAGTTTCTTTTTTCTGCCAATCCCGGTTATCCCAGTCATGGCCGCTTAAATCATCGCCACCATAAAGAATCTGCCCAAACAAAACCTGGCGAAATTTTGCGACTGCAAGCATGGCCGCACATTCCATCTCTACGGTTAAACAACCTTCTGCTCTTCTTTTGCTGATTTTTGCGGGAGTTTCACGATAGGGCGCATCGGTAGTCCAGGTTTTACCAGAATGAAAGGGCAAATTACGAGCCTTTAATTCATTGATAATAGCGTTCAGCACGGTTTCTTCAGTTTCTACCTCACGAGATGGCGGCAGATAATGATAAGAAGAGCCTTCATCACGAACGGCAGAATTCACCACAACAAGGTTTCCGGCGGCGATTGCCTGGTCAAGAACTCCAGCACCGCCGCAGGCAATAAACTTACGGCAACCGAACGCGATAGCTTCTTCAAGAGTTCCTGCCGCCATTGGCGCGCCGACTCCCGGGTGATAAAAAGCCAGGCGCTGGCCTTGATATTCAATTTCATAAATCGGATGTGGCCCGTCTTCCCAACGGTTTTCGGTGAGAATTTTGGCATTATGTTGTGCCACAACCTTATCAATGATCTCTTTAAAAAAACAGATGACGCAATGTTCGGGCATATCGCGAGGCTTTATATGTTTCGATGGCTCAATAAAAGCTTCTCTGGTCGAATCAAATTCAAGAATGGGAAATTCCATTTAAGCGAACCTCCAGACAATCAATTTTATGCGCCAATCCACTTAATGATAAACTCAAGATCATTTGCAACTGTCTCAGCAAGCTGATCTGGCTTCTGATACCATCTTTGAAGGATTTGCCGGTCAATGGTGAAATTATGACTGACCAAAGCTATCCAGCGAAGGCTATTATCTTTAGACAGATCAAAAATGTTCAAATAGTCATGCTGAATAACCAGAATTCTGCCGGAAACCGATTCTTCAAGAGCCAGTATCGGAAATTTGCCATCCAGGCCAGCAAATGGTGCGATAATTTCAAAGCCGGCCGGCTTGAGAGCTTTGGCCAAAGCATTGAAATGACTGGTCGGCTTTTCAATTACCTCAGGCTCAATATTTGGCCCAAGAACCACCAACGGCACGTTATATTGCCTGGTATCTGCGCCAGTTCCGTGACCAAGACAGCCATTTTCACGCAAAGACTGGCCATGGTCGCCGAACAAAACGAAAAGGGTTCTTTGATCGAGGCGTTTTTGCGAAACTTCGGCAAAAAATTCATTCAGGCAGTGATCGAGGTAATGAACCGAGTTTCGATAGCGGTTGCGGATCATCGTGACATTCTCTGGACTTGGCCACATTACGAAGATATTTGTATCTTCAGGGCAAACTGGTTTGAATTTTTCGAACTCGGGCGGAAAGTAATAGTTGAAGTGGGTATTGAAAATGTAGGTTAGGACAATTTTCCTGCCCGGTTTCAACATTTCTTCAAGTGTTTTTTTCAAAGCATCGGGAGTCGAGGTCCATGCCTGCTTTGAAAAAACGGTCCTTTTTTGCTGACCCCAGAGATCAAGAGTAGATGTTCCTATTACCTCAGGCTTAACCAAAACTGTTTCGAAACCATTGTCGGTTGCCACATTTTCCAACAAAGATTTTTTTAGTTTTTCGGGCGTAAAAACAAGATTCACTGGAAAATTGAAATTAAATAAAGAATAAAAACTACTCGAAGTAATGTTGGCATTAGCGAAATGCCTGGTAAACAATTTTCCCGACTCGGCGATTTTTCGGGTCTGCGGCATCAGTTCAGCGAAAGCATCGTATCGCAAACTTTCGACGCCAATCAGAACTATTTTTTCATATTCGGTCGACCGGTAACTGATCTTCGCCGGCGTGTAGCACTTTTTCAGATCGATCTGAACATCTTTTGCCAGGACGCTTTCAAGCTTTTCACTTGCCGCCAGAACCGGATGCAAGGGCAAAGGCAATAAACCGGCACTGATACGCATACCGATGTATTCCGGCAACGAGGTTTTCTGACTTACCGGGTAAAACAGCAGATATTGAACCCAGACCAGGATAACGACGACAACCACCGCCGGTAATTTAACTCGGGCACATTGCTTTTTCCCGGAAAACAATGACAACAATCCCCCCAGAAAAAGCGGCAACAGAACGAGAAAAACGGTTTCGCCCAGAATCTGCCGACTTTCGACACCGAGATATTTTGCCGCCTTCATCAGCAAAGCCTGATCCTGCCAGATAACCGAAAGAATCTTTAAACTCACATGGGCACGGGTTACGAAAAACACATGCCAGTCGATCTGCAAAAATGCCAAAAACAACAGATTGAAAAGCAGAATGATTATACTCAACTTTTTTGAGTAAAAGCTCAGGAAAAGCTCTGCTGCAAGAAGAGCCACCAGCGAAAGTGCTGCAAGAACGAGCAACCAGAAAGTAAACCCTCCCCAGGCAAAAATAGTACACAGAGCACCGGCAACCGAAATAGCACCGCTTACAGCCAGAAAAACCGGCTGCAATTTAAACCAGGCCCGATTCTGGATCAATGCCAAAACAGCCGCTGCCAGCAGCGCAAAAACCGGCGGTGAAATCCAGAGATCTGACAACGGATTTGGGTTGCTGAGAAAAACTTCCTGCACAATTTTGGCCGCGACAAAAAAGGCAGTTATCAGCTGCAGACTGGCAATCAAAAAGAAACTTTTCAAATTCATCACCATGATTTAAATCTAAATCAGCTGATAAAGCAAATTAAAATGTGACGACAACTTTGGCATTCAAAACGACTGCGTCATAGCCATTGCCGGTCAGGCCTGGTGAAGAATGAACCTTTTTGAACTCGCCGTCGATAATGGTGTCGGTGCCGATAAATTGCGAGAAGTTTAGCCCGCCTTCGTAATGGGTGCCGCTCTGGGCCGAAGTGATATCTTTGTGATTGAGGAAAAATTTGTAGCGCTGACTCTTCGAAAAGGGCGTCAAAATCACTGCCAACCGCTTTTCCCATTCGGTGCTTGGGTCTTTGGCGTCGATGATATTGTGCTGCAGACCGAGTTCCATGCTTGCCCAGCGATTGAAGTTGCGTTGAAAACCAAGAATCTTGCTGCGCACATGGCGGTCATTTTCATCGGTATATTTTTCATCTTCGTCGGTTTCTTCATAGGTGGCGTCGAGAAAACAGCCCTCATAAAATTCATGACGAACCTGAATCGATCTGATATAGTCGCGCAGCTCGCTTTGCGGATTGAGAATCTTGTTAACCCCCTCTTCCAGCTCTGTGGTAATCAACATCTTCTCCAGCGGAGTGTAACGAAGTTCATAGGTGCGACGATCATTGGTGGAAACCGTCGTATCGGTTGCCTGATCGATCAGTTCGCGACGACGCCAGTCAAAATAGGCTTGCAGATAGCGATTGATGCGATAATCGGTCAGAAAGTTCGCGGTCGTCTTTTGCACCGGATTTTCAAAAGTGTTGACGATCTCCTGCTTGTCTTTCTCAGAATTCGGCAGGCTGTCGGGAATGATATATTTTTCCGGATCGAGCGACGGATCGCGCAAAATCTTCGAGGTGTTTTCAACCTTGTATTTTAGCTGGGTTCGCAAATCACGGGTCGGTTCATAGCGAAATTGTGAGTCGGCTATTTCCGTATCCATGCGCGAATTGGCGTAAAAATCATCTTCGCGCCGCCACTGGAAAAGGCCGCGGGCATTGAAAACCCGATTTGGTTCGTAATTCAAATCAAGACTGTAGTTGCGCGTTTCCGAACGAAGCTCGTCTTTGCTCAATTCATCGTCAAGTGCGATCCTCGATGCCCCGATATTCCAGGAAAAGGTTCGATCAGCTTCAGCGCCCATGGTAAAGCCCATTTCCAAAACAGAAGAGTCAGAAGCCAGATTTATCGAATCATCATAAAAAGTGTTTTGAACCTTCGCCTGCGTGTTGAGTTTGCCAAACTTCTTATCCCATACCGCAGTGGCTGAATCGCGAACTATATCCGAATTCAGGTTGGGGCCGGTTTCACGGTCACTTTGCCGGCCGCCACGCACTTCTATGCGCATGTCATTGTTGCCGTTATAAACAAAGCCGGCGTTATTATTGTTAAAGTCAATACTCTGCAAAGTCGGATCATCGGAAAGATTGGTCTGAGATTTTTCACTGTCGGCAAAGGCCTGAAAATTCTTGCTGATCCGATATTCCAGCCGTGCTTTGCCACTGAGAATATCATTTACCAGACCACGCTCGCCAAGTTCGGTGACACCGCCCTCACGACCGACAACTTTGAAATCCTTGTCGATCCTTTTAAAGGTCAGATCACCGGTGTAACTTTCACCAGCCGCCTTCAATGCAAGTTTGCTCGCATGACCGGTCAGGCATTTATCAGCCGGTGCCAGCTCACTGTTCTTGTTTGGATCAAGAAACGAAACGGCAGTCTCGCCGGTAACCGAATAATTCGGCGAAATTTTCCAGTTGATATCGGCACCAACGATATCATGCTGCATTGGCGTTGCAGTAGAAGATGCGTTGTCGCCGGCTTTTGGCGTCGAATTATCGACCTCTCTGAGCCAGCTCAAACCGATTTCACGGCCCAAGGAATGGGTGTAAACATGCCTGGTGCCGAACAAGTTGCGGCTGAAAGCAAGATTCTCGTCGGAAACTTCATATTCGACCACTATCCAGCTGGTAATTTCTATCGGCAGAATGTGCGGCTGGAATTTGATCAGACCGTCTTCATAGTCGACAAGGTAATCGGTACCGCGAGTGAGTATGCGCCCATCAACGCTGACCTGTTCGGAATTCTGCACGACCGGGCTGCCCTGCATTCTGAATTCCTGCTGCTGCCCGGCGCCGCGAAATTGTTCGCGCCTTGCCTGACCCTTTGATTGAGAAAACAGAAAAATCGATTTGAACTTTTCGTGAAAAGACCCCTGCGCCATGATGCCGCGCACTTCTTTGCGAAAGAGCGTAAACTCGGTCCCTTCTAAAGCCAGCGGAAAGTCGCCCATGACGAATTTCCATACCGGCCCGTCGATATTGATGGTAAAGCGCCGATCTTCATCGTCTTTATCATCTAAAACCGCGTGCACAGTTGAGTTTTCGGTAATATTACCATCAATTTCAAGATGCAGGCTCTGGTCAAGATGAAATCCCGGCATTGAATCGTAGTTTTCGGTTGAAAAATGCCCGACATCGCCGGAAACATCTGCCTTCTTCATTTCGAAGGTTTTGGTTCCGGAAATTGAAATATTATGCTTGTCGACCTGTTCTGAAGCTTCGTCCCAGAAACTGCGGGCATATTCGATAACCTGGGCCGGCGGAGTCTGGATCCGTTGTGGTTCATGAGTCGGCATGACTTCAAGCGCCACATCATCGGGGCTGATATTTTCGACAACCGGTTCTATTTTATAAACCGAGGGTTTTTCTGGCTCAACCGCCTGATCATCTGCCGAAATACCGAGAGTTTCCACAGCCAGAGTGTCTTCGGTCAACTCAGACAAAATCAGTTTTTCTTTTTTCTTGGGCGCAATTGGCACGGTTCTTTCAACAACGATCGCAACATCGTCTTCATTTATTGAGAAGGGCTTTTCATTTATTCGGGCATTGCGCAACAACTTGATCTGCATCGGCCGAAAATAACTGCGCGGCGAAGCTGTTTCGGCTTCGAGCATTTCCTTTGGGAAAAGGCTGAAAACAAGGCAAAGCAGAAGAACGCGGGCAATGAAACCGCGCCATTTACTGCTTTTTGCTTTGAATAAAGTCATTTGCCTCTAGGATGTGCCTGCCTGTGAATATTTTTCAGGTCTTTACCGGTCAGATGGGTGTAAATCTGGGTTGTGGAAACATCGACATGCCCGAGCATTTCCTGCACAGCGATAATGCTGGCTCCGCCTTCGAGCATGTGAGTAGCGCACGAATGTCTGAAAACGTGCGGCGAGATCGGCCGCCCGATTCCAGCCTGCAATGAATATTTTTTGACTATTTTCCATAGCCCCATGCGCGACATTTTTTTGCCGTAGGGGTTGAGAAAAAGTGTTCTTTCACTGATATCGCGGCAAAGATCGTTGCGGCCACGGCGCAGATATTCATTTATCGCGGCAATCGCAAATGAACCGACGGGAACGATTCTTTCGCGCCCACCTTTGCCGATAACCGTTAGAAATTCAGCATTGGCATTGAGGTTGCCAAGCTGCAGATCGATAAGCTCTGATTCTCGGATGCCAGTTGCGTATAATACTTCGAGAATAGCTTTGTCTCTGAGGCCAAACGCAGTTGAAACATCGGGTTGAGCGAGTATTGCCTCAACCTCCTGCAGAGAAAGAACTTTCGGAAGAGCCCGGCCTATTTTCGGGCGTTCGAGCAACTCGGTCGGGTCTTCGCTGATATGGCCCTCACGCAGAAGAAACTTGTAAAACCCCTTGAGCGAAGATGATTTGCGGGCCATTGAACGGGGAGACATGCCACGATCGTGCAGACTTACCATAAACAGGCTTAAAGCGCTGTCAAGCGAAGTTGCGGTAACGCTGCGGCCACGTTCGGCGACAAAATCGAGCCAGTCTTGCAGGTCGCGCCGATAAGCCTCGAGCGACCTTGGTCGCAGGCCTTTTTCAACTGCAAGATAGTTCAGAAACTGCTCTAGCAGATCTGCAGACATGTTTGCTCCTGTTTACCGTTGTTTATTTTTCTCTCTAATTATCGGTAAACAGCCGCAAATTTATGAAAAAAAACTTATGCTTACTCGCGAATCGCCTGGGAGAATTTCTTCAGAGCTTCAGCGAAAACATTTTGTGGAAGGCGATTTTTACGTGATTCTTTCAGCAAAGGCAGAAGCGCACGCATGTCTCCCAGTTCGGCCAGGGCTTCGACAGCATTTTTATAGACAACCTCTTCAGGGTCGGAAAGCAGATTCAATAGAATGTGTGTGCCTTCGCGATCCTTGATCTGTCCAAGGGCGAAGACCGCAGATGATCTTACCCAACGGCTCTTATCGCGCGACATTTTTTCAAGCTCGGCAAAAACTTCTTCATGGCCACTTTTCCACAAAGCAATTGCCGCATTAACTCTAACCCGGTCATTTCGATCATGCATCAGCTTGTGACAGGCTTCGGGCAGTCCGAGCCAGGCCAGATCTGCCAAAGCTTCAATCGCATTCGCTCTGACCCGGGCATCTTCATGGTAAAGCTGCGAAGCGACGATATCGGCAAAATCATGTTTGCGGGAACGGCCAAGAGCAGAAACCGCGGTTGCGCGTACCCAAACATCGGTATCTTTGTGTTGTAAAAGCTCGATCAATTTTTGATACAAGCCGTCATCATGAATCGAGGCGGCGGCCTCAACGGCATTTATGCGCAGCCAGCGCTCCTTGGCGGCCAGAGATTCTTCAACGACCTGAACTACCTTGTCGCCGCCAATTCTTCCAAGAACGAGAATCATCTGTTCTCTGATAACCAGGGGCATGCGGTCAAAGTCGATAATAATTCGATCGGCGATCTTTTCACCCATATCAGCAATGGATTCGATCACCATATTTCTGGTTTCTTCATCTGAAGATTTCAGATTTTGATAGAATTCGTCATAAAACAAAATCGAGCGCTCTTTGCTGGCTCTTTTCAGTAAAAGCTTTTTAACCTTTTTATCGGTTTCCCGGGTCAGCCAATGGCGAAGAATGGTAATGCGCTCATCGGAACCGAACAGGTCTAACCCTTTGAGTGCTGCTTCACGAATCGAACTGCGGCTATCTTCGAACAACATCTGATAAATGTTTCGGTCTTCGATCAGCGGATACTTGTTGATGGCATCGACGATCAGCTGGCGCACGTCCGCGTTTCCAGATTTTGCCAGCCGGCGAACCTGAGAATAAGCACCTTCATCTTTTAGGCGGGAAAGGGCAAGACTGGCCGCCAAAGCGACTTCCCAGTTACTGTTGCTGGCAAGCATTTTCAGGACCGTGTGCCGCTCGGAGTTGGGATACTTGATGAAATACTGAATCGCTGCGGTCAGCAATTCATGGTCTCTGGTCTGACCAAGAATTTCGTTCATCAGTGAGGCAATCCTGACATCTTCGTAATCACCAAGCAAATCGATGATTTTTTTGCGAATTTCATTGGGCTGATCTGAACCAGCTGCCTGCAAAACGAACGAAAGAGAAGGCAAAAGATTCATCTGCTGTAAAACGCCATTGGCAGCACGGGCCAATTTTTCCCTGTCTGATGAGATGAACTCAAGCACATATTTTACCGATGCCGGATTGCCGATACGCCCTAGGGCGATCAATACCTGTTCGACGATTTCTTCGTCGGGTGAAGCGAGCAAATCGACGAGCAAATCAGCGTGCTGCGAAACTCTCAATATACCTAAAGCGGCGATTGAAAGCAGTTTTTCTTCACGATTTGCACTTTTCAGACCTTCAGTTAAATCTTGGAAACGGCCTTTTTCGGCTTCTGGCATGGTAATGCTCCTATTCGTCTATATCAGGGTCTTCAATTCTCTCAATGCTGGCACCCAGCTTTTGCAGTCTTCCGGTAAGATCTTCATAGCCGCGGTCAATGTGGTAAACCTGACTAATTTCTGTTTTTCCTTCGGCGATAAGTCCGGCAAGCACCATGGCTGCTCCTGCTCTCAGATCGGTTGCGGAAACCGGCGCGCCCTTCAGTGACTCAACGCCATTGATTACTGCTGTGCGATCATGGGTATTAACATTTGCCCCCATTCTTGCCAGTTCTGAAACGTGCATGAAACGATTTTCAAAGATAGTTTCAGTAATGAAGGAAGTTCCTTTGGCAACACACATGGCCACCATAAGCTGAGCCTGCATGTCGGTCGGAAAACCTGGAAAAGGAAGGGTTTTAACCTCTATTCCTTTAAGTCCGTCGGGGGCAGAAACATCGACAAAATCTTCGCCAAGGTCTATTTTTGCCCCCATTTCTCTGAGTTTGTTGATCAAAGCGTGCTGATGTTCAGGATCACATTTATCGACCCTGATCTTGCCCTTGCAGATAGAGCCAAGAACCATGAAAGTTCCGGCCTCGATACGATCGGGAATGATGCTGTATTCTGCACCGCCCAATCTGGAAACTCCATCTATTTTTATCACAGGACTTCCAGCCCCGGAAATTTTGCCACCCAGAGCATTAAGAAAATTGGCCAGGTCGATAATTTCAGGCTCCTGAGCCGCGTTTTCTATGGTGCTGCTGCCTTCGGCCAATGCTGCGGCCATCATCAGGTTTTCAGTCGCTCCGACAGAGGGAAAATCAAGCATGATTTTATTGCCAACAAGTTTGTCGGCAACGGCTACGGCGCAGCCACCTTCGATAGAAACCTTTGCCCCAAGGGCTTCGAATCCCTTAAGGTGTATATTAACTGGTCTGACGCCGATAGCACAGCCGCCTGGCAACGGAACCCGCGCCTTTTTTAGCCTTGCTAAAAGGGGCCCCATGACAAAAAAACTGGCACGCATTGTCTTAACCAGCTCATATGGTGCTTCTTCACCAATATTGCCCGATGCATCAAAAGAGTAAACCCCGTTATCCAGCTTTTTAAAGCTTACGCCCAGTGCCTGCAGCACCCGGGCCATGGTATTGACATCGTTAAGATCGGGTACGTTTTTTAACACCACCGGCTCGGTACTGAGCAAAGTGGCGGCCATAACCGGCAAAGCCGCATTTTTTGCGCCACTTACTCTAATTGAACCATTTAAAGGTTTGCCACCCTGTATAAGAATTTTGGCCATGAATCAGTCTATTTCTATCCTTTCCAGCGTGATTTTTCCCTCTTCGAGCAATTCAAGAGAAAGATCATCGGGGTAACTGCCCAGAAAAACAACTCTTTTCACTCCGGCGTTGATTAACATTTTAGCACAAGTGACACAGGGTTGGTGAGTACAATATAATTCGCTGTCTTTAAGCGATACGCCAAAAGCCGCAGCCTGCAAAATTGCGTTTTGTTCAGCATGAAGGCCGCGACACAATTCCTGTCTTTCGCCCGATGGGATTTTTCTGGCTTCTCTCAGACAGCCATAAGATTTTTCGAAACAATGGGGAACGCCGTTTGGGGCGCCGTTATAGCCGGTTGCCAGAATACGGCGATCTTTTACGATAATTGCACCAACCTGTCGGCGCAGGCAGGTAGAACGCTGGGCAATCAACTGGGTTATTCGTAGAAAATATGTATCCCAGTCGGGTCGGCTGGTAATGTGATCGGGCAACTTTACCTGGTTATTTTGTTCCATAGAGTCTGTCTCCGGCATCTCCCAGGCCAGGGAGAATGTAGCCTTTTTCATTTAATTTTTCGTCGAGTACGCAGGTGAAAATTTCAACATCAGGATGAGCTTTTTGCAGGCAGGCAACGC
>CAZTHA010000052.1:0-17104 GCA_964613435.1 uncultured bacterium
ATTGCCAAAACTGTGCCCTTCAATCTGGCCGCCTTCGCCGAAGCGATATTGAAAAAGCTTCGACAACAGGCTCTCAGATCTGGAAAGAGCAACAAGACAGTTGCGAATATCGCCGGGGGGAAGAATCTGCAAATCTTTGCGTAAACGCCCAGAGGAACCGCCGTCGTCGGTAACGGTAACAATTGCGGTAAGATCTACGGGCAGCTCTTTCAAACCTTTAAGCAGAGAACTAAGGCCGGTCCCCCCACCCAACGCAACCATCGACATCTGTTTTTCGCTGACGACATTGCGCTTGAAGACAAATTCACGCAACCGGTTGGCAAGGCCGTAGTCACGACTGTCAAGAATTCTGAAGGCAGTTTTAAAGCCCTTATAAAGCCAGAAAGAACTGATAAGAAAAGCTGAAAGCGCTGTAAAACCAAGAGCCAGCGGGTGAAAACTTCTAACGGTTTCGACACTGGCTGGTGCCAGCACTATTGTTCCGAGCGCGGCAAAAACGAAGCCGAAGCACATCATGATCAGTCCCAGAAAGAGAAAGGCAACCCAGCGTCGCGCGCGGATTTCGTGGCTGAATTTTCGCCGCAACGAAAGCAGCATCAGAATTCTCCGGCCATTTTTGCCCGCAATTGCCGCGAAAATTTTTCGGCACTGAGAATTCCCATGCGCCGCAGGTAAAAATTCATTGCCGCCGTCTCGATTACCACGGCAAGATTACGCCCTTCGCGAACCGGAATGGTAGTGCTGGGTATCTCAACCTTGAGAAAGCGCACCGTGCGCTGCAAAATGCCGAGGCGGTCGTATTCCTTGCGATCATCCCATTTTTCAAGGTTGATCACCATATCGACCGGCTTTTCATCGGCGGTTGCCGCAATACCGAACAATGAGCGGATATCGATGATGCCCAGGCCCCTGATTTCCATGTGGTGAGCTATCATTTCATCGGGCGAGCCGACCACCTTGGTATCACTGATTTTCATCAACTGTACCGCATCATCGGCGACAAGGCGGTGACCACGCTTGATCAGCTCAAGAGCACACTCACTTTTACCAATCCCCGAAGAGCCCATGATCAGGATGCCAACCCCGTAAACTTCGACAAAAACGCCATGCACACTCTTGCGCGGCGCAAAACGATTGTAAAGATAGCGTGAAAGTTGGTAGATAAACTCACCGGTCCGGGCGGCGGTTCTTAGCAATGGCACATTTTTCTGGTTGCACATTTCAATAAGTTCATCGAGAACCAACAAATCGTCGGTAATGATAATGCAGGGAATATTGAAAAAAAGCAACTGCCTAAGCCTTACTTTGCGGGTTTCCGCCGTCTGCTCACCAAGGTAAGCAAGCTCGGTGCGCCCAAGCACAATGATGCGCTCATAACCGAAGTGCTCGAAAAACCCTGCCAGCTCAAGGCCTGGGCGATGCACTTCCGCAGAAATTACTTTGCGGTCAAGGCCTTCTTTTCCGGCGACGATCGCTAAACCCTGATCTTTGACAATTTCTCTGACGAGAATCAGAGCCATACTTCGACTTTGCCTTTCCCAAATAGAGTACCCACAGAATAATACAGAACCGGAACTATTTCAATTCTTTTGCCGTTCGACGTTCGAGATAACCAGCCCGCAGAAACAACAGAATTCCGATCATGACAAAAGCTGCCGAAAGGACCTGACTTGATGAAAGTCCCCAGTAAATAAAAGGATTGAGACGAATCGATTCAACCAGAAAACGCGAAATTCCAAACCAGACAAGAAAAAAGGCGAACCGCCGGCCGCTGCCGGGCTTCCAGAAAGGCGCCAACAGGACAGCAAGAAGCAGAAATGACGAGATCGATTCATAAAGCGGGGTCGGATGAACCGGGATATCTGCGGGAACCGGTTCACCCGGAAAAAGTTTTACCCAGAGCGAAACCAGCATCGGATTTTTACTGCTCAGGGTCGAAACCAGGCCATTGGGGAAAGACATTGCCCATGGTTGCTTACATGGAATGCCGTAGCAACCATCGCCGGCAGCAATACAGCCGAGTCGGCCAATTGCATAGCCGACCGCCATTCCGGGAACATAAATATCGGCAATTCTGAAAAATGGCTGCCCGGCCAGATAGACCCGACCGACACACAAAGCTATTGCCAGAACATAACCACCCAGAACTGAAAAGCCGGTGGTCGAAAAAATCATTGCCATCGGATCTTTTAAAAATTCGCTGAAATTTTCAAAAATAAACAACAGGCGCGAGCCGATCATGCCGCCGAAAATCGCCATAAAATGGAGATCCCATGCCAGCTCGACATCGCACTCGTTTTTTTTGAACTGCCAGTTAATCAATAAAAAGGCGGTTAAAAAAGCGGTTGCCAGCAGCACGCCATAAGAGCCTATTTTTACCGGGCCAAGATCTAATAATATCGGATACATGAATCACAAAATATCACAATCGGCACCGGTTGTCGCTAAATAAAAGAACGACCTATGAAGGACACACCGATGATTGGCTCGCCCCGATCATTTTAACCTGTCGACATGAATAAAGCTGAGCAGTTTTCTTTGAAGGCGATGAAGCTTTTAGTCAGTTAATTTTGCATAATTCTCCGGCATCAAATAAAATTTACATGGCAACTAATTTTCTCGAAGTGAGGTTCGCCTTGAAACAAGGCTTTAGCTCCAAAAAATTGTTAACAAGGAACCTGCTGCTACTTTTTTGTTTTTCTGCGTTCCCACTTTTTTTACTGCATATCTCTCTGACCAGCTATTATTCTCTTGTTCATCAGCAACACTTATCAGAGATTTTCTACAAGAATCGCAAAGCCCTGTTAAAAATGGGTGAATACGCAGATGGAGCAAGGTTTTTCGAGCTGCTTCTAAGCAAACAGCTTGATAAGATTGAGCCAGGCAGGCAGCAAACAACGACCCTGAAAAAAAGATTGGCAAAGCTAAAGAGCAGTTTTCCAAAAACATTTGAGTTCGTGGTCTGGAACCAGAAAGGCAAATTGAACAAAGAACTGACAGACAAGCCGGACTACATTTTTTTCCTCAACCGCCTCGACGCCTTCCTGAAAAATCTGCATGAGATAACATCGAATTGCTTTCCCGGTAAAATCAATATTCCTCCGGAAATAGACCGTCAGATTCGCGGTTTTCGCCGATTTCTCGGGCCCTTTATTCCTGCCGGCAAAATAGCCGCATCTTTTATTCCCACCCAAAAACGCAAGTGCTTTGAAATGCACGGCAAAGGGCCAAGGGCTTATGGTTGGTATACGACATGCGAGGGCTATTCAATACTTGTATTCATAGAAAAAAAAGCAGCAGCATCTCTAATTGGCGCCCAGCGACTATGCAAAACCTTTAACCGGTATAGCCGGGAAGCAAAAATGTTCATTCTAAATGAATTGTCGGAAAGCATTTTTCCCAAAACCAGAAAAACACATTACAACAGCCTTAAGCTCAATTTGACCAAAATGAAGAAGCTTGTGCCCAGCGAATTTTTACAGTCAGATGATTCAATTTTCAGCTTTCAGAATCTAAAGCCTGGAATCTGGGGTGCAATTGTCTATAGTAAAAAAGAACTGCAGAAATATAAATCTCTGCCGGAGATTGTATTATTCAGAGTTATCGCAATTGTTCTTATCTTTTTTGCGCTCGCCGCAAGTTTCTTTCTCACCCATGAGAATCCATTTTCTTCGATTCGTTTTAAATTGCTTTTTGTTTTTACCTATACGGTCGCAGTTCCGGTAATGATTTTTGCAACTCTTGGATTCGACCATGTTTCACAAAAAATCCGCCAAACCGAAATCGAATACGGTAGCCTGCTAATGCAAAGTCTGAATAATTTCGACCGTGAATTTGCCAATTACAACAATCAGATTGCCGGAAAAGTAAACGATAGGATAAACCGATTTCTTATCGCAAACAAAAAACGAGGCTTTTCGCAAATTGATTGGAACGATCTTGCCAGAACCTTGAAAGCGGATTGTTTTGCCAATGCAATACTTATTTTCGATGCTGAAGGAAATGACCTGCTCGAACGCGATTATTCAAGCGCTTTCCTTGACAAAACCTTCCCTAAATCACTGGCAACAGATCTGCTTGAATTTCTCAACGACAGAAAGCTTGATCAGATAAAGCAGGTCAAGATTATGACCGAACCGTCAATTCTGTCTTTCAAAAAGACCAGAAATAAAGTCAACCTGCTGACGATGGCCGAAAAACAATTTTTCTTTTTTAACAGTGACATTCATTTGAACAGTTCTATGAAAGCTGAAGTATGCATTCAAATATATTGGGAATTGCGCAACATGCAGAGCATCTTTTTTCAGGAACTGAATAAAAGAATGAAGAAGAAAAGTTTTATCAGACCTATTTTATATTTTAATGAAAATGGGGCGGTTTTTCCCTTGGAGGAAAAGAGTCCTGAGCTGGTGAGTTTTCTACAAAAGGTTGAAATCCAGGGAGCTCAATACGAGCGCCTGCACTCATCAAAAGCCGATATTTTTGCAGCCGGGTTTAGTGGTCCGAACCTTGTCAATTCTGTAATGGCTGCGGTTATAGATTACAAAGTTGTATCTCAAACCAAGAAAGATTTGCGAAATTCGATTCTTGTTATCTTGCTCATCATTCTCTTCTTTTCTTTTGCGTTGTATATTCTGTTGAGCCAGCAGATCTTGAACCCCGTTGGCAAACTGGTTATTGGCGTTGAAAAAGTAAAACAGCTTGATTATCACCACAAAATTGATCTGTTGTCTGAAAATGAGTTTGGCGTATTGGCCAAATCAGTAAATCACACTCTTGAAAACCTTGCTGAGCTGGAAATTGCGAAAGTGGTTCAAGAAGCCCTTCTGCCGGAAGAAACTCTGAAGACAGAAAACTTCGAGGTTTATGGTGCGACTCAACCAATGCACAAGCTGGGTGGTGATTATTTCGACTACTTCGTTAACGAGGAAAATGTACTGCATGTCTTTCTGGCAGATGCAGCAGGGCATGGAGTCCAGGCCGCCCTGATGATGGCAATGGCGAAATCCGCGCTTTTACTTGAATCCGCATCTTGCAAATCCGGCGCTGATATTATGCATTCATTGAACCGAACGTTCTTTCAACTGCGGCAGTCTTCGATCAAAACCATGCTAACCGGACAACTGTTAAGATTTGTAAAAGACAAGGGCTTTCTTATTAATGCCGGTCATTGTTACCCGGTTGTCATCGATTCTGATGGCAATACCCTCCATGAAGTCGAGCAAGGCTCTTACCCTCTTGGCTACCTGCTGAAAAGAAAGTTTAAGGAAAGCGAATTTGATTTCAAACCTGGTTCAACAATAGTTCTTTTCACAGACGGCCTTATCGAGAGCCTAAATTCCCGAAACGAACCATTAGGAACAGAAGGCTTTTTCCAAATATTGCGCGATTCTTATGACCATAAACTTGAAAAGTTCTACGCCAACATTATTTCCAGGGTAAAGACCTGGCAATGCAGGCAGGAAGATGACCTGACCATAGTTTTGATCCGAAATAACAATGCAGATATTCAATAAAAAATCTTTATCAGGCTTGGCACTGTTCTGGGTCATTTATATGATGCCCCTGATAACTTTTTACATAGGTCTTTTCTACTACAATTCCGTACAGGCCGAATTGCAAAAAAATGATTTTCTAAGTCAGTCAGAACAACTGTCAGGAGAAGCTCCGGAATATTGTTTCAATAATATATTTTGGACAAATCGCCTGATTCAGATCGGTAAGCAGAACCTTTCAAGCGGTGAGTTCGACAAAAACCTGGCCGCATTGCTGGCAGAGTACAATCAAAGCGCTGCATGGGCAATTTTACAAGAAAACGACAAGGTTTTTCTAAGCAAAAAATTGCAAAAATACAAAAATAGAAACTGGAAAAAAGCTCTTTCCATTGTTTCAAGGTTTCTTGGTCAGGAGCATTCGAACATATCGATTGTTGAAGATAATTATCTGCGAAAATTCTTTGGCCCCCACCTGCAGATAAAAAAGTCAAAAAGCATGCGAACTCAGAATGAATATGGTCTTTTGGACACTGACTTCATGAGGATTCATCCACTTTTTTGGGCCAGAAAAGACAAAAAACACACGGTTGTCGTCCTCTTTCCGACAAGCCTGGAAAACAAGAAGCAGGGAATCAAGGCATTTTTGACCAAGAATAAAGCGTTCAGGGAAACTTTTCTGGTATCCCAAGACAGGGTCTATTCATATAGCGATCTTTTTACAGAAAAGCAAATCCATCAACTGATCGAACAACACCGAGAGTCATCACGAAAGTTATTTAAACAAAACGACCATCTGGTTTATTGCGAGAGTTTACCGGAAAACCACTTCATTGTTTCTGTCAAAAAAATCAACCTCATCGATACTGGTCGGGCAGTATTTCTTTTGGCCTTAGTGCTGGCCTTTCTGCATCTTATGACATTGAGAACGTTTTCAATTGAGAAGTTCCTGGAACAAATCAGGGTAAGGTCAATCGTTTTTGCCTTCATTGGTTTTTCGAATGTATTGCCGTTAATGTTTCTGGCCTTCTTTGTTCAGCAATATCTCAATCAAAAACTTCTGGTAATGATCGATGAAAAGAAAAACGAATCAATTAAATTTATGCGAATGATTGAAGAAGCCTATCTTCACGAATTGGAACTTTATCCAATCACTGCCAGAAAAATAATTACTTCTTATGCTGATGATCTTAAAAATCGGGTAATGCCAATAAAAACGGCAAAGAAACTCCACAAAGAGCTTCTCTACACCCGAATAGATTTCAATTTTATCGCCAGTCCGACATATCCCGTTCTGGCGAGAAAGGGTTTTTTAAAAAATGGCAAAATGACCAATCTTATCGGAGAAATAAAAGGGCAGACCGAAACGCCGGATAAATTCATAGAATTAACCGGCAAAATTGGTGGAGCCTTCATTTCTTTCTGGAATCAGACACCTATTTCACAGAAAACGCTGACTGAAATAGAGCTGGTAACAGATATGGTATTTCAAAAGCCAATTGATCAGTCTCTACACATGATTGTCGAGATTCTGGATCGAATCGGCAAATTTGGGCTTGGGACAACCAGCAATCCTTCGATTGCCATGCTATTTTCTTTCAACACTTCTGATAAAGTTGATTACATTGGAATTTTCCAATTACCCGGCGGAAGCGCTGCCAGAAAATTCATGGCCGATCAGCAATCGGCAAGACTTGCAAATGCTTATGGCTTAAAAGTCATATACCAACTTCGCTCTGGCCAGGAATATCTTGAGAAAATAGATGCTTTCGATGATGAAAAATTGCTGTTAGAAATGTTTGACAGGTTGAAAGATTACCCACCAACCAAGGCCGAAACCGTTCTCAGCAAAGGAAATGAATGGATTTGCACTGGTTTCCGCAGTAAAATAATTCCCGAACATAGATTGATTTCATTGTTTCCATTGAAAGAAATCCAAGAGAAGCTTGAAAGGGAAAGATTCGAGCTACTAAAACTTTTTGTATTGAATATTTTTATCGTTTTGGCACTCTCATACATTTTTTCTCAAACCCTTTTGAGGCCAATAAAACTTCTCGACCTGGGAACAAAGGCAATAGACGCTCGCAACTTCGATTACCGACTTCCGGACCTGGGTGATGATGAATTCGGAAAAATGGCAGACATCTTCAATGACACTCTCGTCGATCTTCAGGAAATGAGCATTGCTAGAGTAGTTCAACAAAGTCTTTTCCCCGATCACAAAATTGAAACAGGCAACTTCGATCTGTTTGGCAAATCGATCACTCTAGCTGACCTGGGCGGCGATTACTTCGATTTCTTTACCATCGACAAAAATCACTTTGGTGCCATTCTTGGTGATGTTGCCGGACACGGCGTTGGCGCTGCAATGATTATGGCGATGGCAAAATCAGCCACCATAAATTCAACAGAACATTTAACCAATCCGGTTGAATTAACGCAGAGGCTGCATAACCTTATATACAGAACAAAAACGAAAAAGCAGAAAAAGATCATGACTTTTCAGTATCTACTCGTCAGCCATGATGAAAACAGTGTAAGATACTGCAATGCCGGGGGCTGCAATCCATTTCTGGTTAACGGCAGAACAGGAAAGATAGAAGAGGTTTCCCTGCCAGCTGCTGCTCTTGGCGCTTTTAAAAAAGGGAAATTCGACGAAGTTCAGTTGGAATTTGAGCCAGAAGACGTTCTGGTATTGTATACCGACGGTATAGTCGAGGCCAGAAACGAGTCCGGAGAAGAAATCGGTTATCCGCGCTTCAAAAAAATGCTTCTTGAATGCTGGTCACCAGAACCGGAGCAGTTTTATAATTCTGTATTCGCAAAATATCAGGATTGGTTGGGGAAAGAGCCTGCACAAGACGATCTAACCATGCTTTTCCTTAGCCTCCCAGGCCGTAAAAAGTCGCTGTAACCGGAAACACGACCTTAGTGTCTATTTTAGCCGATTCAAAATCTTATAATCTCTTCACCTGAATCACAAAACATTTACAATCAAAGCCTTTTGCAACAAATTAAAAAGCCGTCGCAGCAGCATACCGCGACGGCTCATCAATAAGCTGACAAAACTGCTACTTTCGGTGAACCAGCACTCCAACCACATTTATGTCTCGTGTCGTTTTCACTGAAATCTCAGTTCCAGCAGGAACTTCAATATCATCACCCTTGACGAATGCACCTCCGGCAATGCCGATCGGCCCAAGAACCAGATAACCAAGCGTCGATGCTCCGGCAGCCATACCGATACGTTTTTTATCGAATCTTTCCTGACCGGCATAGGCAACTTCTACGGGCAATTCGGTTGAATCCATGCTTTCAATCGATTTGATATCAAGATTTACGAAACCCGAACGGCCAAAACGACCGCCACGGCGCACACTTCTGACTCTAGCGCTGATAATGCCGCCTTTTCCCATGGTCAGAATGTTGCTGTCGACGAAAAGATCATCAACCACGGTCATTGGCACAATATCATTCTTTCGTGCGGTTTTGCTCGAAATTGTTTTGCCAAGCTTCAGCTTGATCTCGGTTCCACGGGGAATACTGACGCGGTGCAGTGAAATAAGGCCGTTTTCAATCGTCAGATGCACCAGTTGTTCAAGCCTGAAAGCCAGAGGCTCGAATGAAACAGAGCCAATTACCTGTTTATCAAGCTCTGCCAGACGCGCTTCAAGGTTTCCCTGGCCGGTTTTGTTAAACAGTTTCCATTCGAGAAAGCTTAGTTTCATATCCAGAGAAGGGTTTTCGCCTGAATCCTTGAAAATAAAATCATGCAGATAAGTTATCTTTTCAACGTCATCTTTGGCGGTAGAGCGTCCGAACATATCTTCTTCAAGCTGATTAAGCCTGGCCGAAACAGCCCCACTCTGCTCATCACCATAGACATAGCGTTCAATTTTACTGATGCGAACTTCATTTAAGTCAGAAGTGGCCGCAACAGCCGGTAGAACCAATGCAAGCAACAAGGCTGTCAGTAAAAATCTGAATTTCATTTTTTGCCTCCGTCGGGAATTTTTGCTGCAGGCTTACCTTCTTTTTCTTTCTTTTCAGGCTTAGCTGCAGGCATTTTTCCAGTTATTCTTTTCTTTTCAGGATCAAACACAATGACTATATCAAGCTCGCGATCGGGATGGTTTATCATCTGCAGGCAAAATGCGGCAACCGTGCCGGCATCGGCGTCGGGCACCGTTACATCGCTGCCGGAAAGTTCGTTTACGTGAGCCGGAACATATTCGTAGACTCCCTCTTCAAGACCGCCGCGAGCGGCGACGACATCGACGGCAAATTTGATTGCCGGACGACTAAACCGCTCAGGCTGCGGAATCATTGCTTCCTGAAATAACAGTGCGCCATTTGTGTCGAACAAACGCGGGAAAATAGAGGGCTCGAAATAATAGTTGCGCACATCGACCACCAGACGTTTGCATTGCGGCACGGGCAATTTCTCTTTAGAAATCCCGGCGCTCCAGCTGGCGAGAAAACTTACCGGTTGCTGAGATTGTGGGCGCATAGCTGCCAGATACAAGGCCGATCTAAGACTTAGCTTCCCCGAAAAAGGCACTTCGAGGCGACAGCGGATCAATCCGGTGTTGTCAGCCTGATAAAAGCTTTTTTCTGCTGAAAGGAGAATCAAGCCAAGGCGATCCTTGAGAGCAGGATTGGTCTGCAAAACATGTCTGACAAGTTTTCCCTGCATAAGCGGCAGAGCCAGAATATTCTCGTAAGCATGATGCATCGCATCCATCCAGGCGCGAGAACGCTCTTCATCAAAGGAGGTTTCGGCTTCCCAGGGGGTTCCGGCCAGGCCAACGACGGTCAATTTCTGGTCAACGAATGATTTATGGTCGATAACGGGCTCCGCCCGCACGAGGCAGGCGGAGAAAACGAACAATAGAGTTATGATGAAAGCCGGTCGCACTGATTTTCTCCCATCAATCAAAGGTTACATGCGCTCCGACATAGTGCTCGCGGATAACTTCGCCGTCGTAGTAAGCGTAATCCATTCTTACATGCGGAAGAATGTTCATGCCGAAGCCGAGAGTCAGGGTTCCATTCAAGGTGCCCATGCGCATGGTAAAATCGTTTTCGATGAATTTCTTTTCGACGCCAAGGCGATATTGCTGATCAGTAGTGCGATCTGAATTGGTGATATTTACCGCATCAGCTGAGATAGTAGTGCCTTTGGTGATTTCTACGGCAGCGCCCAGGTTCAGGCTGACGCCATTGCGATCACCAGTGCCTTCTACGTTTTCAACCAGATTATCAACGGTCAAACCGCCGGTAACACGGTCGTTGTAGTGATACATCAAGCCGATGCCCATCGACTGGGTATCTTTTTTAACGTGCTGTTTAAGGCTTTTGATATAGCGGTCAACAGTCATCATTCTGAACTTGATACCACCATAAAGCTGCTCTCTGGCAAGCATGCGACGGGCAATGGGAAATCTGGTTCCAAATGCCAGTTGCAGATCTTTGATATCGCGGCGCACACCGAGGTATTCACCGCCAACCAGCTGACCAAATTCTTCAGAGCGGCTGTCTTCGGTATATGAAACGCCATAGCTGTATTTAGGGCGTCTTGGCAGCGGCTCTTCAAGAATATTGTGTTCGAGGTAATCGGTAATCGAAAATTTGTCTTCGACATGATCTTCGTAGATATGCCCGGTGAAGGCAACACTATTCCAGTCAAAAATGTCGCGTTCATTAACCTTGACCTGCAGTGAGGCCTCGCGCCCCTGAATCTGCGATAGACCGGCCGGGTTGTAGTAAGTTGCCGATTCATCATCGGACAGACCAATGAAAGCACCACCCATGCCTCGTGAACGCGCCGATTGGGCGCAAACATCATTGGCAGAAACGACAACAAACATTAGTAAAAGCAGGAATATACCTGCCTGGAAGAGTGGTTTATGTCGATTCATGAGCGGCCTCCTGTGAGAATCTGTTTCTGGTGCTTTATTTCTAATCGTCATTTTCTTAACAAAAACTGAGAACTTGTTATCAGAGTTTAGGGGTTCTTTTTAACGGGTTTAATCGGAACAAAACCTTCTGGGGGTTTGGCGACCGGTTTAAAACCCAGATCTTCCGGCCTGGTTACCGGATCGAGCTTTATAAATCCGGAAGTCTCTTCACTTTTCTGTTTCTTAACCGGTGCGACAGGAACTACAGTTGCCGCCGGCGGTTTAACCGAACTTTCAGGTCTGGCAAAGCCAGGGCTTTTGCCGCTCTGGTTTTTATACACAAAGGGCACAACTGCATATTCAATGTTTTCACGATAGGGTTCTGAACGGAAATTCCGCAAAATCCGATATTGGTCCTGGTCTTTAGGAACGATCATATCGATGATCGGCGGGTCGCCATAGGTATCATGGCCGCCACCAAAATCATCATAAGTGGCAAAGGCCTTTACATCCCGGTTTAACAGGCGGTTTGGCGAAACGATATCCTTATAGCCCATAACGAAGCATTGAAATCCTGAGCGCTGTGAAAGCCCAGGCAGTTTGAGTTTGCTAATCTTGATGATGACCTTGTCGCGTTGAACTCTTACGTAATCAGGATAAACGATATTTTCGACCTGGTCCTGAAATTCGAGTTCATCGGTCTTGTTGCGAAGAATGCTGAACATTTCAAGCTCAGAGAGGGGCGTAACCATGATTACTTTTTCCCAGCCCATATTATCGCTGAAAAAAACGTCACGACCAGGCAACGCTTTTTGGTAGCCTGATTCAGCGATGCCATCTATGTCGATGTAAATATCCCAGAGATTGGCGACAAAGCCCTGATCTTCGCTTTTTCTGGTGTCTGGCCATTCACGCATGATGTAATTGCGCATTTGAATTTCGAAAACAACGACCTGCCCCTCTTCATAAACACTGAAACGTTTGAGATCGAAAGTGCCGCGGCGCATGCGTTTGTCGGCCGGATACTGGTAATAGCCAGGACCCTTGTCGTCGCCGATGTTATCGATTACGTCGAGCAAGGCTCCCTGTTCGTAAAAGTAGTTTACCGGCTTATCGGCAGCGGAAACAGAAACGGTCAGGGCTGCCATTGCCAGAAAGATAAATAGTCTCTTGATCGCTTTCATCATTTTACCAAAACAATCGAGTATTCAGAGTCGCCGGATTCCTGATAGGGATCTTTGACCTGGCTGGTATCGGTAATATTGAAGGCATACTTATGATAACCGGGTGCTACGCCGGTAAACAGGCGGGTATAAACTCCGTCGCCGGCAACTTCGTCACCGTTGGTGGCATCATCATACATCTGCTGTGGCTGCCAGTTGGTAAAGTCGGCGACAACAACCGGGTTGGTAACCTCGGCAAAATCTGATTTAACCATTATCAGCTTGACCTCACCGCTTTTCTTGGCTGAAAGCGTTGTCGTCGGAACGTCATAAACGGTAACCGTAGTCAGATCTACCGGAATGGCACGGATATGCAGATTTGCACTTCGGAAAATCAGATACTCACGACCATTGCCTTCCATCGGCATGCTGTATGCACCATCGCTGTCGCAGAAAATGGTGCGTGAGCCCTTCTTGGTAGAAAGCTTGACTTCGGAATAGTTGATACCGGTTAAATCACTGGTAACCTGACCGCGGGCAAGTTTAACCGTAGACTCGGGAATGATGAGTTCGGAAATACTGTTGCGATCACTTTCGCGATGCGGATCTTTGATGCTCGTCTTTTCGCTGCCGTCATCCTGAGTGTATTTAAAAGAGTATTGCTGTGAGCCAGTCTTCAGGTTGGTAAGGCGCAGGGTGTAAATGCCATCATTAGCCAGCTTGTCACCATGGGTGCCATCATCGAACATCGCTTGAGAACTCGGTTCCCAAAGAGGTGAAACCGAGGTGACCGAAAAATTGATCGCAGTGGGGAAATCAACGATCGTGGCGATCCACAAACCTTCGCCGACGATCTTTTCATCAACAGCAATCTCAGGTGCAGTTACTGTCTTTTCAATTTCGGCGTCGACCCAGGTGTAATTGACATCAAAATCGCGACCACGAGCGACCAGAAGGAATCGGCCTGACTTTCTGAACTCAAGTGAGTATTCGCCTTTTTCATTAACGTAAGAATAAGTGCTTTCGCCGGCAACCGTGACCTTGATACCGGTTGGAACCTTGCCGGCAGGAACAGCGACCTTACCGGTGACCGTTGCAACTGGAATCACAAGTGCTTCCTGAATGCAGCCGGTTGAAGTCAGAGCGACAAGTGCCAGCACTATGAGCATAATTGTTTTTTTCATATCAGGTTCCTAGAAATTTGTTTTTGCCTCGAAGATAAACATCTTTTGCGTTTCAATGTCCTCTTTATCTCTGCCATTGTCGTAGCTTGAAATATCCCAGCGCCAGTTGTTGGGGTAATCATAGCCGAATTTGAAAGTAATCGTCGCGTCCTTACTGACATCGTAAATCAGCTCACCATACATATTTTCACGATCTACGGTATCGGTCAGGCCATCTTTGAAGTCGATAATGCCTCTTGAGTAGAAGGCACGACCGCGGAACTTGTTGGTAAAGTTCTTTTTCAGTTCGGTGATAATAGCATTGGCCAGACTGGAGTTGGAACCATTGAAGCTGTCTTCGTAATCAACATGCTGCACCCCGCCGGTAAGGCTGGTGGTCGGCGTCAGATTGTAGGTCGCTTCACCGATGTAATCGACACGAATGTTTTCTTTGCTGGCATTGGCCCAGCGGACCTGATGTTCGACGCTGCCCTTGGCATAGACTCTGGGGTTGATATCGGAGTTGATTTCAAAATAGCCGATGCGCTCATTGTATTCATAGACTGTGCCATTTTCTTCGTATTTATCATCTGGATCGCTCAATACGAAGATCTTGCCTTTGGTGCTGACCGAATCGCTGAGTTTAAGATTCAGTTCAAGCGCGTTCGAAATCCAGCCGGATTCTTCTTCAAGAGCATCCCATTTCTGCACGAAATCATATTTCAAGGTTGTATTGTCGGTAAAATCTGACAGAAGCTGGAAGGTGAACTTACGACCCGAAAAGCCGTCGGTGGGCGATGGGTCATTCTGATCAACTTCCCAGGTTTTCGACAGATAGGTTGCTTCCATCGAAAGATTGTTGGCAATTGCCAGAAGCTTGTTGCCAAAATCATAGTTCAATGAGAAGCGGGTCAACTTTTCCCCAAGGAAATCGGGGTTACCATAGTTACTGTCAACTTTGTGGTTAAATGGGTAATCATCAGGATCGCCAACATCATAGGCCCACACTGGCGCCATAATCGCCCGAAAATCTTTGCCGAAATCATAATGTTTGATTGTGCCGGTAAAGCCGCCGTTCTGTAGACTGATATCGAAGCGACTGCCTTCATCGCCGAGATTTTTATTAATTTTCTCGCCATTGTCGTAATGATAATCGGTTGAAGTCAAGAATTCGGCGGTAGCCTGAACTTTGCCGACGCGGTCGGTTGAATAATTCATATCGACGCCACGGACGGTATTTGAGTTGCCCCGGGTTTTGTAGTCGTAAATCTTTTCAGCAAAAGAAGTTCCAACCGAGAAGTCGTCTTCGCTGAATTTTTTCGGCAGCTTCCAGACAACGCGGCCGGTAATCATCTCAGACTCATCTGAAGAGCTGCGATAAAGGTCGTTCTTCATAATTGAGCCCTGATAAGAAACTCCGCTCTCAGAGCCAGAAACTTCAATGCCCTGATATGGATCAACTACATAAGTGTCTTCAGTCAGAATGTTCATCGGGTTATCGATACCAGTCGCCGATTCACCGGTAAAAACACGCACCTTCATCGACTTGGCCTTGCTGACAATGTGCATTTTATTCGATTGCACATAGCGATCGTTCTGAACCCGATAGACATAATCGTCGATGTTGTCGAAAGGGTTCTGGCCATAATCTTTGCCGGCATCGTTGTAAACGAGCTTGTTCCAGTTATAGCCCTTCATGTAACCATAGAGTTCATAGAAAGTTTCGATTTTTTCACCAAGAGGTTTGCCGGTAAAACGCAAATAGATCTGCTGATAAAAAGTTACCAGACCAGGATCACTGAAGGCGGCTGTGCCACCGTATTCATTGCGGCCAACGGTTGAAGGCTCAACAATATACTGGCCGCGTCCGCGGTAAAAACCGGAAATTTTCACTTTCGGCAGCAGAGTTTCAAGTTCGCGCACCTTGTTCTCATTGGTAACCATTCGTCGCTCGAGTGAGTCGACGCGAACATCGAGCAGGCCAAGTTCGTCACGGAATTCTTTGGTTAGACGCGAAAGAGCGGCCCGTTCTTCTTCGGTTGCCGCTTCAAGGGTGGCCTTTTTTTCTTCCATGCGCTTGAGAATACGCGCGAGAATCAGCGCGACATCGTAGCGGGTAGTCACTTTGCGGCCTTTGAAAGTGCCGTCGGGGTAGCCTTCCATATAACCCTGCCTGACCAGAAAATCCACATCGCTGTGGGCCCAGTGATCGGCCGGGAGGTCCTGAAAAGCCGCAGACTGTGCAAAAATGACTGCCGGCAACAGCAGGCACAAAATTGTGGCTAGAAATCCCTTGATCGGGAAAATTCCGCTATTTATCTTTGTTTGCCTCATTCTTTTTATGAACTTTTCCTTATGTTTTGGAATGCTCCAGTTCCAATATCGACACTCTTGAAAAAAATGCTGAGAACTATCGAAAAAAAAACTGATATATTCATGGGTATGATTTCGCCGGAATACTTACGCCCTTATCGATTCAACTGGAAAACTCATGCCTTCCTTTCTCTGGTAATGCTTCTAAGCATAGTTTTATTCAGAGAACAGGGGCTGGTGCTGCAGATGACCAGACCTGCACTGGCTGCAGTGACAATGCTGGCCATTTTTCAACTGCTGAGTTACTGGGGCTTTTTTCTGGCCGAGAAAATTCAAAAACGATTACAGATTGCATTTCCCAGCCTGATGCTCTGGCTTTATCCGACCCTGGTCCTTCTTCATCTGGCTTTTTTTTCATTCATTCTCGTGATCAGCTCGAATTTTTTCTGGGGCCGGGGTTTCTGGAGCAGAGCATTACAATTGAACGGTCTTGAAACAACAAGATTCTTTTCGACCTGTTTTGCGACAATGATTATCTTTACCGCCATGCATTTCATTTTCGCGACCGTAGGGGTTTTGAAGTGGATCACCGGCAGTTCACTGGCCCGGGTCGAGGCGTTACAGAATCCCTGTCAGGATAACTCAGAGGGAATAAGGCAGATCAGCCAGACCATCAAAATGATTCGTAGCGAGACCGATATGATTCAGATTCAGCGTGTCAGAGCAAATCGGGTCAACCGCATCGCGCTGGTGTTATTGTTCTCTTTTCTCCTGGGGGGTGGCTGCTGGATAGTTTTTTTCAGACCGGCAGTTGTACTTTACTATCGTGCTGAAATTCAATTGCGATCATTTATCGAGCCAATGGCCGCCTTTGCCACCCTCGAACATCTTTGCGAAAAGTATCCGGATTATCGCTATATGGATTCGGTTAAATTCCGAATGGCCTGGATACTTGATCGACGCATGAATAAATATCAGGAAGCGGCAGCCAGCTACCTTGAATTCATTGAAAAGTATGCCCCGAAAAGCACCTGGTCCGATGAAGCCTATGTCGCACTGGTTCGCCTGTATCT
>CAZTHA010000053.1:0-17045 GCA_964613435.1 uncultured bacterium
TTCCGATCCCAAGAAGAGCCGTGTCGGCATCGCAGTATGCAGTTGCTACGTCGACGTTTGCTGCACAGCCATTGTAAGGGACTCTGCCAACGTCAGATCTGTATGCCAGCATTGCACTTTTGAGAGCACTCATTGTACCCTTCGTTGCCGAAGTTCGGCCCTGGTCAGTAATCGAGCCGATCATTGGTCCGGCGACTGATGCTAGAACGGCGATTACGATGATAACTACCATGATTTCCATCAAGGTAAAACCCGTTTTTCTCAATTTCATAAACTTTTCTCCCCTGATTAATTCGTCCGTTGGTCCGTAGGTGCAATATAGTTACACCAATCGGCAGCGTCAAGGCTTAATTTAATAATAAATTTTCTCGACCCGGCAATTAATTTTGAATAATGTTATAATGCTCCAGCCTGTAAAGCAAATATTTTTTGCAACTTTTTCAATGTACGGTGCTTTGATGAAACATTTTTTCAGGAAAAACTGGTTCTTGCCAATCTTGCTTTTGCTTTGCCTTATTAGCCTGATATTTCATTTTTCCAGCCTTTTCGGGCAACTTGAAGATGGCGGCAGATTTCACATTTCTGATCCCGATTCCCTGTTGTTTTTGCGTTATTTTCAACAGAGCCTTCTGCGCGGAGAAGATCTTGTTTATGACGAATACGGCACCTATCCAAATCTTCGCCAGTTAGGGTACCCACCGTTACATCTTCAGCTTTACCTTAACATTGCCAGGTTTTTTTATGCCCTTTTCCCAGAAACGACCGTGAATCCTGAATTTATGATCGGATGGTTGCCGCCAGTGTTTGGTTGGGCTGTCGGTTTGATTTTTATTCTGTTTGCCTGGCAAAAAACGCGAAATCGTGCTTTGACCCTGATCGTAGCATTTGCCTGCGTTCCCGGAATAATTTCCCAGATGAACTCTTTGTTTCTCAGGGTCGATTATCATTTTTTGAATTGCTTTTTCATCTGGCTATGGTTCTATTTCTGCTGGAATTTCATCGAAAGCGGGGAAAAGCTTTGGGGCATTATGGGAGTACTGGCCACAACTTTTTTCATGCTTTCATGGTCGGGAACTCCCCTTTTCTTTTCTATCATGATAGCCTATGCCGTCTACTTATGGGTCACGGGCAGTTCTATGGCCAGGGATTTTCACGACTATGCCTTTGTTTCAATGTTTTGCTCTTCAATTCTGGTTTTTTTGTATCTTCTAAAACATGATATCTGGACCATGGAAATTGGCTTTTTTGGATGGTTTCAGCCCACCGCTATCCTGGTAGGCGCCATTTTTATCAAGGGGATTGTCTATGTTGATTCGAAGTTCAAACCCAAAATAGGGACTCGTTTGGCGGCGGTTTTTCTGCCCGCGGCCGCTGGAATGGTTTTGCTTTACTTAATTTTTCCCGAGCAGATTGTTGGAAGCTATACCTTTTTCATGAAGGGTGACCTGTTGATGAAATCTATTTCCGAATTGAAGCCGGGGATCAGATTCAATAATTTGCTCAGGGATTTTGCCTGGTTTAAAGAGCCTTTGCGCTGTCTGGGAATCTTTTTTTTCCTCTTTCCATTAACATTGACCACTAATCCGGGCGGGATTTTTTCCGGTTCGGGAAAACTTTTTCGCGACGCCCTGATAATCATCGTTTTAATGGGGCTTCACAGTGTCAGATTTTATCGCTGGCTTGGTCTGGGTGTTGGTTTTCTTGCCGGCATCTCGATTTATGCCCTCTATAGTTGCGCTAAAACCAGAATAGAAAAGGAAAAACACTTTGTTTTCAAATCAGCAGTAATATTGCTGCCATTTATGCTGCTGAATTTTGTTCTGAATTATTCAAACTTTCATGTGGGCTTTATTATCAAACCCGATGAAGTAGATGCATTGGAATGGATAAAAAAGGAGACTCCCCTTACCAGCGGTTTTTTTGATAAGGGGCGACCCGAATACTGTTTCTATTGTTATTGGGATGAAGGCAATCGCATTGCCTACTATGGGCAGCGTCCTACCTTGGTAAATAACGCAATGTGGGGTTATGGCAAGATGGCCGAAGTTCTTACCGCCGAATCTGAAGCAGAGGCTTATTCTGTCTGTGAAAAATATGGCATAAAATACTTTTACATAAGTCATAGAAATATACCTGATGCGATGATACGCTTTCAGAAAGCCTACAAGCAGAGGCCAGACATCCCGCAGGACAGCTACAAGTTTTTCCCTGAATTTGAAGACCCGCAGCCAGAGACGCTTGCTACCGGCAGTTTGAACCAGGAAGATTCTTCTCAGAACGCCGAAGAAATCTCAGAAAAACCTCGAGATATTGAAAAAACCTTTCATTATTGGCTTTCCGATTGCTGTGCAATTAAAGCGAATGAGAATTTCGTTCGTCCGGCCAGCCGTTTAAGAATCGTTTATTCGGCCAAACAGACAAATCGACTTGTCGCCCCGCAAATATTGATATATGAGCTTGTGCCGGGAGCTAGAATCGTTGGCCGAGCCGATCCAAATACAGAAGTCAAACTTTCGCTTGAATGCAGATTTGATTTGACGCAGATGCTTTATTCGCGAGAGACGACAGCTGATAAAGATGGAAAATTCGAGATTATCGTACCTTATTCAACAGACTACGACAATGGTAGAATTAAAACTGATCCCTTTTATAAGCTTTCCTGGATAAGTCAGGGGAACTGGCAGAAGGGAAAATGCAATGTTTCTGAAAAATCTATTCAGACCGCAGCTCTTATTGTACCCGAGTCTGTAGACTGACTTTTCCTCTTTTCTCTGATTGCTTTAAAATTTAATCGAAAAAATGCCGTAATCTCTCTTTTGGAGCTTGCTTCTTGAACAGAAAATATTTTTTCCTGTGCCTGACGATTGTTTGCTGCTGGTCATTATTTCTGTTTTTTTCCGATTATTATTATCAGATTGGTCTCAACGACGGTCAATACCTGGTGCGAGACCCTGACTCTCTATTCTTTTTGCGACTGTACGAACAGTCTATGGTCAGAGGAGAGATTCTAAAGACCGATGAATACGGTTGTTTCCCAAACTTTCGCAAGCTTGAGTATCCTCCTTTTCATTTGCAGTTTCTGATAACTATTTCTGGATTTCTGCTCTGGATCACCCAGGGTCTGGAAATGCCAATCAGCGTGTTGATCGGATGGCTTCCACCGCTTTTGGGTTGGTTAATCGCAATTTTTATGGTTTTTTTTGCCTGGAAAAAAACAGGGAACAAAAATCTGACTCTTCTTGTCGCCTATTCATCTGTTCCAGGCTCATTGGCTGCGATGAATTCATTGTTTTTGAAAATAGATTACACCTTTTTAAGCCAATTTTTTATTTGGACCTGGATTCTTTGTGGTTGGCTGTACATCGACTCGGAAAAACAAATTTGGAAATCTTTCGGTTTTCTGGTATCACTGGCATTTATTTTCACCTGGCCTGGAGTGCCTCTTTTTTTCTTTTTGGTAACCTTATACGTGACTCTTTTGATTTTGGACCAAGATGAGGCGGCCAGGGGATTTACTGATTATTGCTTTTTTTCAATGTTTTCGGCCGCAGTGATGACTATTTTGTATCTCTATTTTTGGGGCGAAGCCTCTAATGAGATCGGTTCTTTTGGTTACTTTCAGCCGGCATCTATTTTGGTGGCAGCAATATTCATCAAGTTGGTTTGGCACTTTAGTCAACTTGTGCTAAGATCGGGCGAAAACAAAGCTCGCCTGAGTCTTGCCTTAATCGGTGGTGCTGTTTTTCTTGCCGTTGTTTTGGCTGTTTATTTTGGAGAACAGTTGCGGGCGGGGATAAATTTTTTCCTGGTTTCTGATGTTTTAATGAAATCCGTTTCAGAACTTAGGCCAGGCTTGCTTGTTTCTTCGATTCTTCGCGACCCGCGCCCTTTTTTTAATTCAATCTACGATTTGAGTGTCCTTTTCTTTTTCTTTCCATTTGTTTTATTGGCCAATCCTGATGGAATTTTCAACCGAGGCGGAAGAATAGTTCGTGACTTTTCGGTCATTTTTCTGTTGATGGGCTTTGTCACAATTCGTTATTACGCCTGGATCGGCAGCGTTATCGGTTTTTGGTGTGGGCTTGCATTGTATTCGGTCTTTGAATATGTCAGTAAATACTCGGTAAGAAATGCCAATTCTGTGAAAAATGGCAATAGCCTGTTTTTACGTGTTGCAATAATCCTTTTGCCTTTCATGCTGATGCATTTTTCTTTAAGTTATCCCATTTTTTACCAGTCACGTAAAATGACCAGCGAATACAATCAGGCCTTTCGCTGGATGAAAGAAAACACCCCTAAAACCAGCGGCTATTTAGACCGGGGTCGTCCGGAATATTGTTGTTATTCTTTTTGGGACAGGGGGAATCTGATAAACTATTATGCTCAGCGCCCGACTTTGGTTAATAATGCCATGTGGGGCTTTAAAAAGATGGCTGCTGTTTTTACGGCTGAAAGTGAAGACGAAGTTTATTCTTTGTGCGAAAAATATGGAATAAGATACTTCTATGTTGATGACTATCGCGAATTTACCAACGAAATGGTGCGATTTCTTCGGGCTTTCAAAAAACGGTCTGATGCCCCAGAGGATTCATACGCTTTTTTCCCTGAATATGTCGACAGCGGCGATGAAAATGTCAGTGAATACGCAAGCTCTTTCCATTATTGGTTGAGTGATTGCTTTGCAATTGCGGAAACAGAAGTTTTCCGGCAGTCGGCCTCGAGGTTGAGAATTGTTTACTGTTCGGGTAACCTGCCAGAAAAGAATTTGCCGGAAATTTTGATTTTTGAAATGGTTAGGGGGACCAAGATTACGGGTAAAGCTCCTCCGGGAGCAGAAGTCGATTTGTCGTTGACATGCCTGTTGCAGAAAAAAAAGCTGAGCTATCGCAAAAAGGTCAGGGCAGATTTTTCAGGCTCTTTTTCTTTCATCGTCCCCTACGCAAACAACTATGAATGCGGCAATATCAAAATAGGCGAAAAGTATCTTGTTACATGCAAAGCCGGCCAGAATGAGAAAATCGCCGAATGCTATGTTTCAGAGAAGGATTTGCACGAAGGCAAGGTCATTCGTCTTGATTTATAGACCTTTTTCTCGATTCGAGATTCTCTTTTAGCAGACCTAGTTCCTGGGTAAGTTTTTTTATCTTTTCATTCTGCCCGGAAACTACGACCGAAAATTGGATCAAAATAAGAATTATGGCAACGATCAGAAATAGAAATAGGAAAGCTGGCGGATAATAAATGCCAAAAATCGCGGCTAGATAATCAAGACCATCTTTCCAGATCGACAAAAGAATGAAAACAGCAGCAAAAAAAAGCCAGAGAATGGCATAGGCTTCTTTAACTTTTTTTCTTCTTATAAGCTCAAAAATGAAAAGCAAAAAAGAGATGCTGAGGATTAAAGAGATTATTTGGATTTTTTCAAGAATCATATTCTTTTGTCTTTTTCAATGCCTTTTCAGTCGGGCGCAATGCAATAAAAAACATGGCAAGGCTTACTTTGACCATATAATACAAAGAAATCGAAGAAGAAATTGACGAAACCCCTGATTTCCTTGCCCGCATTTTGACTGAAAGCTCTTTCAGCTTCAGACCATTTTTGCAGGCCAGAATCAATTCTTCTGGTTCAGGATAGTCAAAAGAAGGGTAATGCTCTGCCATGAATTCAATAGCATTGCGGTTGTAGGCTCTGAAGCCCGAGGTTGGATCAGTAACGGCTATGCCGGTAAGAAGTTTGGCCCAGCTTTTGAGCACGCCGATGCCAATTCTACGCGTGAAAGATGATTGAAAACCATCATAGTCGATGAACCTTGAGCCAATGACAATGTCGCATGAAGAATTTTTTAATTCGGCAATCAAGCTTGAAACGAAATCGGGGGGATGCTGAAGGTCGCCGTCAAGTTTGACTGCATAATCAAAGCCTTGTCTGGCTGCAAACATGAAGCCGGCCTGGACTGCTCCGCCGACCCCGAGATTACATGGAAGATCGATTATTCTCGCTTTTCTCGTGCTGACGGCAAATTCATATGTATTATCTGAAGAACCGTCATTGATAATTAGAATCGTTGCCGATTCATTATGCCTGAAGGTTTCTTCAATTACTTCGATGACATTGTTCTGCTCATTGAAGCAGGGTATGATTATGCAGATTTTTTCTTGCATTTTAACCCGCCTGCCCCTTTGAGAATCCCCATGACAAATCCGGCCGTCCGCGCAAAAGCCCTTAAAAACATGATTTTGACTGCGAAAACACGGTCTTTTGCGCTTATTTGAAGTTTTTGTGCCTGCCAAAGTTCGAGCAAAACAAGGAATAAAAAAGGAATTACTCCAAGACTACTATTAGAATTCTGTTTCCCGCGAAACAGTAGCGATTTTGCCGAAAAAATCATCCCAAGGATTGCCATTGGGGGTTCAATAATGTCCTTCCAGAAAGTGTAATCATCACCACTCATTTTTTCTGGGTGTTCAAAGTAAAGCCGGGCACGCCAGAACCCATGTCGATACTGTTCTTTTAAATATTTAAAAGGCTTTTCAGTGTGAAAGTGTGCGACCTTGGCATCTTCGACAAATCTTATCAACTTGCCGGTTTTTACTATTTTGTAGCAGAAATCATTGTCTTCACCACTGGCCTGCCGGTATGCTTCATCAAAACCACCGGTTTGCTCGAACAGTTCTTTCGTAACAGCCAGGTTATAAGTTCCTGCAAAGCGAATCATCCGCTTGAAGCTTTTATACCTGAACTCAATCTCACTTTGAATGATTCGTGAGAGAACACTTTCAGGATTGGCTATACAATAGCTTCCAGCACAGGCTGACACATTTTCGTTTTTAAAGATCCGGTGCAGGTTTGCCAA
Organism: uncultured bacterium; assembly: GCA_964613435.1. Taxonomy (GTDB): domain Bacteria; phylum Muiribacteriota; class Ozemobacteria; order Ozemobacterales; family Ozemobacteraceae; genus DYKG01. The sequence goes on from CAZTHA010000053.1 coordinate 6,855, forward strand.
CCAGTCTGCTTGAGGAATGGTGTCTGAATCCGTAAAAACGATTATTTCACCTGAAGCTGCGCGGGCACCAGCGTTTCTAGCTGCCGCCGGACCCTGGTTTTCCTGATTGATTAACTTTATTTTATCGCCGAATCTCTCAAGGATTGCCAGGGTGCCATCTTTGCTGCCGTCGTTAACGGCAATCAATTCGATTGCAAAATCTTCAGTCCTCTGTTCCAAGACTGCCTTAATGGTTGCATCAATAAAAATTTCTGCGTTGAAAACCGGAATAACAACGGAAATCTTCATCATTGTTCTTCTTTGCTGGCGATAACGTAAAGCAGCATCCCAAGGTATGGACCCAACAGACCCTCTGGAGACAAGCCCATCGGAAGAACATTCATTCCCCCAGAGGCTTCAATTTTTAGATTGCAAAGAGAATGTAGGTTGCACAGTCTTTTCAGGGTAAAAGGCATTTCATAAATCCCTGGCATGAAAAATGGCCTTATCAGCTGCCAGGGCGAAAAACGATTCGGAACGAATGTTACAATTTTCCCGGACGACTTGAGCATGGCATTGAAATTGAACAAAATGTCCTTTTGAGCCTTCAGGGTGAAATGTTCAAGTAGACCATCGGTGAAAATAAGGTCGAAACGATTTTGCAAATAATCTGGCAAATCGGGGGCGAGCAGATCGATGTTCTGGCAATCCACTTTGTTACCGCAAATTGCTTTGCAGGTTGCCAGTGCAGTCTCAGAATTATCTATCGCTACCACTTTCGCACCATTTTCAGCAAAATAATTGCTGAAAAAACCCGAGCCGCAACCAGCGTCTAGAACCGAACTGCCATTGCCAAACAATGGCTTGAGGATTTCAATTATTCGTTTTTTTGACCAACTGAGCCTGGACTTTTCTGCTACCGTGCCGGTAGCCCAAAAGCTATTCCAACTGCTGGTCTGGTTTTCTTTATTCGTCATGATTTTTTGAAATAGTCCAAAAAGTTTTTCAGGCCAAACATTTTTCGTCTGACGTCTGCAAAACTGCGGATGTTCAAAAGCATTTTGAACATTTGTGAAGGCCGCAAATAAAACTCCTTCAGGCCTTTGTCGATATAGTAGTCGATTTTTTCCGAAGGAAAATCTGGATAACTGAGCAGGGTGCATTGCTCGTAAGTCTCACTAACCCACTCAGTCCAGTCTTTGGGAATGAGATAGTCTTTTTCTTTTGCCCATCTGTACAGGGGTGTTCCGGGATAAGGGCATAGCCCGGAAAATTGTACCGTATCACAGGGCAGGGATTTGGCAAAATCTATGGTTTTTTGAGCTGTCGCCTCATTTTCTCCGGGAGCTCCGATCATGAAGCAGCCATGAATGATGAAACCGAGCTCATGGGCGCGATTGGCGAATTTTCGTGCCTGCTCGATGGTCGTTCCCTTGTTTACCGCATCAAGCGTTTCCTGTGAGCCAAATTCAAAGCCAACCATGAGCATTCGCGCGCCTGCTTCTTTCATCAGCGGCAAAAGATCGAGTGATATGTCGACTCTGGTATTTAATGACCAGGGAATTCGCTTGCTGATTCCTGAACTGATGAAGGCCTTGCAAAGCTCTTCAGTATACTCAGGAACTGAACCAAAATTATCGGTCTCAAACATTATTTCCTGAAGTTGTGGATACAGTTCGAGATCGTATTTTATTTCATCAACTACCAGATCAACCCGCCTTGAGCGGATGTTGTGCGGTGACTGGGCATGCTTGTCACGACAAAAAATACAGCTGCCAATACAACCTCGTGCATTGATCATCGTTAAAAAGGGAAAGCGTTTCCCTGCATCGCGGTAATCTTCAGGTTTAATGAGGTCCCAGGCTGGAAATGCAAGTTCGTTTACATCTTCCGGAGGCCTGAACTGCAGCTTGAAAACCCCGTTGCTTTTGGTCGCCAGTCCCCTGATTTCACCAAGTTTTTTGGGGTCACCGGCAGCTTCGGTAATCGACCATTCGTATTCACCAACAGCTGCTGCATCAACCGAACTGTCATACTTTTCCCGGCTAAGATCGAGCGTTTCTTCTGGAAGTGCTGAAGCGTGCGCGCCGACAACAATGGTTGTCGCCTGTGGAAGCTTGTCTCTGATCAGACGGCAATATTCAAGATCGTTGTAAATAGACGGCGTGGTTACATGACAAACGAACATGTCGGGTCTGGAGGCAGCGATTCTTTCAACTACCTGACTCTGGTTCAAACCTGCCACGGGGCCGTCGATGAATTCTACCTGATGCCCGTGCTTTTTCAGCATGCCGGCAAGAAGCAATAACCAGTCGGGATGGCGCTGCACTCTGCCGCGTGAGACTGCTGCCCATCTGGCTGACCGGCAGAAGTTTTTTACGAATGGAGGATTGAGAATAAAAATTTTCATTATTTCATGCTTTGAGTCATTTTAAATAGAGGCATGAATACCGAAAGCGCAATGGTTCCGATTACGATACCCATAACCACGGTTAGAATTGGGGTGAGCGCCGAAGTCAAACCATCGAGCGCTTCTTTAACTTCACGGTCATAGAAGTCGGCGGCTTTGCTAAGCATTACGTCGAGGTTCCCGGTGTTCTCGCCAACTTCAATCATTTTTTTTACCATCGGTGGAAAAATATCAACCTTTACCAGGGTGCTGGCCAGGGTATTACCCTGTTGGACTCCTATGGACATGTTGCCGATCATTTCTTCCATAAGCGGATTGCCCATTACCGAGGCGGTGATCTGCAGAGCTTGCATGATCGGAACACCGGCTCCGAGCAAAGAACAGAATGTTCTTGAAAAGCGGCTTACGGCGATTTTTTGGGTAAGCGGGCCAATGATTGGGCCTTTAAGGGAAAGATAGGCAATTGTTTTTTTGCCGATAGGAGTGCGCATAAACAGGAAAAGTCCTACGACAATCCCGACCGTTCCGCCAAAAACCATAACGTAATTGTTCAAAAGAGTATCTGAAGCAAACATCATGATTTCTGTAATCTTGGGCAGCTCGACCTTCATTTTTTTGAACATCGCCGAAAAGTTGGGGAAAATCTTTACCAGGAGAAAAATTACCCCGCCTACCGCCAAAACAAGCTGAATAACCGGCATGGTCAGTGCACCCTTGATTTTCCCGCGGATTTCGGCGTCAGCTTCAGCGAAAGCCGCCAGTCGATCAAGAACCTGATCGAGCATACCGCCGGCTTCGCCGGCCTCACACATGTTGCAGTAAATCTTGTCGAAAACCTTTGGATGTTTTCTGATTGCGACGGAAAAAGATTGCCCCGAGTTCAAATCCTTGCCGATCGAATTAAGGATGCCCTTGAAATACATATTTTGCGTCTGATCGGCCAGAATGCCGATGGCCTCAACAAGAGGTATTGCTGCGCCAACAAGGGTTGCAAGCTGAACTGTGAAAACCATCATGTCCTTTTTCGATACGCTGCCACCGAAACTGAACCCGCCGCCCGCTTTGACTTCTTTGGCTTTGACCAGGTAATAACCTTTGTCAGAAAGGCGATTGGCCAGTTCCTGCATGTTCGGCGCTTCAAGAGTGGTCTTGATTATATCGCCTTTCGAATCTTTTACTTCACAATCATACTTGGGCATCGCAATCTCTCCTGTCGGTTACATCAATCTGCACGGGCCAGGGCAAAAACTTCTTCGGGGGTGGTAAGACCTTGCTGAAATTTCACGACGATATCGTCTTTCAAGCTCTTCATGCCAAGCCTGATCGCCTCATTTTTAAGATCATCGGGACCGACCTTTTGAATGATCATTCGGCGTAAGTTTTCGTGGGTGTACATAACCTCGTGAACCCCAACTCTGCCTTTATATCCAGTCTTGCCGCATTTGTCACAGCCCTTGCCGCGATAATAGGTTTCATTGATTGCTTCCGGGGGCAAGCCAAGGTCGGCAATCGTTTCAGGGGTGATGGTCGTGTCGACGTCTTTGCAAAATTTGCATACGCGGCGGGCAAGACGTTGGGAAACGATGCAGAGTAAGGCTGAGGAGACAAGGAATGGTTCGACACCCATGTCGACAAGACGAATTGCCGTGCTTGGCGCATCATTGGTATGCAGGGTCGCAAAAACAAGGTGGCCGGTCAGCGCCGCTTCAACCGCAATACTCGCAGTTTCTTCGTCGCGAATCTCACCTAACATGATAACGTCGGGATCCTGTCTTAGAAAGGCTCTTAGCACTGTCGAAAAGTTCAGGTCGATTTCCGGTCTGACTTGAACCTGATTGATAAATTTAAGCTTGTATTCAACCGGGTTTTCAACCGTACAGATATTCAAGTCCGGGCCCTTGATGGCGTTGAGACAAGAATAGAGGGTTGTCGTTTTTCCCGAACCTGTAGGCCCGGTTACCAGACACATGCCGTTTGGCGAGCCAATTGCCTTTTTGATCATTGTGAAATTGGTCGGGGTAAAGCCCATTTGATCAAGCTGAACGTTGACGTTTGACTTGTCGAGAATTCGCAGACAGGCCTTTTCGCCCCAGGCAGTCGGAATCGTATTGACACGAAAGTCGATAGGCTTGTCCATAATTGTCATCTGAATACGACCGTCTTGCGGTATACGTCGCTCTGAAATATCCATGCCACTGAGAATCTTGATTCTCGACATGACCGAAGGCAAAGCTTCGGGCTGCAGATTCATCGTGATGATCAATGTGCCGTCAATGCGCAGTCGCACCCTCAATTCGCCTTCGTCCGGCTCGATATGAATGTCGGAAGCACCCTTTTGAACCGCAGAAGTCAAAACCAGATTAACCAGTTTGATGATCGGAGTTTCTTCGCTGGCCTTCTTTAGACCGTCAAGTGCTCCCGAGTCGCCACCGTCATCTTCTCCGGAGGCCAGTGCGTTCAAGGCCTCGGCCATTGCGCCGGCAACATAAAGCCTGTCGGTAGCATCGGCAATCTGGTTCTCTGAACAGATTGCCCTGACGACTTCGCAGTTATTCTGAAACTGAATTTCATCGATGATAAAGACATCGAGAGGATCGGCCATCCCAATCATCAGGCTTTTGCCGTCATAACTGATTGGCACCAGGTTATGCTTGCGGCATATTTTTTCGGGAACCATCTTGAGGACGTCAGGTTTGATTTCGACTTTGCTCAAATCAACGAAGGGCACCTTTAACTGCTTGCCCAGAATTGGCAGAAGCTTGTCTTCAGAAAGGTAGCCGAGTTCGATAAGAACCTGACCAATGCGCTTGCCGCGCTTCTTTTGCTCAGCAAGACCGATGTTGAGTTCTTTTTCGCCGATATGGCCTGCTTCTACTAGCAGTTGTCCGATTTTTTTTCTCTTAAACATGGCAATTTCAGAATATATACTAACTTATTAGCGTTGCTTTGAAAACAGAGAAATGAAAAATAAAATGTTATTATTGCGCCGATTCCCAGTAGCTGCGGCGTGCATCCATATAATGGGGATTGAGCTGAATTGCTGTTTTGAACTCTTCCATTGCTTCGTCGGGCATACCCTTCTTCTTGAGGATGATGCCCAGATGATAATGCAGATCAGCATATTCGGGGTGCTCTTTGATCAGCCGCCGATATTCACGCTCTGCTTGGTCGAGCAAACCAAGGTCAGAAAATACCGCGCCAAAATCTATGGTAACACTGCCTTTTTCGAGCCTGTCGCCCATAGTGTCTTCGACGACCTGCCGGTATTCCTGCATGGCTTTGGCAAAGGCTCCCTGTTCTTCATAGATTCTGCCTACATAATAGCGAGCGGCTGCATATTTGGGGTTTATCGCCAGGGCGTTTGAAAAGCTTGCGATTGCTTTGTCCATTGTTTTGTTTTCGAAAAATATCAAACCAACGTTGAAATGGGCATCCGCAAAGCGGGGGTTCAGCGTTAAAACCGATTCATACGAGGCAACCGCCTGATCTCTATCGCCAAGCTCACGGTATGAATGGCCAAGGTGCAAAAAATAAACCGGATTCTTGGGATTTAGGTTAACAGCTTTTACGTAACAGAACGAGGCCTTGTCAAACTGGTTCTTCAAGAAAAAGGCGTTGCCCAGAAAAAACAGTTTCGCGTGCTCGTTAGGCCTTGTCTTAAGCTGTTTGATGCAGGCATCAATCACTTCATCAAGCAACGACTCGCGATAAATGGTTTCTTCAGACATTAAAACTCCTTATTTGTCAGGGTTTAAAATGGATTTGATTTCCTTGCCGACTTTGGTGCGGGGCTCAAATCTTCTGAAGGCGTTTTTGTCGGTGCAGTAAATGCTAAGCACTTCAAGTCCTTCATAATTGCGCTTGTTTAAACTTTCAAGCAGATCTTTGAAGTAAGGTTCGAGGTAACGCATACCTTCTTCAATATCCAGCTCTGCGCGCATAAAAAACCGATACTTGTGAATAATGCCATCATCGCGACGATATATATCAACTTCCGGTTCCTCAAGAAGGCGGGAGCGATTGGAAAAATTGCGCACCTCGAAAAAATGCTGTCTTTCATAGGGTTCGTAAATAGTTACACCCCAAATATAGGGGTTTTTGAATATCCACAGTGGAAAAATGGGGCTGAGAAAGTTTTTCAGCGTTTCAAGCAATTCGTAGTTGTACTCGTCTTCACGCATGGTGATGTGCAGATTGCCATTCTGTAGCCTGAAACTTCCGCCATCGCTGAAATTTCCGCTGATACAACTGATTTTTTCGGGTTTGGGAATGTTGATCAGAATTGTTTTGGTTCTATCGTTGATCGTCGAATAGTTTTCATCAGGGCGATCCTCATATTCTACGGAAATGTCGGCAACCGGAAAGGTGAATATTTTTTTGAAAACACTTATATAAATCTCACGCTCTTTTCTGCTGCTTATGAAAACATGTCTTTCGAGAATTTCACTGTCGTTGCTCATAGAGATTTACTCGACTTTCAGATATATGCTTGTCTGGTCATCAGACAAACATGAATTGCCTTGTCTGCTGATATGGATGTCCCCAAGCAGGTGCTCGAGCATTTCAGCTGCTGTTTGCTCGGGAAGCTTTTCAAGAATGAGTTTGATGTGATCTGTGCTGATTTCATTTTTGTCATTACGGGCATTCTCCAGAACCCCATCAGTATATATGAACAGACCATCTCCGGGCAACATCTGAATTGTTTGATTTTGATAGGGGATAGGGGAGCTGTTGAAAAGGCCGAGCGGAACACCACTTTCTCCTTGAACCGCTTCGGAATAACCACTTCTGGTGCGGTTGATGATTGGGGTGGCATGGCCTGCGTTGGCAAAAATTGCTTCGGATGAGCCGGGTTTAAGATGAACAACCAGCAAAGACGAAAATAGCGCTTCATTTGGATCGCCGCCAAGGTGTTGCGCCAAGCTGTTGAGAAGATCCCCTGGTGAGCGCATCTGGGTTGCCAGGCTGCGAAAGAGGGATTTTAAGTTTAAAAAAAACAGTGCTGCGTCAAGTCCTTTGCCTGAGGCCTTGCCGATAATCGCCATGATAGAACCACCGGGCACGCTGAGGAAATCAAAATAATCGCCGCCGTATTCCGAAGTGGTTTGACAATTGAATGAAATATCCCAGCCGGTCATAATCGGCGTAGAATCTGGCAGAATTTTCCCAAGCAATTTTTTGCATAGCCAGTTTTCTGAAATGGATATCTGCTCCTGTGCCTTCCGTGAAAATATCTGCCGATTCTCCAAATATAACGCGAAGTGCTCAGAGAAGAACCTGATCGTTTTAAGATCCGATTGAGAGAATCCTTTGCCGTCATTTGCTATCAAAACCAGCAGGCCCAAAAAATCTCCGAAGAAACAGACCGGCACGAAACATGTGCCCGGCTCAGCAGAATCTTGCCCTGTTTGTATGATCCGATTGTTAAAACCATCATTTAAAAGTGTCTTGAATTCTGAAAGCGATTTGATTCGCGCCGAAATTTCTTCAACCAGCGTGTCGGCTTTTTTGATGGTTTCAATATGACTGCGAAGTCCAGACCTTATTCCTGACCAATAGCCAAGTTCGTTTTCGTTGCGGCCAAAAAACATCAGGGTTTTATCGGGAATTACTTCCAGGAGGCAACTCAAGGCATATATTATTTCATACTCTGAATTTTTTGCTGGTCTGGCCAGCTGCAAAAGATAACCAAGCCGAGGCAAATTGTTTTCGATACAAGGCTCAACCGGCTTTTCCAATAAACTGAAATTGGAGTCACCAGGCTTGCTGGATTGAGTTTGCAGTATGCTGTCCTTTTCAAAAGCTGAAGTGAAGGGTAAATTGCTTATTTGAAAAATGCAAAATGCTGCGGCAACCAATGCTGAGATCAAGATGCCGGTTGGAAGAGCATGAATCAATGAGCCTGCGGCAAGTAGCAACAGGCTTGAGGCTAACCCAGTAAGATAGTATTTCAGCATTTTTGCCGCTTCTGTTTAAACAACATAGCCGATTACTCTGCTTCAGACAGGGTAACCGGCTTGCGTAGACTTTTGATAATCAGGCCGCTCGGTAGCTTTCGTAACTGATTCCCGAACGCTTTTCAAGATTTGCGCAATGGTTGGCAAGGGCTTCGATAGCTACTGGATCGCCGATCTTGGCTAATGCTTCACCGGCAGCTATGCTTACTTCTTCGCGAGAATCATCAAGAGCTTCGATTAAGGCCTCAACTACGGCGGTGCCGCGGCGATCGCCAAGCTGAATGCATGATATGCGGCGAATGCGCCAGTCGGGACTTTTAAGGCCGCGAATGTAACGCCAGGTTTGATCCATTGGCGTAACGGTCGCCAGTGGCACAACCTTGGCTCGCCGCTCTCTGTTGGTGCCATCTTTCTTTTCGGTCAATCTGTTCCACAAACCGGAAAATACGCGTTCGAAAAGAAACCAGCCGACGAAATAAAGCGCTGTCAGCGCCAGAATTTTAATTTCCAGTTCCCACATTACTTGTTGCCTCCAGAATTTCTACTTTTCTTCGAAAATTATCGGCACCAGGCGAGGGAAAACTTAGAAAAAATTACCAGCCGGAAACATCGATTGGCCAAGAGCCGCTATGTGAGGCTACTTTTCCCTGTAGTGCAAGCAAAATCGCTCTTATCGCTGGAGTTCGAAAGCTGAATGACGCTGCACGGGTTGAAAAACCCTTAAAAAGGCGCAAATCATAGGGGTTTCTCAAGGCAAAAACGGCCGAGTCGGAGAATTTTTCGGCAAGCCTGTCGGCGGCCTCTATTTGTGATCTGAAAAGATGCCCGTTATATGAGAAAAAAACAAGTTTGTTGGCTTGTTCGGCTTTTTTTTGAGCGGCTGCGACAATTTCATCGGCTTCAGCCTTGGGATCATATTCAACCAGACTGGAATTGGGAAAATGTTCCTTGATAATCTGCCCAGGCCCATTGCTGCCGTGGCTTTCTTCAACTTGCACCAGCGCCGATATTTTGGGAAAAACGAAAAGAACCTTCGTTTCTTTGGTCAGACTGAGCATATTCGGCTGTTGGTCAAGAAAACGCAAGGATCTTTCATGGGAGATCTCAATCAATTCACGGTGATTGTTAACAAGCATTTCAACCGGCTGGGCCTTGTTAGCCGCAGAAAGCTGGTTCCTGGCAAAAGTAATTCTTTCAAGGCTTTCTTCGAGCCTTTTTGCGAAAATAGCATTTTCTTGGGCCAGCCCTAGGATTTTTTCTGCCGCCGCCTTCTGCTGTTCAAGCTGATGACAAATCAACAATAGATCGGCTCCAGCTTCGAACGACCTTGCAGCCGCATCGGCAATGCCATATTTTTCTGTTATAGCCCCCATTTCAAGGTCGTCGGTGATTAAAAGACCCTTGAATTGCATGCTTTCGCGTAAAAGACCCGTTAAAACAGATTTTGATAAAGTTGCCGGCAGGTCAGCCGTTTCTTCAAAGGCGGGGAAAAAAACATGCGCAGTCATTATCGCCGCAACCTTTTCTGCGATCGCACTCTTGAAGGGCAGCAATTCATTGTTTTCAAGATGCTCCCGCGAATGCCCGATAATCGGAAGCGTCAGATGGGAATCAACACGGGCAATTCCCTTGCCGGGAAAATGCTTGGCGCAGGCCAAAACTCCCGCTTTCTGCAAACCTCTTATCGCAGCGCAACCGTATTTGGCAACCATTTCTTCCCCTGCGCGGTATTCTTCTTCGCCCTGGGAAACGGTTCCCGTCATAATCCCGATCTTCGGTGCTGCGAAGGCCATACTCCCCAAAACCAAAACGAGCGCGACTGCAAAAATAACCCGGCCGAACTTT
>CAZTHA010000054.1:0-17035 GCA_964613435.1 uncultured bacterium
TTTTGGATTTGTCTGCTTTTTTCAGAACCTTTCAATCCGCGAATCGTTTGCTACCCTATGTTTTGTCTTTTCTCATCTTCTTGCTTTTCTCCTTATCCATACTTCATACTTACGCTGTCTATGTTGGTGACGATACCGTCACGCATTTCATCAAGTCCCATGGCGGTGATCATTGTTCGATTAGGAACATTTACCAGAAATGCGCCTTCGCTGGTGATAACCAGTGAATCTCGCGCTCCTTTTGCCGAAAGTTCATTCAACGCACTGTTGAGCGAGTTCTCAAGGTTTGCGGTCATGGCAATGTTTCTTTCATCGAGGCGTTTCTGGGCATGGGCACTGATGCGTATCTGTGGTGAAACCGGGTTTAAGGCCTGGTTGAACAGATCGGAGAAGCTCAGGCCATTGCTTTGGCCTATCTTGCCGCTGTTCCCTTTTAAGGCGATACCACCCAGTTGTGGTCCCTGCGGACCAATCATCAGTCTGGGATCCATGTTTTTGCCTCTTGTCGAGATTAAGTTGTCAATTATCTTGGATCTGTTTGCTTAATTCAGAATTTCAGCTTTCACTGGTATCTGAAGATTCATTTGTTTCTGTGTTTTCACCAGAGCCTGAACTTTGGTCGGAAGAACCATCTCCTTCCGGATATTCGTAATAAGTCGGGCTGACGAGCTGGACGTCTTCGATGGCGAAAGCATACTCGCCAATCTTCAAATAGGGCTCGTCACCATTGAATCCGACCATTTCCACGACTCCGGTTATGGGTTCTTCAATGTTGTCAGCTTTGGCTGTGACCGTGGTGCCAAGAAACCTCATTGCTTCAAGTTTTCTATCACCACTGAAGTTATTTACGAACTTTTCCAGGTTTTCATTCATGTTCAGCATCTGCTCAAGTGAACTGAAGCTCGACATCTGGCTGATGAAGTCCATGTTGTCCATGGGGTTCATCGGGTCCTGATTTTTCAATTGCTCGGTCAGCAAAAGCAGGAAGTCGTCTTTTCCCAACTCTGAGCTTGGCGTTCTGGTCGTGCTCGTGTCGTAAACACTTTTGGTTGCAATATCTACGGTTTCTATAGCCATTATCTGGCCTCCTAGACGGTTAGATCGACTGATTGTATGTTCAGGGCAACTTTGCGCAGATTCGGCAGAATATTTCTGCGAATAATCTGTTCGCTGTTGTCTAAACCGACTTTTTCAGCTCGACCGGATTTGTTTTTTCTTTCAGACAAGTTCTGGTTATTTCTTTCATCGGGATGTCCGGAAGAAATATCCACTGTTATTTCTGTCAGATTTATTCCCTGCGTGTTCAAATGTTCTTTGATCTGGGGAGCAAGCTCCTCTAATCGAACTTTGGCAAGTTCACTTTCTGCAGAAATTTTTGCTGTTACCGCTCCGTCCTTGGATGTGAGTTCCATTTCCATTTTTCCCAGTTCTTTGGGGTCCATCTCAAGGCTCAAAACTTTTTTCCCGTCGGAAGTTTTGAACATTTCAGCCTTTTCAAGCAACTGCGACAGGAATACACTGTTGTTAACGTTGGGAACCTGTCTTGTCACCGCTTGAGTCGATTGAGACTGACTTTGAGAAAAGCCGTTGCTGAATCCATTCCCGGCATTGTTATGGAAAATGGTGCCTTTTTGACTGTTAATTGAAGCTGGACTATAGGTAAAAGCGGCCCTTTTCAACCCGGTTTCAGAGTTTTGATTCATCAGAGTTGAAGCTATTTTGCGAACGACTTCATCTGTTGTCGCAATCTTGCCTGCAATAACCGATTGGTCAATTCTGAAAGCTGCTTCAGTATTTGGTGATTCGGATTTCAACGAAACCTGCTCATTGATGGCCGACTCCGAAGGTGTCTCCTGATTGGAGTTGCTCTGATTCAGCTTTTTAAAAGCACTCCGCAAAGATTCCTGACTGGTTTTTTCGACTTCAGCACTATTGTCAGTTCTTTGGTCGTTTAAATCAGCTTTCTTATGCAAATCCTTCAGCTTGTACTCTTTTTCCGCTTTATCCAGGTCAGCATCTTTTTCGGTAGCGGATGAATTGAATTCTGGGCTATCTTCAGAGAGCTCAGAAGCTTCTGTAGACTCTTCCCTTGAAGTTGATTCAATCTTGTGTGCATCAGGTGCTTTTGCAAACTTACTGGTTTTTACTTTCCCGGTAGTGTTTGCATGCTCATCTGCATTATCAGCTGATGTTATTTGAACCTTCTCTGAGTCCTGCAAGCTTTGTTGCCCAGCTTTTTCTGCGCAAACAACTTCCGCAAGTTGTTCCGTCAAAGCCGAGAATGCATCTGAATCGATCATTTCAAGAAGTTGCTGCTTATTTTCCGAATCGGGCAGGGATTCGACAACCTTTAACAATTCTGCAGTGAGAATTTCCGGATTCTCAGCAATAATTTCGAGATCTTCAGAAGGTAATTCCATCAGTGCCGTCACCATTTCTGCTTTTTGTTCTTCAGACAGATTGTCAGCAAGCTCTTTCAGCTCTGGTGTTTGACTGATCGAGTTCCAGATTTTTTCAACCATTTCGTCGGAAATAGCTGTTTCTGGGGCTAATTCAGCTTTTGGTTTCTGGGCTTCGGCTTTGTTCTCATTGACTTCTGACGGATTCGAAGATTCAACTTCAGAGGCTTTGGCTTTCTTATCAGCGGAAGCTTTATCAGCCTGTTCCTTTTCAAGTTTTGCGGTTGTCTCGAACTTTTCTTCAAGACCTTCGCTTTCAGGTTTTTCAATCTTGCGATATTCTTTGATCATCGGTCTTTCCCAAGGGTTAACCGGTTTGAAACCACTGTCAGAAACCGAAAAGCTTCGGAAAACCTGTGATTTGGCAGAGTCTGCATCCTGCTGTGCGTCAAGAAAAACTTGACTTCTAAACAGGTCTAGAAAGCCGGTTGCACAATTCTGTCCGGTTTTTTCCGACCCTGTTGCATTGAATAGGTCGATGTTCCCGCCGTCTCTTAATTGTCCAGCAAAAGAAACATTATTCATTTTTTCACCTCCTTTCATCTTTTTATAGTTTCCCAATATCTTCATCGTCTTTTTTGTTCCGAAGACTTAGCCTTTTTTTATTTTTTTTCTTTGGTGCATTTTGCACCAGGCCTATAAAGCCTCGATTTCTTTGTTTTGGCAGGTTTGACCAGTGGATACGTTCTGTGTATCATCTGTGGGTGAAAAGAGGTGGCGCCTTGAAAAAAATCTTTCTGACAATTCTATTTCTGATAGGCTTTTCTGTTGCTGGCCGGACCGAATTGATCTGGCCTCTTGGCATAGATATTTCGCAAAGTTCGAGCTTCGCCGAGTTCAGAGGCTTTAGATTTCATGCGGGAATAGACTTGCGAACCCAGCGGCAGACGGGGTTTCCAGTTAAAGCCATTGCTGACGGGTTTATTTCCAGAATCAAGGTGCAATATCGCGGCTATGGCTATGCACTCTACATTGATCACCCATCTCTGAAAAAAAGAGTCGTGTATGGTCATTTACAGGATTTTTCAGGTCCAGTTGCCGACTATACTCGAAAAAAGCTCAGAAAGATCGGACAACGGTTTGGGATAGATGATTTTTTTGGACCTGAAAGATTTCCGGTTACCAAGGGTCAGGTTTTGGGCATCTCAGGTGAGACTGGTGCAGGTCCTCCCCATCTTCATTTTGAAGTGCGAAACCTTGCCGATGAACCCGAAGCGCCAGCTTTGCTGGGTTTCAGACCAGAAGATCGAATTTATCCTTCTCTACACCACCTCTATCTTGAGCCATTTTCTTTTCCATGCGAGATTAATCGAAGCTTTTTGCCATTCAAGGCCAGCCTGAAAAAGAAAACTACCAAATTGTATCGCGTGCTTCAGAATCCGGAAATTTCCGGAAAAGTAGGGGTTAAAGTTGGCGTCTCTGATACCAATGGCGTCGGCAATGTGTATGGAGTAGAGAGGATTCTCCTTGAAATCGGTGGCAAAGCCGTCTTTTCAAGACTTTTCCATTCTTACTCTTATCCTGAAAACTCTCAGGCCAGTTTCGTTTACGACTACATCAAATCAAATCAAAAGGGTACTGGTTTTGTGGTTAACATGTTTAAACTTCCTGGTGAAACCTTGCCTTTTTCCAGGCAGTATCCTGTCTGGTCAGGCTTGATCGACTTTGGCGGTCGCTCGGGGCACGATGATTATCTGCTGCAAATTAGCGATTTTGGCAACAATCAGGTAGAACTACAGGGAAGCTTTGAGGCGGTTTCGGCAGCTTATGAGCAGATTCTTCCGATTGAAAGTCTTGATGATATTTCTTCGTGGAAATCTGTTTCGACAGCCTTTTACACCGTTTTAACCGGCGAACGAAAAAAGAAGGCGCAAAATGAGTTTTGGCGTGGTCGGGTAAACTGTTCTGATTCATCCGGTAGCATTGAAGCTCTGCCTTGTATTCTTTCTGGCAACCGGGTTGAAATAGCTGTTCCCTATTTAAAAAAATGGGAAAAGGGCATCTGGTTGAATAACCGGCAAATTTTTGCGGCCCATTTTCTGGTGGATGAAAAAGGTCTGGAAATTGCCCAGGAAGATGGCGCTAGAGCCATTTTTCCGCCCGGGTCATTAGATTTCCCTGTCTATTCTGGGTTGATTAAGAAGTTCGCGAATCCGCCCAGGGGCGGTTCGAACAAGAAGGGTTGGCTCAATCCATATTCGCCTGTATGGCAACTGGAACCAGAGGAAGTTGTTTTTAGAGGCTCTGCGCAGATAAAAATTCGTCCAAACAATTATCAGGGAAATCTTCAGAAACTGGGAATATATAGTGTTTCTGCAGATGGCAAATATTCACACCTCGGTGAAAAGATCGCCGGAGACTGGCTGACGGCTGAAACTCGTTTGGGGGGGCAATGGGTGATTCTTGAAGATAAAGTTGCCCCAACGATTTCATATCTTGGTAAGGGCAAAGACTATCATCTGGGCAAAATTTGGAAATTCAAGGCCCGAGACCTCGGTGAAGGAGTTGATTTTCTAAGTTCTTCGGCCACCATAAACGGCGAAAAGGCAGAAGTTTATTCTGATCCCGACAAATCCGAGATCTATGTTTTACGAAAAAAACATAAAAAAACAGTAACCTTGGCTTTGACAGTAAAAGATTATGCTGGAAATCTATCGAAGGTGGTTAAAAAACTTTAAAACCTTCGGGTTGATGAATTGCTCGAGAAAAGCCTGTTAAAGGTCGGTCAAACAATCAGTAGGAATAAGTTTGACCGACTTTTTAATTTGTGATAAAAATGAAACTTTGCTGTACCCTTAATTCAGAAAATGTTACTTTGAGGAGTCTCTGATCATATGAAAAGAGTTGGATTACTTGTTTTTGCTGTCTTTTTCCTTTTGACGGCCTGTGTTGTACAGGCAAAGGACTCGGGTGTCAGATTTTCCGACCTGAGCGGAGAGGTTCTGGTTCGACCAGATGAAAATAGGCTTGGCTGGGAATTTGCTGAACTGGAAATGATCCTTAACGTAATGGATCATATTCAAACCAAAAAAGAGGCCAGTGCGATTCTCAGTCTGGCTGACATGACAACTTTTGTCATGAAGCCAGAGAGCGAAATCATTCTGGATACCGAGTCGGAAAAAGAAAGCAAAATTCAGCTTTTGAATGGTAAGGTCTGGGTCAACGTGAAAAAAATGATCAAAGACGGTTCGATGAATGTTGAAATGAGTCAGGCCGTCGCCGGGATCAAAGGGACCAATATTACCTGTTCTTCTGATCAGGATGGCAATGAAAACCGTGTTCAGGTTCTTCGCGGTGTAGCAAGTATTTTGCTTAGAGAATCCAAAGAAAGAATCGAGCTTAGAGAAGGCGAAGAACTCGTTATCAAAAAAGGCGTAAAGCCTGAAAAGATTGAAATTGACGTTCAACAGCAACAGAAGGAATGGGAAGATCAGACCTCCAAACTTGGTGAATCTATTCAGATGAACGAAATTCCTGAAACTATCAAAGGTATTCTCGATTCTGAAAGAGAAGAATTTGCCAAAATCAAAGCTGTTTTTGAAAAGTTGCTCGCTCTTGAAACCGTTGAGCTTGAGGAGGCTGCCGAAGTTCAGAAAGATGCAGAACGATTCATCGGCATCGGTCTTGAAGACACTCTGATTCTTGCTTCTATGCGCAAAAAGGTTGAAGAGGCGATGGCTCTTCCAGGATCATCTGAAACTGATAAGGCATATTTCTCTGGTTTGTTGAGACAAATTGTCGAGGCATCTTCAACTATCCAGGGATACCAGGTCGAAGCTGCAAAAATGATGCGTTACCAGTTCAGAATCGGCGCTGTTTATGAAGACGTTGCCGCTGAAGTTGAAATTGCATTGGGCGAGTTTAACGGTCTTTCGGGCGAAGTCGATTCGATTAGAGCTGAAATTGCCAATAACCCTAACGGAAAAAGTCAGGACTGGTTTTTGGAATCCCTCGAAAATCTGCAGGCAAGTTTGTTGCAACTCGACGAAATGCTGCAAAAGGTCCAGGCCTTGATTGAAAAGAATCCGGAAGATGCTTCTGCCCGAAGCCTTTTGAAGTTGATTACGGACACTCAGACCAATATTGCAACTATGATGAAAGATCTTGCCGTAGTTGAGATCGATTCGGCAACCATTACCGAAATGCAGCAGATCGATGACACGGTTTCTGACCAGATGGTCGCCCTGCAGGACGAAATCTCGGCTTACAATGATATTGCCAAACTTGATTCTGAAGGTGGCGAAAGACGTTTGCAGTCATCGTTGAGAATAATGGATAACTATTCCCGGGTCAGAAGAAATTATCTGTCGGCCCAGAGGCTTTATGACAGCGTTATGCGTTCAACTGTCAGTGCAAAATACAAAACCGCTGAACAGGAAGAAGTTGAAACACTTTGGCAGAACATCAGTGACCGCTTTCAGCAGCTTGGCATCGTTGCCGATGAGTTGCAGGCAAACATTGAAGACCTCGAAAGCCAGCTGCGCCAGCTGCTTAAGTAAAAGATAGCGGGAGGAAGTTATCATGAAAAAGTCATTATTTATCGTTACTATTCTGGTGCTGGCTTTGGCTGCCATTCCGGCCTTTGCTCTCTCCGTTGCCAGTGAGAGAGCAATTGAAGCCTTTAATCGCTATGAACCCGATTTCTCAAATTCACTTCGTCGTCTGGAAGAGCTCGACCGCAAAGTTGAGAACCAGAGCATGGACCTCAAAAGTGATAAATACAAAGAAGTCGTTTCCGACGCCGATGACATTATGGATTATGTTCAGAAACGCTATGATCTGATGGAAGATCTGTTCACTACCGTTTCTGGTGATTATCCACTCGATCGCGCCGAACTTTTCGAAAACTTTTCAAGAATTGATGATCTTTACCGGGAAACAAGAAATTTCTATCTCGAAAGATTTGTTAACGGAAACAGAACGAAATCTGCCGGTGATAAAAAAGTTGAAGATTCTACTTCAGCTCCAGTTCCTGTAGCTGCCAGCGATGATAAAACTGCAAAATCTACTGGACAAACAGTAGAAAAACCGCGCAAGGTAGAAATCAGCGGAACTTTGAAACTGGATTTCAGAAATCGTAACGAAGTTTATCGAACCCAGACTAAAACCCTGCCTTTTACAAATCTTGAAACCGCTTTGCCGAACAATCTCAGCCAGGCAAAACTCAACTTGAGTTACGAAATTGACCAAAATCGAAAACTCTTTCTTGAAAATCGTTTTCTGCGCCGCGAAAGAAATGAACCGGTTCATGAAAACTATCTGACCTTGGCATATCTTTACAAGGTCACTCAGAACAGAGCCTGGACCTTTAAAAATACTTTGCATCACTCATGGTATCCAGACAATGGGGTGAAAGATTATCGCGACAATCTGGCCGAAATCTTTTTCAACGACCGCTGGAGCAAACGTGAGCGCCTGGCAAATCTTGGCTATCAGTCCAGAGTTTATCCGCGCTACACCAGGTCTGATTACCATCAGTTCAACCTTTCTGATCAGGAAACCTGGTTCATCGACAACGGTAACATTTTTGCCGAATTGAAGGGCAACTGGAGAAGATATCGCAACGTTGATGATCTTGATTACGATAACTTCAACTTTTATGGAGAATATAACAAAACCTACAGTGGTAACAAAGCGGACCTTAGTGTTTCAAACACCTATGACCGCCGCATGTATGACCAGGAAGCGATCAATCTCTATCGCGCCAGCTACTGGGATAACTATTTCCGCGTAAATTATGACCTGCCGGTTCATGATAAGCTTGCCTACCTGATTGAAGGGCAATACCAGAAACGCAATTATCTGGCCGATGAGCCTCGTGGTTATGCTCAATTTAACTTTTTCTCTGCTGCCAAGATGAAATTTGACAAAAATACCCGCGGACAGTTCGATTATCGCTATGTTTTCAATGATGAAAACACCACTCTGAGAGCCCATAAAAACCACAAATTTCATGGCATGTGGCAGCGAAAAGTTACCGATCAGTTCAAGATTAGGGTCGACGACACCTTCCATGTTCGCAATTCAGTACAGGGCGAAGTCATGGATTTCAAAGAAAACCTTTTCAATGCCAAGCTTAGTTGGGCTCTGAAAAATGGAATTGCTCTGACCTGGCAAAATGAGTATCTCTCAAGGATTTATGATCAGATCGTTTATCGCGATTTCCGCTATTTCCTTACCGGCCTCGTTTTCTCATACGCCCACGGACGAAAGTATGATTGGAAATTTGAGCAGAGCTGGAGGAAGTTCTCTTTCAGAAACGGCAACAATATCAGCACTGGCTGGGAATCTGAAGCACAGCCTCTGACTGAAGTTCGTTACAACGTTGCACTGAATGATGAGCTTAAACTTAAGCTTCGCGCCTCATGGGAAAAGACCTTCTATCGACAGTTTGACAATCGTTCCCAGGAGTTGTTGTGGGAATTCACCAGACCAATGACCATTACCGAGTTCTATGGCGGCCTGGAATACGAATTCTGATCTGTTAAACAAAATTATTAGAGAGGTATTTAAATGAATCTTTTAAGGAGACATTTCCTTTTTATTGCTATTATCAGCCTGATTGTCATGACGGGCTGTGCCGGCGGTGGCGGATCTTCAGCCCCTGTAACCAAAGACGTTGCTGGAATCAATGCCACTATAGGTGGCTTCATGGCTTCGATTGCCAATCGTGATTCAGTCGCGGCTAGCAAATTTCTTGCCGCTGAAACCTCGCACTCTGAATCAAGCGTACACACATTGATGGTTTATGATTTTGGCAGCGATATCAATGATCCAAATGACGAAAGAGCCCATTATCCATTTACCGTGACTGAATCAGATATTGTTCAGCTTTCTGACAGTGTTGCGACGGTCAAGGCATACTATAAGCTCCAAAGCGGCGAACCGCTTTGGCTCACTTTCGCTTTGATAAAAGAGAGCGGAGTCTGGATAATCGAGACAATAACTGTTGGCGCAACCAATACCGATGCCGCAAGCAGCTTCGTTGCTTCGACCTATTTCCCTGTGGTTCCCGGGGCTATAGCGAAATACAACCACTACTATCAGGACACGAGTACCGGCGGAATATACACCAGAACATTCGCGTCCTCCCCCACAGATCAGAATGGAATGATGTTTTATCAACTTCAGGAGAGTTATGATTCTTCAGGATCAGGTACTTCAATCCGGGCCGAAACTTCTGTGCTTCACGCTCCAGCAGTATTTTACTCGCATCAAAGCAGTGGTCTTTGGGTTTATTCCCCAACTTTGAATGATGGTGAGCCATTCAACTTCTTTCAAACATCACATGCTTTTGGTTCGAGTCACACGATTCAGTTCACTTCCCGTGATTCTCAATCAAATTTGATAAACCATTCGGTTGCCGTTTCTTTTGGTTATCCCGAAACTGTTCCAACAGACATGGGCGATATGCAGGCCGTTCCGGTAACTTTTGTTACCACAGTAAAATACCCTGGCAGCACAAGTGTTTCCAAGTCCAAAGTCTGGTATGCCGCCAATATTGGTAAGGCGGTTTTCGAAAGCTTTATGAATCCTACCGATTCTACTGCCATGTATTCGGAAAAGATTTCTCAATACACAACACCAAGCGCTCCCACGACGCCTACTACTCCAACCGGTGGAGTAACCGCCGGCAATGTGGCTATGACCGAAAGTTCAAGTGCTCCGGCGAATTATCTGTTTGCCAGTATGGATGTCAACACATCTACCGGTGAATTCAATCTTCGAACCGATAGCGAAGGCTTGCTGTTGCTGTTCCAAACTCCTCCAGACGGATCATCTTTTGGCAATGAAGTTCAGATTGGTGCTATGGGTGGATGGAGCTGGTATCCTTCTTTGCCATCTGCTCCGGCAGGAATTACACCTAGCCTTCCGGGTAACGGTGTTAACGTCACGTTGAATACAACTGTGCCCTGCACTTTGCGAAATTCTTCGGGAGCTGAGGTGAGTTTCAATGTTATCATCCAGGCTCCAGACCCCAGCATTCTCCCAGAAAACCGCACAACCGGAGACCTGGTAGTTTATATTTCAAATTATAGCTTTTCCAGCAACTGATTCTTGATAACAAAGCCCCCGTTGCATTTTGTGCAACGGGGGCTGTTTTTTATTCTAGCCGAAATATTTTTCAGCGCTCTGCGACAAGGCAATCTGGCTGTATTTCAGCTAACCTTTCAGTGAAGATTCGAAGTGCCGGTTCCATCTGGAAAGGAGGCTTCCGTAAGGATTTCCTGAATTATCTGCAGGGCTCCCGGGGTCACTTTTTTCCTGGTCGTTGCTTCGAAACGACTGACGAACGATTCGAGATTGGTCAAAATGTAATACGCTTCATCCTGATTCAACTTCATGCCTGCCTCCTGCTATTTTTACTATTTCCTTTAATAAACATCGGCATATTCTTTAAAAAAATTAACAACTAAACAGCTGTTTGCGAAAAATGTGTTTTATGAGTATTCTGGTTAAGGTTGTTGTGAAAGGCTGTTCAATATGTCATCAGGCGAAAAAAAACAAGTCGGTCTCAAATGGTACCAGCGCATTGGCAATCGCATTGTTCTGGTCGCGGTATTGTCAGCAGCTTTACCTCTCTTTATCATTTCGAGTACGATTGCTGTAAAGCTGAGAAACGATTTGATTCAGCAAACCGTATTGGCCCAGAAGCAAAGGGCGCAAACCATTAAACACGGCATTGAATCGCTTCTGGCCGAATATTATCAGCAAATAGAAACCCTGGCCCGATTGCCGATGATTCAGGGTATGAACCCCGTTGACCAGAACTTTCTAATCAGAGAATTTCTCGAACAACAAAAGATTTTTTTCAGTTGCGCAGTTTATAATCGCCATAAGTCGATAAAATCAGTGGCACTGCGAAACCGCAAGGATGCGGTTGAGTTTGCCCCGGAGGACTTTTCAACTGCCCCGGATGGAAGCGAAAGCCCATTGACTATTGCTTTCGAAAAAGTCATTCGTCAGGGCAAGCCGGTTTTTTCAAGCTTTTTTTCTCAGGCCTTTCACGAAAAAATGCTATTTGTTTTTGTCCCAGTTTTTGATTTTGTTGACCCCGAAAGTGTCATAGGAGTCATCAGCTGTTCAATCAGCCTTTCTGACCCGGGAATTCATGAAATAATCTGTGAATACCCCATAGATAAAGAGGATATTTTAATTTTAACCGACAAGAATGGCCTGGTAATTTCATGGCAAGGGAATTTGCCCGAGAATTTCGCCGGTTTGCGCATTCCTGCCGATTATCATGCGAATAAACGAGCGCACGCTGCCAGAGTTGACCTCGGCATGGTCGAATACCTTGGAACCATCGCCCATGTACCTGTTTTTGATGGTTTTTTGCTTGCCGCAAAACCCTGGAATCTGGCTATGGCCTTTTTAAATCAGCTTTTACTGGATCTTGCGCTGGTGTTTGCAATCGCGCTGGTAATTGCCGTGGCGGCCGGGTACTATATGGCAAGCACCCTTGCAGGCGGAATCGATTCCCTTATTCTTGGAATTCGCCAGGTTGCAGATGGGGTTGTAAGCCATCGCGTTGAAATTTCTGGAGAGGACGAGCTTGCTGAGGCGGGCAATGCCTTCAATGAAATGGTCGGGGCCTTGGAAAAACATCGCATGATCGACGAAATCTGGAGCCGGGAGTGGGGGGCCACCCAAGAAAAGAATAATGATGTTAGCCACTCAGATTAATTCTAGTGCTTCTAATGCTTTGAGCTCCAGGAAAATTCTACCGTTTTTGCTCTCATTTCTTTTCATGCTGATCAAAGCGGTAAATAATCTTCTGTATCTTTCGGTCCTGACGATTTTTCTCGAAAAGGCCGGCGCAAACTCTTTGCCCTGGGTTTATCTTTCGGTAAATCTGTGCTTCATTTTTATTCAGTTCAACTTCATTACCAGGATTGCGGGGTTCGAGGGGCACTGGCTGCTTGGTAAGGTAAGCTTGCCGATGATCCTTATGTCTTTCACTGCGGCAATGGTTCTGCCAACCGAAATTACTCTGGTTTTAATCGTTTTTCTGGCAGCAGCAATGCTGTCTGATCTGATTTCAAATCAGGCATTCACTGCCATGCTCAACCATTTCTTGAGTTTGAACGAATCCAAGAGAATTCTTCCCTTCGTTTACGCCGCCGGAAGTTTGGGCTATATACTTAGCGGCCTGACTTTGAAATTCGTCATCGATATTGCAGGGTTCAAGGGGCTTCTTCTCTTGAACGGCATGATTGCTGCAATCGGCTATTTGATTGTGCAAAAGCTCAGACCTTATGAGGTTGAGCGCCTTAAAAATGCCGAGGATGATGAAACTGTAAAAGTTAACTCCGGCGATGCCAGAATCGAAGCCTCAATAAAGCACCCTTTGGCCAGATTGCTGGTTTTTTCATCTTTTTTGATCATTTTCAATCGCTATCTGATTGATTTCCTTTTCGCTGCTGCGATAAGCAGTTACTTCATTTCTGGCAAAGATATTGCCTCATTTATGGGCATATTCGGGGCAACTGCCGATTTGCTGGTGATAGGACTGCAAACATTTGTTATGAAGGCGGTTTTTTCTTCATTGCCGGTTGGCCGGGTTTTAACGATTGTTCCGGCAATTCTGACTTTTTTGTGTATTGCCGCCTCGCTGGATATGCGTTTTGCTGTGGTTGCCTCGATTCAGTTTCTGGTAATGGTGAATTCAAAGAATTTCACTGTGCCGGCCACAACTCTTTTGATGGGGGTAATCCCCCAACACAAGCGGGTTATTTATCGTCGTGATATTTCCATTTCCTGCGCTGTGGCTTCTACGGGAGTTGGTCTCTTTTTGCTGATCATCAGAGATCGACTTGAGCCTTCAACGATGTTTATCATTGCCGCTTTCGTTTATCTGGCTCTGGCGATCATTCATTTTTTGCTCGACAGG
Organism: uncultured bacterium; assembly: GCA_964613435.1. Lineage (GTDB taxonomy): Bacteria > Muiribacteriota > Ozemobacteria > Ozemobacterales > Ozemobacteraceae > DYKG01. The sequence continues at coordinate 13,354 of CAZTHA010000054.1, forward strand.
GCCTATCTGCTGACCTTGAAAAGTCAGATCGTCAGCCAGGAATACCACGGGGTCGAAGAGCAACTTTCATCAGTGCGATATTTGAGACAGCAGGACCGCGTAGAACAATTAAAATTGCTTTTGGAAAATGGTGACCTGACCACAAGAGTGGCCGCAATAAAGGAAGTGGGGGAGTTAACCCCACAGTCTGCATCTGTAATTCTGTCTGAGCATTTAAAGAGGGAGACTGAGTCGCGCTGTATTGCTGAAACCGCCAGGGTGCTGCTAAGAGTTGCCGGAGCGTCGGCCTTTGCGACAATCGAAGAATTGCTTGCAGAAACCTCTGATTTACGATTGAAGGCAGATCTTATCGAAGCGGTGGGAAGATTGCCCGGTGCGGGCGAAGAAAGTGTCGCCAATTATCTTGATCATCCGCATCACCGGGTGCGTGCAAGCGCTATTATAAGTCTTCTCAGGATTGCCAGAGATCGCAACCGGCTTGAATCGGCTCTTAACCATCTCGCAGATATGGTCAGGGACCAGGCTGAAATGATGAGAGCTTCAGCTGCTGCGATAATGGGAGAGGTTGGCTTACCTTTGTTTTTACCCTGTCTTGAAATGCTGGCATTTGAAAACAACACTTCAGTTGCTGTTAGTGCGCTAAATGCGATTTCTCGAATCCAAAGCCCTTTGTCTTTGGCTTGTCTTGAGCGCCTGAAAAATCACCAGATCGAGAATGTCGCGCAAACTGCCCGTCGTTTGGCCGAGAATTCGGTGAGACAGAATGTTGGTCAAATTGGTCGTTTGTTAACCAGTATAACCGCAGAAGAAAGATTGTTGTTGGCGTCAAGAGTCCGGCAGATTGGTGATGACGATAGCCTTGAGTTGCTTTCATTGATTCTTTGCGTTGAAGAAGTGGCTTTGCGTAAAAGACTGGTAGGATTCTTTGAAAAAGCAGAGCCTGAAACTCTCGATCTGTTGTCACGATGTCTCATTTTGAGCCGCGAAGAAAAGGTCATGTTTACGCTGGCACCGGCATTCTCTCTGGCCATTGACGAGTTTCTGCAGAATCTTCCGCCATGGGTGGAACTTTTCAGAGCCATTGGAGCCGGATCATTGGAAAATCCGGATTCTGTTCATTTCCAACCGATGAAGAATTTCCTGCGGGTTGTTTGGGCTGAAAACATTGCCACTGCAAGGATGGAATTGAACGAGTCACAAATGAGAATTATTCGAAAAAGAACCAGAATCGCCTGTGAGTTGGTTTGCTGTCTAGCCTCAGAGCCGGTGGCTCTGCTAAATTCCCTTGAAAAATCACTGTCAGGAAGTTCCTATGCCAGATCACTCGCCGAAGAATATATTGAGACCCGAATCGGCAGGTCGACCGCCGAACTTATTTTGCCATTGTTGAAAACCTGTCTGGAAAATGAGTTTGATGCAAAAGAACTTTCTCAAAAAGCCGCTGAGTTCAATATCGAACTCGATGCCAATTCAATTGAAGCTGCTGAATCCAGAATCAAAAATCGTCTTGCCAGGTTTTTAAAAGAGGTTGTCCAATGAAAATTCCACTTGCCATCATCGCGGTTATTGCGCTTTTTATTCCAGTTTTTTTTGCATTGAATTCGGAGGTCGTTCCACCAAAAATTGAGGTTTTAACCCAGGAGCATAAGCCTCTACTTATGGGGGTTATTCCATATTTGCAGCCAGAACAGCTGAAAAAACAGATTTTGCCGATAACCGAATATCTTTCGCTTAAATTGAAACGCAAAGTCCTGTTCATTGCCATTTCAGATTACGAAGGGCTCGGTCGACTTCTTGAGCTCAATAGAATTCAGATTGCCTGGTTTTCTGACACCTCATACCGAAAATTGAAAAAGGAAAACGATTGGGAAGTCCTCTGTCGTCCTGTTCAATACGGCAACGTCGTTTATCGGGGCCAGATAGTCACCAGAAAAGACAGCGAGATCGAAAATTTAAATGATTTAAATGGAAAAATCTTTGCCTATGTCGATCGCTATTCCGGTTCCGGCTTCTATTATCCAAATCTTCTGCTCGATAGAAGAGGAATCAAACCGCTCGAATTTTTCCGTGCGGTCGTTTTTTCTCAGAGCCATCGCAATAGCATTCTTGGCGTAATTAAGGGCGATTATGACGCCGCCGCAGTCTTCTCGGCAAGTTTGCTGGAATACGAGAACAAAGAATACGAAGATGCTGAAGGGTTGAAGGTAATCGCCAGAACCGATCCCATTCCAAATGACCCGATGGTCGTTAGAACTGATTTCGATGAAAATCTAAAAAAAGGGATTGCTGATGCTATGCTGAACATGCATCTTGATGAAGACGGAAAGAAGTTCATTCAGGTTCTGACAAAATTGCGTGGCACGGAAAAGTTCATCGCTGAAACCGAAGTTCAACAGATTATTGCTTCTGAAACCGAAAAACTCTGAAAAGATTCTCTATTCTTTAAATTGAGCCGCTTGCGGTTTTGTGGTAAAATGCCCAGACTATGAAAAATCCAGAATCTTCAGTTTTTGTAGGTTATGTCGAACAGGCCATCGCAGGCCGCCAAGATCCTCTTTCCCCGCCCATTTCGATCAGCCGGAACGGTTCTCTGGCGAAATGGCGTGGTAAATTTCACTTTCTCGATCTGCGGGTAAATGATCCCGGCCTGAAAAAGCACCGGGAAGATTTTCGCCAGATGTTGCAGAAAGCCCAAACGCTTGGCATTGAAACCATTGTTACTCTGCCGCAATTTAGTCCTGTACTGTTCGACCTTCCGCCTGAAGACCCTGAAAAAATGGCGGTCCCAGCCCGAAAAACCAGCCAGAAGAAACCTGAAAAGCTTGTTTATTTCAAACCGGCTTTTCTGGCCCTTTATCAGGCTGTGAGAGGCTCAGCTTCTTTTGCCAGGCTCGCAACTGCTGATTGCATTCCTATTATCGAGCTTGCCGCAGAATTTGGCGTAGATAAAATCATTGTCCCAGTTTCCGAGCCAGGTCAGTATCTTGATCGCATGGCTGAAGAAGAATTTGAAAAAAGCTTTGCCGAGCTCGATCAATCTGCAAAGGCAAATGGAATCAGGCTGCATGTTCGCAATGGCGGACTTTCAGAAAGATTTTACAAGCGTCTTAAAAAGGCTTTTGGCTGTGGCTTGGCTTACAATGTTGGTATTGCCCACCTTGAAAGCGACAATATTTTTGATAATTATTGTAAATGGAAAAACGAAATTGAGATACTGATGCTGCATCAGGTTCTGCCAGGCCTGGACCGCTGGGAAGCCAGAAGAACGGCCCTTGAAAAATCTCTGAAAAATTATGTCACCATTAAAAAGGAATATCGTCAAAGCCTTGAAGATGGCGATAAAGAATATTCTGAAAAATGTCTGAAGCGATTTAACACCGCTTTGAAAGATTATTATGAAGCTTTCAAGAATCTGGATTCAAATTTGGGTTTATTTCAAAATGGCGATTTGAATCTGGTGCCGTTACTTAAAGAAATTCGCAGCGATCTGGCCGAGGGCCATAAAAAATATCTGTTGCTTGAAACCGTTCCCAATACGCGAAATTCTGACTTTGTTTTTAGCTATCTTCTTTCTGACAGCTTCTCGGGGTCATTTTAAGAAAAATGGACATCAGGCGAGTTGTAAATGCATTGATTTTCGTGGCTGTTCTTTCGGCTATCAATGCACCGCTTTTCTCAGATG
>CAZTHA010000055.1:0-17008 GCA_964613435.1 uncultured bacterium
TTACTTCTGTTGTTCATTGCATCAAGCCTGCTGCCGTTGATTGCATTCGTTGGCATTGCCGTGGATTACCTTCATGAATATCGATCAGCACGATACTCTGAGATAAATCAACATAGTCTCAAATTTTTACAGAAGATCGATGAAGGAACTACCCTTGCCTATTCAGACCAGCTGCAGACTATGCGAAAATCATTGCCATCGCTTTTCGAAAATCTGAAAAAGTATGGCATAGCCAAAAAAACAATTCAGGACTTTATTTCTTTGCAACAGCCGCGAATAAGAGGCATGTTCCTGGTCGGTAGCAGCACAAAAGAGATCGCCAGTGAAGATGTGATAATGACCAGAGAAAAAGTCATCGAAAACATACAATGGCCTGACAGTTTGCCGTTTGACCCAGACAAATCGAAGCAATGCAAAGCTTTTGACATCATATTCAAAGCATTATTAGCAAATCTCAATGGCAAAGAAATCACCAAAAAGCTGGGCATTGAAATGGAGATGGTCTTGGATTCAATCGGACAAAGCGATTACACCGCCCTGATTCAGGGCTATTATGAATCTTTGGATTCAATCTGGCGCTACGGCTTTGGCAGGGATCAGTACCCAAATTTCATCACCCTCCTCGGCGAAAACGACTACGATTACAATCTTCTGGTAATCTTGCGGGAAAGCGCTTTGGCAGATCATTTTGCCAAAAAAACATTCGTTAAACTAAACCGGAACCAATATGGGCTGAAAATCGCGTTTAAAGCACCTGAGAAAATTTTCATAAGCGAAGAGTTCGAGAATAACAAGCAACTCAAACATTTACTCGACACCTCTCATGAAAATAACTCAGGCCGTTCTTCAATCGTCAACATTGACGGGAAAAGCTATTCGGTAACTATTTTACACGGGCACCACAACAAAGATCTTCTTGCGATGACGATTTTCCCGCTCTCGCGAATAGATGAAGAAATCCACAGCATTGCAGGAAATTTCTGGTTAGCTGGTTTTTTAAGCACTCTGACCGTCTTAGGTCTTGGCCTTTTGATTTCAGGAACTGTTCTGGACCCGATCAGAGAACTAAAGGCTGGCGTAGGCGCCCTTAAACAACGCAATTTCAAATTTCAGCTTCCCGACCTTGGGCAAAATGAATTTGGCCATCTTGGGCGAATATTCAATCGAACACTTGAAGATATGCAGGAATTACAGGTGGCGAGCCTGGTCCAGGAGAAGCTCATTCCGCAACTCGAAGCGACGCAATATCACGGAAGTCTGCAATTATATGGAAAAACCGAGTCGCTCAATGACCTGGGTGGCGATTATTTTGATCTAATAACGACCGAAGATGGCCGAACCGGTCTCCTGATCGGCGATGTTGCCGGGCATGGCGTCGCAGCATCGCTTATCGTCGCATTTGTAAAAGCTGCAGTGATAAGACTTGAGAAGCTTTTTTGCCAACCGAGAGATTTTTTCAATCAGTTAAATCGGCTTTTCCGCCAGACGCAAGGCAAAAATCAGAAAAAGTTCATGTCTTTGCAGTATCTGCTCTTCAACGAAGATGACGGCACCTTCGCCTATCTGAATGCGGGCCACTGCTTTCCAATTCTGGTTGATTCAGTGCAAAAAACGACTGCATATTTAAAAATGATCAATTCGCCCCTGGGAACCAGCAAAAAAGATTACCCGGCTCCGGAATTTCATGAGCTAAAGCCCGGTCAAGCACTGGTTATGTATAGCGACGGCTATTATGAAATGCCAGGAATGGATCTTGATAAATTTCAGGAAATCCTTCTAGACTGTTTCGATGAAGCACCGCAAAAGTTTTTCGATAACGTAAACAATTGTTTCAACCGTCATGGATTCATTCAGGGAAGCGACGACAAAACTCTATTGATAGTCTCAAGAGTTATGGAGTAATATTCTTGCATACGATTGTCGGGAGAAAAGAATTTGTCTGAGCAGATGTGGTTGAGCCTGATCATTTCAACTGGGCTTGGCGGCTTTATTGGCTGGGTAACCAACTGGCTGGCGATAAAAGCGCTTTTTCATCCCAAAAAGCCAATCAAACTACTTTTCTTCGAATTTCAGGGATTACTGCCAAAAAGGCAGGTTGAGCTGGCACAGAATCTGGGCAAAATTGTGGAGGGAGAGCTGATCAACGTCGAAGAACTTATCCGCAGGGTTGAACCGGCAGATCTGGATTCGCTGATCGAAGAGCACATGCGGCAGAATCGTGAAGAAACTCAAAAAAAAGTCGCTGATTACGTAAACTCCCTGTTGAGCAAGATACCCCTGATAAAAATTACCGCCAACACTCACATCAGCGGCATAATGGACTATCTTGAACGGCAAATCGTCGATGCCATCAAAAAACAGGTGCCGGGCATTCTTGATAAAGCGGCTGAAAAAGCGGCCAAAAAGCTTTCAGTGCAGGATATAGTTTTTGATAAGGTCAGCAAAATGGATTTGGACCGACTCGAAGGCATTTTTTACAAGATCGCCGACCGGGAAATGGCGATGATCATTAGACTTGGCGGCTTTCTTGGCATGATTGTCGGCTGCTGTCAATGGGCCATTCAAAATTTCGTTCTGCAATAGGCGGATTTTCAAGGTTTGCAGAGCACGAAAGCGAAAGAAAAGTTGGCATCAATTTTACTTTTTTTCCGGGCAAATTTTATTGTATAATACTCATACCCTGGCGTTGCCGAAAGGCACAGGCTGGTGTTTCGCCAGCCGGGTTCTTTCAGAACCTGCTTTGAAGTGGGCTCAAGACCGAGTCTTGGCAGGGTAAGGGCGCGATTTTTCGCGCCTTTCTTCAATCAGAAAGGATTTGCAGTGAGTATATTATCCTGGCTGTTCGGCAAAAAGGAAAAGGGCATCGATGAGCTTTGCGGTTTTTTAAAGATCGGTGCCAGAGAACTGGAAATGGTAATGATTTCCTATCGGGAATTCGCGCTAAAAAAGCGCAATGGCGGCATTCGCACCATCTGTTCGCCCGATACTGAACTCAAGAAAATACAGCGCCTGATCAACCGTCGCCTGCTCAATGGCATGCAGGCGCATTATTCAAGCACCGGTTTCGAACCGGGCGAGTCGATCGTATACAATGCCGATTCTCACGTTGGCAAGGCAGTTGTTATAAAGCTCGACATCAGAGATTTCTTCAAAAGCACCGGAGAAGAAAGGGTATTCGCCTATTTCAGAAAGATTGGCTGGAATCAGGAAGCGGCCGAACTGCTGACAAAACTTACGACCTGGAAAGGTTCATTGCCCCAGGGAGCGCCGACCAGTCCGCGTCTGAGCAACCTGGTGAATTTTCGCCTGGATTCCCGCCTGGCAGGCTTCGCGATGCAAATTGGCGGGGACTATACCCGCTATGCCGACGATATAACCATTTCTCTGGATGAAGACGACAAGTTCAAGGTTACCCAGGTTTTAAGTTTTGTGCGAATGATTCTACTTGAGTTCGGTTATCGGCCGAACAAGCAAAAAACCAGGGTGATGCGCCGGCATCAGCAGCAGCGAATTACCGGACTGGTGGTAAACCAAAAGATTCAGTTGCCGCGACAAACGCGAAAATGGCTCAGGGCGGTCAAACATCGCCATGGGCTGACCGGCAATTGTTCTCTAAATGAGAACCAGCTTAAAGGATGGCTGGCCCTGGAAAAAATGGTCGAAGTACAACGCGGCTAAGCAGCAATCTTTTCAAGCAAGTCAGAATGTTTTGCCGGCGATCTTTGATTCTTCGGCTCGGCAATCCCCAGGCCCAATCAGATTCAGTCTGATCAATTTTTGCACAACAGCCGTGGCATGAATTTTGCTTAAATTCCCGTATAAATAGGAAAGGAGCGCTATTTTTTAGCAGTCCCAAAAATGAGAAAAACCAAAATATTAGTCACTCTTGGCCCCGCCGCAGAAGAAGAAAACGTATTAAGAAACCTTATTGAAGCCGGTATGAACGTTGCCCGTCTGAATTTTTCCCATGGTGATTTCGAGGAACATGGCAAAAGAATCGAACGCATCAAAAAGCTCCGCGAAGAAATGCAGAAGTCGGTCGCCTTGCTTCTGGATACCAAAGGGCCCGAAATCAGAACCGGAGAAGTTGAAAATGACCGGATTTTTCTCGAGGCTGGTAAAAAAATAACCATCACTACCGAGTCGGTAGTGGGCACACCCGAACTACTTGGGGTTTCCTATGAGAAATTGCCGTCAATGCTTGAACCAGGCGGGAGCATTCTACTTGACGACGGCTTGATTCAGCTGAAAGTCGACAGAATCATCAATCATCAGAATATCGAATGCACGATTCAGAATGACGGCAGTATTAAATCCAAACGTGGCGTTAACGTGCCGCGCCTGCAGTTGAATCTGCCGAATCCAACTCCTAAAGATCGAGACGACATCAGATTTGCCGCGGCCAATGACTTCGATTTCATCGCCGTTTCCTTTGCCGAATCCGAAGACACTATCCGCAGAGTTAAAGCGATTCTCGATGTCGAGGGTAAATCAAACATCAAGGTTATTGCCAAAATAGAAAATCATGCCGGACTGGCAAATTTTGACAGCATTCTTGATGTCGCCGACGGAATAATGGTCGCCCGTGGCGATCTAGGCGTAGAACTTCTGCCTGAGGAAGTGCCGATCGTTCAAAAAGAGATCATTCGGCGCTGTTACATGGCCGGCAAGCCGGTAATAACTGCAACTCAAATGCTGCATACGATGATCGAATCGCCCCGCCCCACCCGCGCCGAAGTATCGGATGTCGCTAATGCCATCTACGATTTTACTTCTGCGGTCATGCTGTCTGGTGAAACATCGGTCGGAAAATATCCGGTAGAATGCGTAAAGCTGCTTGACCGGGTTGCCAGCAACACTGAAGACGCGATCGATTATAAAAGAATTTACTCGGCCTTTTCTCATGTAGAACAATTTGCTGATCGCACCAGCGCGGTCACCAATGCAGCAATTACCACCGCCTACAATGTAGGAGCCAGTGCAATAATTACCGTTACCGAAAGTGGAAAAACCGCCCAGGCACTGTCGAAACTTCGCCCAAGCATTCCAATAATTGCGGTGGTATCCAGTCAAAAGCTTTTCAACCAGCTCAGCATCAACTGGGGTATAACCCCGGTAATGGGTCGCAGTTTCAACAGTATTGAAGAGCTATATCGTGAATCGATCAGGCTGAGCCGCCAGACCAACCTGATCAATGACGGTGACACAGTGATTCTGGTTGCAGGTTTGCCGGTTGGAAGAAGTGGCGGCACAAACATGATCAAGGTCGAGACGGTTGGCAATGCCGCCAGATGCCCAAACCGCCGCAAGTCTGACGAAACCTGCACCGCGTTAAAATTTTCTCTTGGTCAGGAAAAATCGAGTCACAGTCGGCTCAATCAGGAAGCTAACGGCGGCAGTGGCCCATTGTCATTGCTCAGTCGGCCAATAGTTTCCAATCGCCACAATTAGCAAGCAGTTTCTCGAACTTTTTTCATCGAAAAATCTAAAAAATCGCCCGAAAATGCATCGGGCGATTTTTATTCTGAAAGATTCTATTGAAGCAACGCCGGATTCAGTTTTGCAAAAATTCACTTACCGCTTTGAAAAAGCAGTCATTCTGTTCGGCGCTGCCAATGCTGACGCGCAGGTGATTTTTCAATATCGGATGCGCACCAATGTCACGAATGGCGATATCACTCTGTTTAAGATGCTCAAAGAGTGCGGCCGATTTTTCCCCAACCGAGAAGGTCAGAAAATTGGTATAAGTCGGCCAGGTTTTGAGCCCATCGAGCTGCTGCAATTTTTGTAGCAGGACTTCTTTGAGGCGGATAGTCTCTTTGACCTGATTCAAAAAAATGTTTTTATTCATCAACATGGTCATGACAAAGGTCTGCACAAGAATACTGGTGTTGAAAATTGTCTGCACCTTGCGAATTTCTTCGACATTTTCGGCGCAACTTGCCAGGTAGCCGAAGCGCACGCCGGCAGCCGAAAAAGATTTTGAGAACGATCTGACGATAATCAGATGTTTGAAATCATTTATGCGATCTATCCAGGTTTTCTGAGAAAATTCAAAGTAAGTTTCGTCGATTATCACCGGCTTTTCAGTGTTTTCGAGAATATAGAGAATTTGCGCATCATCGAGCAGGTGGCCGGTCGGATTATTGGGATTGCACAAGACGCCCAGGCGGCAATTTTCAGAGTTGAGAATCTTGAGGTATTCTTTCTCATCGAAGGTGAAATCAGCGTTGAAGTTCTGGTAGCGAATGTTTAGACCGGCGGCACGACTGTAGGTTGAATAGTCGAAGTAAGAAGGAGCATGGGTCAACACGAAAGACTCATTATCTTCGCGCACGGCGAGAAAGCAGGCAAAAAGCATGTCATCGGCGCCATTGCCCCAAAGAAGATTTTTTGAAGTTACGCCATGACCGACATAATCGACCAGACATTTTTTAAGTTCACCGGTCACCGGACTGAAATATCGGTTGAGGGAAACCTGCTGCAAACTTTGCTGCAGAGCCTCATCGATTGCCCGATATGGGTCGAGCGGGCTTTCATTCAAACAAAGCATGTGCTTTTTGCGGGGAACGGAAATATCGGCTGGGGGCCCGGCCTGAAGCAAATCGGTTCGAAACATTGGCATGCGAGAATTCCTTTCGCTGGTTGCTTTTTTGAGCATTCTAACAATCGGTATGTTACAATTCAAGATAATTACTCGATCGAGAGGGCTCTTATGGCATCTAAAAAAGCAAGTAATCCGTCGTGCAGCACTCTTTTCTACGTCATTCTCTTTCTCGGCATAAGTTTTTTCAACCATTTTCTTGAAGAGGACGTTGAGCAAGAAAAAATTCAGGTAAAAAAGCATGGTCGCCGCCCCCTCTCGCTGGCCCAGAAACTTAAAAACTTCGATGATCGACAGCTAGCAGGAATGCTCGACGAGCCCGGTTTCATATCGCGAAAAGACAGTGGCAGCGGCCGAAATCTATTGCATGTTGCCTGTGAACTTAACCGCCCCGAAATGGCAAAGAAGCTTATCGAAAAAGGCTTCTCGGTCAATCAGCCCGACAAGCAATACTACACCCCAATTATGCTTGCATTGATCAGCGATGCCCGCCCATGCGTAGAATTACTGATGGAAAACAACCCCGACCTGACCATAGCTTGTCGACACCGCGCTCCGATTCACAGTGCTGCCGAACGGGGTTACATCGATGTGGTCAAAGAGTCGCTACGGCAGGGAGTAGATGTCAATATCCGAACTACAGGCGGACATTATACTCCGTTACATCTGGCTGCAAAAAATGGCAAATTCGACATCGTCGTCATGCTGATGGAAAACGGGGCCAATCCCTCCTATACTATGAGCTACGGTTGGACTCCGGGCGATGTTGCTTTCAAAAAATACAAGCATATTTCACTTTATCTCCAGAACAAAGGGGGAGCTTTGAATGTCGGCCAGCTACAACAGGAATTCGCACTGGTTGACGGCTGGCCATTGCCCAGGCCTGATGAAATGCGAGGCAATCTGGAATCGATGACAACCAGCCTTTTCAAAGCCGTGCGCAACGATGACCTGGAAGCCATCAAAAATGCCGATGCCAAAGAAGATTTTGACGCCATAAACAGGGCCGGCACCCCACTTTTATGCTTCGCACTGCTCAACAAAAAATTCGCCGCCGCGCAGCTTATTCTCGAACGGGTCAAACAACTTGATCAGACCGACATGGCCAGCAGAACCGCATTGATTTGCGCAGTATTAAGCGAAAACGAAGAAATTGCCGGCGAAATTCTCGCTCGCGGCGCAAACCCCAGCTGCCAAGACCTTACCGGCAACACTGCCCTGCATTATGCGGTAAAAACCTGGCAAAATCAGCTGGTTATCAAGCTTATTAAAGCTGGCGCCGAAGTTTTTGCGGTTAATCTGCTGCAGCAGGGCCCGCAGCATGTTGCGGCTGAAGCCGGCAACCTGCAGATAATGGAATTTCTACTGCAGAATGGCTGCGATATCAATCTTGATGATGTGCGGGGGAACACGATTTTGCATCTGGCAGCTGCTCAAGGGAACCTGCCAATGGCCGAGCGCCTGCTTAAAAGCGGAGCCAATGCACACATTAAAAACCTGGCCGGCAAAAAGCCAGCAGAACTGGTGCCAGCAGACAATGCGGCAATGCGTACATTTCTTTACAATCGGGTTGAGATTGAAGGGGTAAACCCGGCAAGTCAGGCTCCCGCCGAAATCAATCTGAAACTGCCGAAAGTTGCCTTACCATCGGCAGAAGCCGAAAACTAAAAAAACACTTATTTGAATTGAATTCTATAAACGCCGTCCCAGTTGGGTCCAGGCGGATTATCATTCAGCTCACGACACCGATTCATATAAATTTCGGCAATGTAGTCATCTTTAAACTCTTCAAGAATCCGCTGAAAGAGGCCGTAAGCTTCGCGCCAGTCGCGGGCCAGATACCTTTCGAGAGCTTCTTCGGTCATATCGGCAATTCTTTGGTTTTCTTCAGCCAGTTGGTCTTCAGCCAGGCCAAGCAGCTGATAGATTTTGACGCTCTGTTCACGCCCCTTAACCGTAACCAGGTCGAGCGGTCGAAAAATGAAATTTTCGCCGGCATTCAGTTTGGTAGATTCGCTGACAATTATCTTTGAAAGATAGATTTTGTTGAGTGATTCAAGGCGGCTGGCCAGGTTCACGTTATCGCCGACTGCGGTATAATTGAAGCGGTCTGACGAACCGAAGTTCCCTATCAGCGAGGTGCCAGTATTGACGCCGATTCTGGTCAGAAGACAGCTACGGTTTTCGGCCTTCCATTTCAGGTTCAGGCGTTCAACTCCGGCAATAATCTCGCAAGCCGCCCGGCAGGCATTTCTAGCCTGATCGGGGTCCTGATGCGGAGCGCCCCAAAAGGCCATTACCGAATCGCCGATATACTTGTCGATGGTGCCGCCGTGTCGATGGATGATTGAGCTTATTTCATCAAAATAAAGGGACAACTGCTCCATCAGCTCTTTTGGCGCAACTTTTTCGGTAATTGAAGAAAAACCCTGAATATCCGTGAACATCAGGGTTATTTCCTGAGACTGGGCGTCGATCTTGGCTTCATTTTTATCAGCAACCAAACCCTGAACTATTTCTGATGGCACGTATTTTTTGAAAGCGCTCAGGGCCTTTTTCATCGAGTTCATCGTTTCGCCCATCCGTTGAATCTCCGAGATCGGCGAACGAATGCCGATTTCCCCCTCGAAATCAAGGGTCTTGATCTTTTCGGCTTCGTTGGTCAGACCTTTGATTGGCTCAGTCAGCTCGCGAGAAAGGGCCGAAGTCAAAAATCCGCCAATGATCAGCAGCCAGAAAGAGAATAGCAGGGTGGTCTCGTGGGTTCGGGCAATGGGACCGATAAAATCATCCTCGGGAACGATAATGCCGAGATCCCAGTCGCGGCCATAGTTTTGTGGAAAAGGACGAAAGGAGGCGATATACTTTTCGCCGGCGTGAGAGTAGACAAATTTGCGCTCACGCTGACTGATGAAATGATCGACCGCCTCTTTTACCCAACCACTGCGAATTATCTGCAGGGTCGGCGAACGGGGTTGGCTTCTGCTTTCATTGATCAGTGAAGATTTTTCCGGGTATGCAAGAATGTTTCCCTCACTATCAAGAATGAAGGCAATGCCAGACTCACCGATTCGCAAACTTTTCAGAAACTCGGACAGTTCCCCAAGGCGAAAATCTATCCCGACTGCACCAACAAAGGTTCCATCATCACTGTAAACCGGGTTGGCACTGGTTATTCCCGGAATCTGATCGGTAAAAAGCCGGTATTCCCGACTCCAGACGGCACGGCCTTCGGCTTTGGCCAAGACATACCAGGGCCGCTCTCTAGGGTCGTAATTAAGTATGGAAGTGGCGCTTGTCGCGACGATGACTCCATCTGGAGTTCTTTCAAGCTCGAGCATGCCAACAGGATCTGAAGTCCTTGAAATGATGCGGGTTGAATAATTGCCATTTTCGAGACGCCGCGACATGATGAAGTTCCCGCCCTCGTCACCGAGATAAACGGCTGAAAATTGCGGGTAAATATCAAGGGTTTCCAGACTTATCGCTTCGACCAGTTCGGGGTTGTTGCCCATGGTTGAACCGCGTTCGATCATTCTTCGCAGCAGGTAGCCAGTTTTGCCGGCTGGCTCGAGATGGTTGACCGTCTGCCTGATGACAGTTTCCGAAATCTGGTAAAGAAGTTCATCGGAGGTCTTGAGCATGATTTCAGAATTGCTGCGATAGCCGTAGACGACGATTCCGGCAACAATTAACGAAAAAAGTGCCAGAAAAGAGAAAAACACGACGACCTGCAGACGATAGGTTCTGAAATTCTGCTGATTCACTTCAATTCAATCTCCATCTCAGAAAGAATTTTATCATTTTTGCCGGCAATTTGCAGAATTTATTGCCGGCAAACAAAAGGTTTAAATTCACCGGCAAAAGTTATATATTACCAGAAAATATTACAGACCCAGCAGATGGAGGGAATGAAATGCTTGCCAATAAAAACATAGCAGATGCAATGACAATCAGGCTGGATAATACCTTACCCGAGTATCCCGAATTTCAGGAAGGGATCAGACGGGCACCTGATCGTGGTTTCAATTTGAACCAGCATGAAACGGAAACAGCCCTTAAAAATGCTTTGCGCTATATCCCGGAAGAGTTGCATGAACAGTTGATTCCTGAATTTCTCGAAGAACTCAGAACTCGTGGCCGGATTTACGGTTACCGCTTTCGCCCGACCGGCCGAATCTTTGGGCGGCCAATCGACGAATACAAGGGTAACTGTGTTGAAGGCAAAGCCTTTCAGGTAATGATTGACAACAATCTTGATTTTGAAATAGCCCTTTATCCTTATGAGCTGGTCACTTACGGAGAAACCGGCCAGGTTTGCCAGAACTGGATGCAGTACCGGCTTCTCAAAAAATACCTTGAAGTGATGACCCAGGAGCAAACCCTGGTAGTTATGTCCGGGCACCCGCTCGGACTTTTTAAATCTCACCCTTCCGCACCAAGGGTTATCATGAGCCATGGACTGTTGATCGGCATGTTCGACAATCAAAGCGAATGGCATCGAGCCATGCAGCTTGGTGTTTCGAATTATGGGCAAATGACAGCCGGCGGCTGGATGTACATTGGCCCGCAGGGCATTGTTCATGGCACCTTCAACACGATTTTGAATGCCGGACGAATGAAGCTTGGCATCGCCGACAATGAAGACCTGCGCGGTCATCTTTTCGTTTCATCCGGACTTGGCGGCATGAGTGGCGCCCAGCCCAAGGCAATCGAAATTGCCAATGGGGTCGGCATCGTTGCCGAGGTTGATTATTCGCGGATCAAAACCAGACATGATCAGGGCTGGGTTTCACAGATTGCAGAAACACCCGAGCAGGCTTTCAAGCTTGCGCAGGAAAACATTTCCGCCAAAAAGAGCACTTCAATCGCTTTTCATGGCAATATTGTCGATCTGCTCGAATATGCGGTAGACAACAATGTTCACATCGAAATGCTTTCAGATCAGACTTCCTGTCATGCAGTTTATGACGGCGGTTATTGTCCGAAAGGGCTGAGTTTCGAAGAACGCACCGAAATGCTGGCAAAAGATCCTGCCCGCTTCAGAACTCTGGTCGATGCTTCTTTGCAGGCGCATTTCAAAGCGATAAAAACTCTTTCGCAACGGGGCACCTATTTCTTCGATTACGGCAATTCTTTCATGCGAGCCGTTTTTGATGCAGGCGTCAAAGAAATCTGCGCCAACGGTGAAAACCCTCGGGATGGCTTTATTTTTCCTTCATACGTAGAAGACATAATGGGCCCGATGCTGTTCGACTTCGGTTATGGCCCATTTCGCTGGGTTTGTCTGAGCGGCAAAAGTGAAGATCTTCGCAAAACCGATGCGGCAGCAATGAATTGCATCGATCCGAATCGTCGGGCTCAGGATCGCGACAACTACTTCTGGATCAAGGATGCAGAAAAGAATGCCCTTGTCGTAGGAACACAGGCGAGAATTCTTTACCAGGATACCGAAGGCCGGGTAAAAATCGCCCTCAAATTCAATGAAATGGTGCGCAATGGCGAAATCGGCCCGGTAATGCTGGGTCGGGACCATCATGATACCGGCGGCACCGATTCACCTTATCGAGAAACCGCAAACATCAAGGATGGCAGCAACATTACCGCCGAAATGGCAGTTCATTGTTATGCAGGCAATGCCGCCCGCGGCATGAGCCTTATTTCGCTGCACAACGGTGGCGGCGTCGGGATCGGCAAGTCGATCAACGGTGGATTTGGTCTGGTTCTTGACGGCAGCGAAAGGGTCGATGAAATCATCCGGCAGTCGATGACCTGGGACGTAATGTGTGGTGTTTCGCGTCGAGCCTGGGGCCGATGCGAAAACGCGGTCGAAGTCAGTGCCGAATTCAACCGTAACAACCCGAACTATCACATCACCCTGCCCTACATTGCCGATGATGACAAGGTTAAGAAGGCTGTCGCCGGATTATTTCAGCGCTAGCATTCATTTTTCCCAGACGAACAAAGCCTGGGAAACCTCATAAGCAAGCGAATATCTGCAAGAATCGTCCTTTACCAGGCGATTTTGCAGATATTTTTGCATTATCCGACGATTATTAGCGTCAGCTTCCAGGCCAGCCTTGATCAAAAGAGTCTCTACCGCCTCGGATTCATCGGTGAAAGTCCAGCGAAAAGGCCGGCGAATAATGTGCAAACTGGGCAGCATGCCGCAATCGACCATGGCAAGATAAAGAATGGCGATTCGGCGACGCTCGAGTGAAACTTCTTCGAGCTGCAAGGCACGTCGCATTTCTGGTTCAAGAGGTGAATCGGCGTGGGGAATAAGCAAGATCATGCGCCTGCCGGTGCAGGCCGCCAGTTTTCGCAAAGTTTTTTCAAGCTGCGGTTGATGACCAGCATCGGTAGAAATCACGCCAAGACTGTTCAAACATAGAACGGTGTCGAAACTGCCCGGCAAATCGAGCTCCAGCCAGCGACCGGGCAAAAGATCTATATTTTTGACCTGATCTTTTTCAGCCTGAAGTTTCAGCTGATCGAGCATTGCCTGGGAAAAATCCGTAGCCGTAACCCGAGCAACCCTTTTGGCAACCGGGATGGCAAAAGTTCCAGGGCCGGCAGCGACATCGAGAACTTTTTCCTGACTGTCCCAGGCAAAGCGATCGAGAAAAGCTTCGGTTTCGCGGCGGGCCTTTTCTGAATGGGCCTTGGCAGCGAAATCGGCCGCCCTTTCATTCCAGAATTCGGGAGTTTCTTTTCGATCGGTATCACCGTAGTTAAGTCCCCAGCGATGATTATACAGTTTTTTGAAATCTTCATTAAAATTGCTGTCCAAGTTCAAGTTACACCTCACCGGCAAATTTGCTTTCAGACAAATATTACAATTTGTTACGGAAAAATGTAAGCCTCAAGCGTACAAAAAAACACGCCAACCTCATGCTGGCGTGCAATAACAGGTTTGCACAATTATCCCATATCCCTTTCAAGTGCCTTTGGTGGTCAGCCGCTAACCTCTTTTACCCCGTCAGCAACTTCAGGCATTTTTTCAATAATTTCCGCTTCGCTGCCGGTTGAAGCACCGTTAATCCGACCAACCTGCAGACTGAAATGGACTTCGGTCTGCTGTGGCGAGGCGATTCCCGCCAGGCCTTCAATCAGCTGCAAAAAACGGTCCAGAATCTGGTTTTTTACCTGAGGAGAACTCTGTTGGGCTGCTGTTAGCGTGGGAGTGGTTGTAAGCGCCGGCGAAGTGGTGAGCAATTCTTCAGTTCTGATCAGCCGCAGACTTCCTTGACCTGTCGACTTAACTGTAGCAACTCCCGAGCTGTTTATCGATCCGGTTCTGATTGCATCCTGCAGGTAGATTCCGGCAATGTCGGCAGCGCTGGTGCCTGGCAATGATGAATTCATCGAAAGATTGAGGCCACTAAGGGCGCTGGCTGAGTTCATCGATGCGGTAACAGATTTCAATCCGTTATCAGCTGCCTGCAACATCTGGTCAATGAAACTAGCCGTCTTGCTTTCGCCGTTTTCGACAGCAGTTGCGGCCTGACCAAGATAAGAATCGAAGAGGTTGATCCCCGATGCAGAATCCTGGTTCAGTGCTGAAATGAACTTCTCCGTTGCTGACTGAAAGCGTTCCATCAAGCTCGCGCCATATGATGCGATATCTGATGTCGTACGAATGTAAATGCTGAATCTGTATGCGGCAGAACTGTTGACCAACCCTTCGCTGATTTCTTCTTCAGCTTCACTTTTTGCAACCTCTGAAGTCTTTGCTGCAACGGAATCGGTTGTGCCTGACGACTCAGACTGAGCGACCTTTTCATCGGCAACGGCTTCAGATGTGTCGGAAATCTTATGGAAAACAGGGGTGGCCCTCAGAGCATGCGCATGAGCATGACCACAGCGATAGCAGACTTCCCTGTCTTTTTCTGCGTTGTTTACTGCAGTGTCAATTGCCTCGTCAAATCCTTTTTCAGAGGGAGAAGGCTGGCTTGGACGCTGACCGCGACTATCATACAGCCTGGCTACTACTTCAGTTACCGCCATAAATTCTTCTCCTTTCAGCGCCCGATATTGGTTAACGGGCAGATTACCGGACGTTGAACCGTTTTAAAGAATGGTTCAACCAGAAACGGACAGAGCTTCTTCAGGATTTTGTCGGATCTGTCTGCACTCCTCATTTTTTCAGCTCCTTATTTTTCAGCCGCAAGGTGGGCTTTCCGATTCGTCTTAGTCTCTACTTTATTTATCGTCGGCAAATTTTAGAAATGTAACGGGCATATTTTGCAATTAGACCCTGATTTTTCTTTTTTTCTTTGAATTACTTCATTTTTCAATTAGATTTACCTCAAAGAGAAAAAAAATGAAAAATTTACACTTGATGATAAAAGCTTTATTTATCGCAGTTTTGCTCAGTTCTACCGCGCAAGTTTTGCTCGCTGCGTCCAAACCGTTGAAACCACCACAGCGCAAAATATTCAGAAGGTTGAACGATTTTTTTTCAGGCTGGCATCAGGCCTGGCCAATAATCATGATGGACCGAGCCTTTTTTCAAACCGGGATTTATCACGCCTTGACCGGTTCCCGGAAAGTCAGCATCCTAAGCGGAAGAGCGGCAAAGACACCCCGCAGCAACAGTCTTCGCGTAGTAACCGCGAACCTGATGCTTTTTCCCGCTCCCATGGGCCAAAACCAGAGATCGAGAATCAGATCGTTCGCCGAATGCATTCAACCGCTGCAGGCAGATTTGCTCATGCTCCAGGAAGTCTGGGACAACCAAAGCCTCAGACATCTGACAGAGGAATTTGCCGATTTCGATCTGATCTTTGTCCCTTCGGCATTATACAACCGCTCAGGCCTGGTGGTTTTCAGCAAGATCCCGATAACATCAGCCCGATTCATTCAGTATCCCCTAAGTGTGAGGCATAATCTCGAAGAGCTTCTGGCGCACAAAGGGGCCCTGATCCTGGAGACCGAGATTGATTCGAAGCCTTGGCTACTGGTGAACACCCATCTATACTCAGCTCCGCCGAGTAGAAGCTACCGCCCCAACCCTGGCCAGTTTTCACTTCTACAGCGAAAACTGGCTGAGACATTTTCAGGCACAATAATCATTGCCGGCGACCTGAATCTGCGGCCAATAGATCTTGAGCAGCTTTTAATGCCGGGTTACCTGCCCGACTTATGTCCCCGGTTAACTGCCGGTTCGCCACGTCACAACCAGAAGCTCGACCATATTTTGTTAAAACCGGCCAATGCTGAAAAAATAACAACCGGCCGAGTCGAGTGCCCGGTGGCCTTTTCCGATCACAGCCCGGTTCAGGGATTAATCGAGCTTTCACCGATCAAAAAATGACCCGATAGACTTCAACTTCCTGACGTTTGCCCCTGACCCGCTCGATATTTACCTTCTCGGAATTTGTGGCATCAGGCAGGCAATCGTTGACCTGACCAGAAACAATGACCGGCTGGGAGCCGCTTTTTGCCAATGAACAAAGGCGAGATGCGACATTGACCGGATCACCGATTACGGTAAGGTCCATGCGCACTTTTGCCGCGCCAATAATGCCTGAGATGACCCGTCCCATATTAATGCCAAAAACCGGCTTAAGCTTCTCTTCGTTTCTAAAGTCTTCAATAATCTGGCGGGAAAGGGCCATAGCCTGAGCAACCGTCTTTTCCCGACCTGTTTCATTATGGGGAAAAATAATCAGAATTTTTTCGCCGATAACTTTGTCGATTTCCCCACCGAATTCAGTAACACGAGCAAAGAATCGACCCAGACTAAACTCAAGATAGGTCTTCAATTCTTGCTCATTAACTTCAGCGGCCATTTTTGCAAAGCCTTCAAGGCTGGCAAAAACGATGGTAACTTCTTCTTCAGAGCCTTCCAGGGCTTTTTTCAGCAATTCAGGACTGGCTGCAAGCTTTTTAACTGATTCGGAAACGAACTGATTCAGGGTATCTTTTTCTTTGAGACGGCGAGTCATTAAATTGAAAGCGCGGGAAATCGAACCGAATTCATCTTCGCGGGTATCTTTCAAACGAATACCATAATCGTTCTGTTCGACTTTTTTCAAACCCCAGAGCAGATGCTGCAGGGGGCTGGTAAAAGAAGCGCTAAGATTTTTTGCGGCAGCGATGGCAAAAAGAAAGAAAAGGATCATCCCTGACAAAAACATGTATGAGCGCATTTTTTCGATCCGGGCCAGGTGCGTGATATCCTGTTGCGCGCCAAGCATATAAACCGATAGGTTTTTCGGTGGATAAACTTCAAAAACAGAGGCATTTTCACCACTGGTTTCATGCTTGAGCAAAATCTTGCTGCGACTGGTATTTTTCACCAGGTTGCTCAACACTTCGGGTTCACTTTCCTCAGGAGAAAAGCTGTCGAATCTGAACCCGTCGAAGGCCATCATGACAATGGGCTTTCTTTTAATA
>CAZTHA010000056.1:0-16714 GCA_964613435.1 uncultured bacterium
TTTCAAGTCTGGTGTGCATGCGCATTATGAAGACCTCAACACCCTGCCCGATTCCATAAAAAACAAAATGTGGCTATATCATTACCAGCCGAACCCGCCCCAGGATGCTCTCAGCGACGGATTTCTCGGTTTTGTGCAAAAAGGCCAGATTTTTGCAATCGATTCATACTACCGTCAGGAACATGAAGAATTGAAATCCGCCTGATTTTCCCGACTTTTGTTATCGTCGCAAAAAAAATTGTTACCTCGGCAGATCTTTAGGCGTAGACCAATATGTCAGTATTTTTGCTGACTCGCCAACTTGCGACAAATAACTCAACTTTTTGGGCGAACCTCAGGGTTCGCCCTTTTTTTTGCAAAAAAGTTGCAACTAGCACGGTAGTTCCGTACAATTGTCGGCATTGCCTACAGGTAATTTCAGGAGCCAACCAAAATGTTTATAAACTTAATTCTTTGTCTGATAGGTTTTTTCGTTCTGTCATACGCCGCCGACAAGCTCGTAGAAGGAGCATCAAACCTCGCATTGAATTTTGGAGTGAGCAAACTGGTCATAGGTATGACCATCGTGGCCGCCGGCACCTCTCTTCCAGAAATGGTGGTCAGTATAAATGCTTCGTTCAAGGGCAATCCGGAACTTTCTCTCGGGAATGTCGTCGGCTCCAACATAATGAATGCCGCATTAATTCTTGGCATAGCTGCGTTGATTCAACCAATAGCCTGTCAGCGCCAGACCATTCGCCGCGAAGTCCCAATAATGATCGGCGCGGCTATTTTTCTGTGGTTCGTGGCACACACAGATCAGCTTATCACCTTCAACGAAGGGCTGATAATCGTCGCCATGCTTTTCACCTATATTTATCTAAGCTATCGCTGGAGCAAAGAAGAATCGGAAGATGGCATTGAAGAGGATGATAGCCCAGAAGATGGGCCAACACCAACGGCCACCAGAAATTTCGCCTTTATCGGCGGTGGATTGGTCGGGCTGGTTCTCGGATCTGAGCTTCTGGTTCGCGGTGCCACAGCCATTGCCAGAGGAGTAGGTGTTTCTGACGAAGTTATTGGCCTGACCCTGATCGCAATCGGCACCTCTTTGCCGGAACTGGCAACTTCAGTTGTTGCTGCGCGAAAAGGACATTCCGAAATCACCTTGGGTAATGTCGTCGGTTCGAACATTTTCAATGTTTTAGGTATTGTCGGCTGTGCCTCAGTAGCCTGTTCATTCAACGGAATACCCGGCTCAGATGTCTTGAGCGTATCGAACAACATGCTCGGCATTCATATTCCAATAATGGTTGTCATCAGCATGAGCGTTTTGCCGATCATGTCGACCGGCCTGAAAATAGTGCGGGCCGAAGGCGTTTTGCTGGTATGCTTTTATCTGCTCTACAATGTTGTTCTAATTCAGAGCAGCGAAATATCAAAACCCGCTGACAGCAATCCGGTAAAAACCGGCAGCGCGCAAACACAAACAGTTTTACCTGCTTCAAATCCAATTGTTATCGAACAAGTAATTCCTGTTGCCTCACCAGAAGAACCTTTGGCGACTGCAACTCCTCTGGCAACGGGAACGAATTGAAGAGCATCAGCCGCCCGCAAAAGAATAAATTCTTACAAAATCAGAAGCTGTTTTCAAGCTTTCGCCCAGAATCGCCCTTAGTTTCTGGGCTGTGATCGACGGGCTTTTCTTCATTTTTACCACGCCATGAAGTGGTTTTACCAGGTTTGCCAGGTTCACCAGAATCGACGAAGCGCCCATCGGCATCTATTTTACAGCTCTGCCCAGGCCGGCTGAGCATCATCACCGAACCGTCTGCAGTTTTGATCGAAATTTTACCCTGTTCAAGCCTAAGAAACAGCTGATCTTTGCTTTTCAAAGCCGAGAAAACGGTACCAAGAACCTGCACTTGGGCAAATTCGGTTAAAAGCTTAAAATCATCGTGTTTTCCGACCAGTTTGAACTCGGCACGCCCCTGTAAAAGTTCAAAATTGTTGGCGCTGATACAAAACTTTGCCGAATCTGAAAGTTTTATGCGACTCTGCCCGGCATAAACAAACATGGCGGCTCCAGCCGGCAATTCGTAAATGCGATTTCCGGCAATTGTTTTCAGTTTATCGATGCGTTCATTTTTACCATCGATCAAAAGATTGTTTCCTGAGCCCGGCAAAATTATTCCGACGGAGTTTTTTTCGAGATTCAAAACTGCTTGAGCTATAGATGGTGATTTATCGGGTGAAGTAGATCCGGTCGGGGGATTTCTGAAAACGATGGTCGCCAGTCCGGCGATGAGCAACACCGAAAAAGCCAGGGCAAATGGCCTGGTAAATGCTGCCAGAAACCCCTCGATCCAGCTTTCTGGTTGTTGGGCTGTTGAAACCTTTTGGCTTTCGAGTGCCTCACGAATTTTTTTCAAACGCTCAGGGGCAGGCTTAACCACGGGTGGTTTAAGTGTCTCATCAAGAGATTGAAAAAGTTTCTGGTAACTTTCAAAGTCTTTTCGGCAAACATCACATGCGCAAAGATGTTGATCCAGTTCAGACTTTAAACCCGCTTTTGCATTGGAATCGAAATATTCCTGAAGCAGTCCCGGCTTATCGCATTTTTTCTCAGACAACGTTTTCAACCTCCTTTCCCTGAACATTTTCGAGCATTTCCTTAAGTTTTCTGCGAACCCGAAAAAGCTCGCCTTTTACAGAACCTACAGGTTTTTCAAGAATCTGGGCCATTTCGTCGTATGCCAGATCCAGGCCATGCCGCAATACGAACAGAATCTGTTCATCGAACTCAAGGCGGGCAAGGCAGTCATCGATCAGCTGCTTGTCCGCAAAGACTTCACTTGGATTGCTGGATGACGGTTTAGTCGGCTGAATTTCCCGGGCCAGCGTTCTATGTTTTTGATCTTTTTTGATCAGGCGAAGAGACTTGTTAACTGCTATTTTCAATAACCATGGTCTGAAATCTCGCGCCGAATCGAAAGTGCCAATACCGGTAAAAGCGCTGATAAATGTTTCCTGAGCAGCATCTGACGCAAGTTCAACATCACGCAAGTATTTAAGACAAACAAAGTGAACCTGATGCCAATATTTTTTGGTGAGCGGCTCGAATGCTGCCGTATCTCCTGACTGCAATTGCCGAATCAAAGCATGATCATTGTCTGAATTAGAGCTTGGATAATTTGTCATCAACCAACCAGAACTTCATTTTTTTTAATTACAGAATACAGTCTAACCTGAACAACCGTTTTGGTAAAGTTTGTCCCGGGGCAAACCCCGGGACAAAACTTCAAAACTGGATTAGAAGTCGTCGGTCAACTTGCCGCCTTTTTGGTCATCGCGGGGTTTTTCTTCCTGGATAATCAGGCCTTCATCGGCAGTTTCTTCTGATTCGACTGCTTCATCTTCAAGGTTTTCATCAGACCGGATTTTTCTAATTGAGATACCGGTAAAAGCTGAGCTGCGTGTCACTACATCAGCAGAAAAGACGATATCCAGGTCTTCAACCATGTATTTTTCCTGGAGGTTGTATGGCAGATAGAGCCCATTTTCAGTCTGGATGGCATAAGCGTTTTGATGCTGAATATAGCTACTATCAGGAAGTTTATAAGTTCCAGGTGCTTCTTCTGATTCTTCTAGTTTGATAATTTTGCCAGAACCGTCGACGCGAGTGCTATCTGCGGCATTTTCGGTTGCTTCTTCAGTTGCTTCTTCTGTACCTTCTTCGCCAGCCTGGGCCTGACCATTTTTGTCTTTGATAACTTTATCAGTATTCTTTTCCTGGTCTTTGCTCTGGTTTTTTGTCTGATCCTTTTTTTGATCCTTTGTCTGCTTCTTGCTCTGTTCTTTTTTCTGTAGCTGCTGCTTCTTTTGCTGCTGTTGTTTTTTCTGCAACTGCTGTTTCTTTTGCTGCTGCTGTTTTTTCTGCAACTGCTGTTTCTTTTGCTGCTGCTGTTTATCCTGTGCCTGATCTTTGGTCATTTCTTTTTCAGACGTTTTATCAGCGGATTGCCCTTTATCTTCAGATTTACCCTGCTGCTTCTGCTTTTCAGATTTATCGTCTACGGCAGCATCGGCCTTCTGGCCTTTATTTGCGTCAACTTCTTCCTGAGTTTTCTGGCCCTGGCCTTTACTATCTGAATCGCCGCCTTTGGCCATTAACAGATCGCAGAAAAAGAACACCGACAGCACCGTCAAGAGAACAATAAGACTTCTTTTTTTCAACATGACTTCCTCCAAATATTTATTTAAATAATTCCTATTTCACACCCTTTGTCTGGGTTTTTGTCTGGGTCTGGGTCTTTGTTTGCTGCTTCGTTTGCTGTTTCGTTTGCTGTTTCGTTTGCTGTTTCGTTTGTGTCTGAGTTTGAGTTTTACCCTGAGTTTTGCCTGAATTCGGATCTGTTTGGGTCCAGGACTTGTCTTTGGAACCGCTAACATCCTTTTCAACCCCGGAGTCAGTATTGTTAACCAGTTTGTCAACCGAAGGCATATCTTTAAAAGACTTTCCCGCGGCGTTTTCTGCCGATTCAACATCATCTTTAATCAGCACCGAAGTTGCGTAGTCTTTTGGTCCGGTTGAATTTTCCTGTTTGTCGATGATAAAAGGAGCAGGCACAACAATTTGTGGGAAAAAATATTCCAGTGAAAACAGCTGATTGTTCAACCCGCGGATGGTCCAGGTCTGTCGCTGCATTTCAAGATTTTCATCATTTGTTGGAATTTTTTCGGTTCCCAGGTTGGTCGACAAGGTATTGTTGAAAGATTTTTCCAGGTTATTTTCCTGGGCAGGTAACTCCAGACTGACCCAGCTGAGGACAACCAGCAAAATCAGCACCCGGTTTAATATTTCTTTCTTCATTTTTTCATCTCCTGCAAATTAATAGCCGGCCAATTATCAAAAAGTTACATCTTTTTTAAAATGACAGATAGTTCCAGTCCGAATCCTGCAATTTTTCAGGGAAAAATGCTGATGAAACAGCAATCTTTTTACTGGGAAACCTTGGATCATCAGATTGAACGACCAATTTCACGATAAGCTGGCCGTTAAACTCACTGCCGGCGGGCGAACTATTCTCAATTTTCACATATACCACCTCAAAAGCTTTCATGCGTGGCACACCGAAAGATTCTTTCTTCGGCGATGCCCCTATCCTCTGCGTAACTTTTTCAACAAACATTTTATCACCAACTTCGTTAATCGAATAGGTTACCGTCTCCTCTTTTTTCTCTATGAACAAAATGGAAGAGTAAATCACTCCGGCTCCTATAGCATCGACACCGACCGGGATTTCAACGGTTCCAACTTCAGTGGCAATAGTCTTGAACTCGAGCAGATCCTTACGCAACTCGGAAAGAATGCGGCTGGCAGCGCGAATTGAATCCAGGTTGTCCTGCCCCTTCAAACTTGATTTAACCGCATGGGAAAAAATGTTCTGAACTGCCAGCATCACCACCACAGCGATGACCGTAACCATTATCGCTTCGACGAAAGTAAAGCCACGACGGAAAGCAATCATGAATCTTCCCCCATGATTATTGCCACCTGGGTGTCTCTTTCAGATTCCTGAATCGAGCTTTTCCAAGCCACGGTCACAATGACTTTCCAGAAATTTCCATCTTTAAAGTGCCGATTGGAAGATGCCTCAAGACGCTCAGCGCGCACCTTGCGTCTGGTAAATACCTCACCCATTTTTGAAACATAAATGCGATAGCCAGTTTCCTTGCCCATATTCTGAAAAGCTATAAGACCATCGCCGCCGCCATCTCTAAACAAGCGCTGATTAAAGCCGGCATCATTGAGCAAATCGGCAAAGTTCAAGCGCCGATTCCCGGTCAATCTTCTGGCAGAATCGACGATAACCGGCACTTTTGGCGTCAGTCGCAACAATTGATCGGTTATTTCCCGACAGTAATGCACAGACATTTCTTCATGGATCGAATGGTTGCTCATCTGGTTGGAACTGGTCAAAACGCCAATAAGAGGCCCGACCGCCATGGCAATGACCGCAATCGCCACCACCAGCTCAGCCATCGACAAACCAGATCGATGCTTCATTCTAGCCCCCCTTGAATGGTCAATGTTCCGGAAATTGATTCCATAGCCAGCTGATAAGCTTCTTTGTAGCAAGGTAAAGACGGATTGAATCTCGGATTGTAAATAATTTTTCCACCGGCGGGAAAGTGCATCATCGTCGACCCAACGTCTGAACGAGGATCTGCGGAAGGATCCTGGTAAAGGCCGAGCTCGGAAACAGCCAAACCGCCGAATATCTCGAAACTGTCCGGTGCCGCAGCCATAGATGCAGGTTTAAGCAAACGACCGCAACCGGAGCCAACCGCAATGAGAAAAGCGTGAACAGTTCTTTGAACACCATTGCCGGAAAGGTAAATATCACCGTTGGCGACCGCAAGGCTGCATAGCACTTCCGGAGCGCCGTCCTTGAGATCAGCGACGATATCATGCCCAATATTGAGACTGCCTCGATCGGTAATGACAATCAGCGGCGCACTCAAAAAAACTTTGCGCGACGAGAGCAGCAATGCATCGTCAAATTGTCGAGTTGCTTCTCGACGGCGTTTGACCAGAAAAATCCCTGACTTCCTTGGCTCATTAACCGTCTCACCATCTTTATCCAATTCCTTAAACAGGGCTTTTTCGATTTTTTCATTTTCTTCATCGGCGGAAACGCACCTGCTTAGATCGATGATGTTGGTGATGCGGTTCGAAACCAGCCCTGAAGCAGCCACGGTAAACTGGCCCATATCGCCGAAAAAATAGCAGTTATCGGGATAGACATTGGGATTGTATTGGCCGCTATCCTCAAAAAATATGCCAAAATCACCGCCTGGATGCACACCTTTAACCGGATTGCTCTGCATGGCCTGAGCCATTGGCACATGAAACTGATCGCCGAAATAGTCATTCTGTGCGAGACTTGGCCCAGTTTCCACATCAGGGTATCTACTGCGATTGTATTTCATGAAATCAAATATCATATTGAAAGAAACACCACGAAAGGCAACGCCCTCAGACCTCGATGGCAAAGAATTGAAGGGCATCAACTTGCGAAAACTGTTGTAATCATTGAGGAAAAACTCCGCGCCAGTTATCGGCGGTTCGAGAATTCCGCTCCAGAAATAGCAGAAATCGAGCAATTCCTTGTTTTCAGCTTTTTTGGTTGCAAAAACATCTGATTTCATCGACGAGAACAGGCCGCGATATTCGCTGCCACCAACTCCGCTTCCCTTGATGAAAAAATATTTCAGATATCCGGCTAAAACCGGGCCGATAATAAGAGTTCGCGACGACTGGCGCATCGTGCCGAAGGGATAAAGCCATGTCGAAGCCGACAAAAACCGATCGGATGGAACAAACTCAGTTCCGGTGGTCAGGCCTGGCCAGAGGTTCTTGGCTCCGACGCCAAGGGGGTTATCTTCTTCTTTGGTGTAGTAACCATGGTATTTCGAGCCCAGATAATAGTTATGATCGACAATATCTTCGCTTCTTTTGAAATCGGTTCCAGGTTCAATACCGGCGGGGGCCAGAAGCTGTGGGGTTCCGGCCGAAGGCGGTCCAAACATGAACAAGCCACCGGTTGTCTGTGAAAAACCATTGGGAATTTTCAGATAAACCGGGGCATTGGCAGTCGGCCCGGAAGCGCCGAGATAGATCCAGCCACGGTCGCGCAGATGCTTCTGATCAACATCACGATCCCGAAAAGCTACGGCGCTGGTTATTGTTTCAGTGTCGGTGCCGTTTAGAATTACCAGCGGGCCGGAAAAAACCTTGCCGCCAGCAGGAGGGTGACTGTAAGTCAAATCTACCCCCCCATCAAAATCAACGCCCATAGCATTGTAAGAATCCGGATAAGGAGTGTTTTTAACAAACAGACTAAAGCGGGCAACTGGCCCGGGCACCATATTGACGATTCTAAATTGCTGTGAAACCCTGGCTTTTCGAACCAGCCCGGAATGTCTGACAACACAAGTCAGATTGAACATGCCACATTTTTCGATCGGGTCTCGCCCCTTTTGAAACTGACCGGAACCGGTCGATGGCGACAATGATTCCAGCTGGTCTATTGTTACTTCCATTTTTTCACATACCGGAAAACCGCTACCGACAACACCGGACTCTTTCAGTTCTGGCAACTGGTTGAGAAATTTCTGATAATCAGCTTTAACTTCGTTACAGAAATCACTATAGCTTGAAACATCGATAGGCTGAGATATCCGCTCCGCTTTTTCGGTGAAAAGCTGTGGACAATCGTTTTTAATAACTTCACTGAAGGACTTTTCAATTCGATGCGAAAGTAACTTTACACCAGAAACCGCCAGGTGGCTGACAACCTCTGATGCCATATAGTGGTGTGCCTGAAGATTTCTGCTTCTGACGATGCTGTTATAGGAAAAGATGAATGCTGCCATGACCAGGCACAGCAGAAGAATTACTCCGAGAATGAAACCTTTTTTGGGGAACGCGATCATATAATATGTAAAATACTACACTTGTTTCAGCGCAAAAGTTACATGTTTTTTTGGTCTGAAAAAAACGAAATAACCAACCTCTTGAGTTTGGAAATTGTTCTATCAAGTCAGGTTCGTTCAAATAGATCCAAGTTTACGGCGGCGCTCTTCAGATTTTACATCATCGAGCAACGACAGGTTGAGAGCCAGCATTGAAGTCAACAACTCATGAGCCTCAGCCTTGGTAATATTTTCAAGATGCCCAAAAGAAAAATTTTTCTTGAACGCCTGAAACTGGGCTTCGCTCATTTTGCTGATTTTGCGAAGCTCGAGTCGATGCAGCCGATTCATTTTCTCGAGCTGCTCGCGGGAAAGTTGTTCATCAATCTGCGTCATCAACAAAACCGGTTCCTTTGGCCGGTATTGCAGGAGCTTGCTGCTTTTTGCCTTTACGTTTTCCAAGTATTTTGCCCAGGCGGAAAGATTCGGCCAGAGCATGCGGCACTTTCATTTCCTGTTCAACCAGTCTGGCTTTTGCTTCCTGTTCAGCGGCCTTATTTTCCTGGGTTTTTGCCATAGCCAGTGCACGTCGACCTTCAGCGCGGGCTTCGGCAACCTTCTTGTCGGCAACCGCCTGATAGTTTTTCAGATGGGCGCCGATATTCCTTCCCACATCGATATCGGAAATATCGAGCGAAACAATTTCGAAAGCCGTGCCAACATCGAGCCCGGCGGCTATTACTTTCTGAGTTAGAATTTCTGGCTTGTTAAGTACCACTGAGTGGGTATCAGAAGACCCGATAGCCGAAACGATTCCTTCACTGACGCGGGCCAGCACGGTTTCTTCTCCGGCACCACCAACCATGGTATTTAAATTGGCTCTGACAGTAATATTCGCCCGAACGATCAATTCGATTCCGTCCTTGGCAACCCCCTGAATATCAGTGGTTTTGATTACTCGCGGCTGCACGCTCATGCGCACGGCGTCGCTGACATCGCGACCGGCCAGGTCGATCGCCGCTGCTTTTTCAAAATCAAGATCGATATTAGAGCGGCTGGCGCTGATAAGTGCGTCGATAACATTGGCCAGATTGCCGCCGGAGAGAACGTGAACCTCAAGACGGTCGAGCCCGACGGGAATGCCGGCTTTTCTTACTTTTACATAGTATTCGATAATGAAATCGGTGGGAACATTGCGCAATTGCATGGCGATCAACTGCACTGGCGAGCAAGGCACTTTTGCCGAAACGCAGTTTATATAGGTCATGAAAGGGAACAGTCGCACCAGGTAGCCCAGCACAACCAGAAAAAAGACACCAACTATTGGAACAGCTATTTGCAGCATGATTTATCCCCCGTCATTTCTTATCAGATAAATCTTATACCGACCGCCGAAAACTGTCAACAAACCTCGACCCTTAAGGCGAGAGTCCCTCATGACCGCCCTTGTCGGACCACAGGGTACATACAGTTTGACTAAATAGAAGATTATGCTAGATTAAGCTTATAAATCATAATGTCCCTAACAGGAGGCAAAACTTGAAACAGCAGATAAATAAAGACATATACTGGGTCGGCGCACTCGAATGGAGCAAAGAACATTTTCATGGACATGAACTGTCGATTCGCCATGGTACCAGTTACAATGCCTATTTTATCGATGACGAAAAAAAAGTCCTGATCGACCTGGTCAGAGCTTCACAATACGAAGACCTGGTCAGGCATATCGAAGAGCATTGTCCGATCGAAAAGCTCGACATTCTCATCATCAACCATGCCGAACCAGACCACGCCAGTTCGCTGCCAATGCTGCTCGCCAAAAACCCAAACCTGGAAATTTACGTCAGCCGCGGCGGCAAAATTTCGGTTAATCGCCACACTCCCGGAGTAAAAGAGGTTAACGTCGTAAAAACCGGCGACAGCATTTCCATAGGTAAAAGAACGTTGAAATTCTTCGAAGCCCAGATGCTGCACTGGCCGGACACCATGTTCACCTACTGCCCGGAAGAAAAAACCCTGTTTTCTGCAGATGCATTCGGGCAGCATTTTGCCAGCATTGAACGCTTCGCCGACCTGGTCGACAACAAGGGCCTGTGGTATGAAGCAGAAAAATATTACGCCAACATTCTCACCCCCTACTCACCGCATATTACCAGAAAGCTCGACGAATTCACGAAATTGAACTGGGAAGTGCAAACGATCTGCCCGGCGCATGGTGTCTGCTGGCGAAAAGATCCTGCTCAAATTATCGGCAAATACGCAGAATGGGCTGCCGGAAAAACCAAACCCACTGCCGTCATCGTGTTTGACACCATTTGGGGTGGAACCGAAAAAATGGCGCGTGCAGTCGGTCGCGGACTTGAAGAAAAGGGCGTTTCCTTCAAGATGTTTTCTGCAGGCGGAGCCGATTTAAATGATGTAATGACTGAGATTCTTACCTGCAAAGCGGTAGTGGTCGGCTGTCCGACACTCAACAACGGCATCATGCCGACCCTGACCCCTTACCTTGAAGAATTGCGCGGCCTGCGTTTTCGCAACAAAATCGGCATGGCCTTCGGAACCTATGGCTGGAGCGGCGAGTGCATCAAGCGCATCGAAGAAGCCCTTGGCACAGCCGGCATTGAAGTGGCGGTGCCCGGTTTCAAATGTCAGTTCAATCCCCATGAAGAAGATCTGCAGAAATGTCAGGAAATGGGTCGCGAACTTGCTGAAAAAATCAAAGCAGGTGCCTGATCGATGTTGAACCGCAAAGGTCTGTTGTCGCTTATGCTGGCAGCAGGCCTTTTCTCGCTTTTTTCCGGCCAGGTTGCCGGACAGAACTACGCAAAACCGATAAGAGTAATAGCTTCAGCCGATGTACAGCGCTTGAGTTACGGCAACTACGTGGTCAGAGAATTTCTCGACATATACAACGATGATTACAACCAGACCCTGGTTATCAAAAACATTACCGCCGACTCATATCGTGGCCATAAAAAGCATCGCCTCAATGAGCCATGGTTTGAAATGCGCTCCGATGTTGAAATTCCGCCGGACACGGTCAAGCGCATGGCTGAGCGAAAGCGGGTCGTATACGGGCGCAAGGGTCGAAACTGGTATGTTCGCCGCATCAAATTCACCGTATATACCAACTGGGGCACTTTCTATTCAAACATGGCGGCATCGCCCTTCAAAGCTCCCGAAGTTGTTGGGTTCGAGCTTGATCAACCGCAGCTAGACAGCTGGAGCGAGCCTTCTGACCTTACCCCGGCGCAAAAGGAAGCTTACCAGAAATAGCTTATAAGGGTTGAAGCGAACCTGTCGGGCACACAAAAATATTTGCCGATTTTTTCATTTTTCTTATAATAGATATTCAGCAGGAGGATATCGATATGAGAGAAAATTTTTGTGAAAGCACTTCAAGACCGCAATTCATCGACCCGAAAAAATTCATTCATCCTCAGGATCAAACCTCTTCAACTTCAAATATACGCGGTTTCCAGCTGCCGGGTATTATCGACATCCATTTTCACGGTGCTTTCGGCTGGGATTTCGCTTTTGGCAATGCCGAGAAAATCGAGGCCATGCTCGATCAGGTCATGCAGGAAGGCATCACAGGTGTTTTTCCCACTTTGATCACCTGCAGCGAAGAACAGCGGGTCAACGCTCTCAAAGACATTGCCTCGGTAATGCGCAACCGTAAAGCGCCGCCGTTATTGCATGGAATCTATCTTGAAGGCCCCTTTCTAGCCGCGGCCAAAAAAGGTTCGCATCCGGAACAGGATTTGATGGCGCCCGACTTTGCCCTGCTTGAAAAGTGGCAGGAAGCTGCTGAGGGCAACATAAAAATAATTACTATCGCCCCGGAATTACCCGGAGCGATTGAATTCATTGAAAAGGCCAGCGAAACCGGCGTAATTTGTGCTCTAGGGCACTCCAACGCCACCTGGGAACAAACCCAGGCGGCCATAGACGCTGGGGCCAATCACGTAACCCATCTCTTCAATGCCATGCCATCGCTGCATCATCGCCAGCCCAATCTTTTATCGTGCGTTCTCGCCAACAAGAATCTCAGCGTCGAATTGATCGGCGACAGCGTCCATCTTGCTCCGGAGATGCTGAAACTCTGCTACAGCATCTATGAAAGCGACCAAATCATCATCATTTCAGATTGTGTTGCGACAACCGGGCTGCCAGAGGGGCGACACCAGCTTTATGGCCGCGAACTGATCACTTCGGCAAACAGTTGTCGCCTTAAAGATGGCAACCTTTTCGGTGGCAGCAGCATTTTGACTCGCAGTCTGCAAAAACTGGGTCAGGCCGACAAATTTGCCTGGGGCCTCCTGGGAACCTCAGTCTGGCGCAATCCGTGTCGGTTGATGCAGATCGAGCCACCGGACACCGAGGTCTTTTTCGATCAGGATTTTAAATGGTTGGGAACCAGGTGCAACAGTCATTGGTATTGGACAAATGACCAAAAATAGAGGCGCTGCTCTTATCCTTGCAACTATTCTGACTCTCTCGCAGCCAATCTTAGCGGCAGGGATATTTGACATGGCTCTGGATGAGATTCGTTTTCTCGCCTCAGATAGTCAATCAATCAAAAACCAGTTTAAAGATGCCTCGGAAAGACTTCGACAAACAAGTCTCAATGACTATTTACAGCAAGGTTACAACAGATTCAACGAGCTGATGAAAAATGTAAAAACGAGCGATCGGCCGCCAACCCAGCTGGAAAAGGACCGGCACGCCCTGAAGTTTTTCCTCGAAGCCTTAGGTGAAAAAAGATTCGGTGAAGATGGTAAAACGCTCAACGAAAAAGCGACAGAATTATTAACCAGTTTAAAACCAGATCTTTGCGGCACTGATTTCGCCGCTGACCCGGCCAAATGCACCTATTACTTTCTCGCTCTCGATCCGGGCGGCTTCATCGAAAACGTGAAACTGGTCCGAGGACCGATGGGTGCGCCAATGACGCTGCGCGAAGCCTATGAATACTATTATCGTTGCGACCCTGAAAAGGCGGCCCGCATTCTGATTCTGCTCGAAACCCTTCAGAAAATTGGTGCGCCCAACACCGACGAAAGCCAGCTCGAAATTATTCTGAAAGCGGTAAAAACCAATCTTGAGCTGATCAATCAGGATTAAAACATAAAGATCAACGCTCGACCACCATATTTTCGAGGTCGAGAGCCAGAAGGGCGGCATTCAAAACTGCCAGATCATCATCGAAACCAAACGGATCCTCGAAGTCGAGTCGAGCATCTTCAGCGTCAATGAAATATCGCAGTGCAGCTGAGACGATGCGGCGCTCCTCCGGGTCGAAACTGGCAAACATTTTAAGCAATTTTTTGAAAACATCGATCATTCTCTCAATCAGCATCATATTGATGTTGATATCGCTATCTGCTTTTTTTCTGATCTTATCGAGATATTCTTCGAGTTCTTCATCGAGATAGTCAGCAGTTGCGGTATCGAGCATTCCCGCATGTTTTTTGATGACCGAACGCATACTTTCAGGCAAAATTCCTAAAAATCTGGCAATTTTTTCATTCATTTCCGTTCTCCAGAGTCGTCAATTTGTATCGGCTTCCGTTTCAACTTTAACACAAACAAGAATGCGAAGCAGCTGCTCGGCGTCATAAAAAATCTCTTCAGGGTCATTGCTGTCGATATTCAGATTGATGGCGTTCTGATCGGCAGGATTCAGATAGAGACTACGAATCAGCGGATCATCATATATCAGCAATTTCCCGATATCCGGCAGGTAGTTGGGAGCAAACTCGAAGCGCAAATGGTTAATAATTCGGGCAATCTTCTTTACCCCAGCTTCAGAAGAAAGAATACGCAGGCGACTGATGGTGAAGAGTGCTTCGGCTTCTGATGGAACCTGACCGAATCGGTCGAGACATTCCTCTTTAATCAACTGCAGAACGGAGGTATCATCGCAGCGGGAGAGCCTTGCATACAGTTCAATTCGGGTTTCTTCATCCGGAATGTAGTGAAGCGGGAAATACGCCGTGACCGGAATCTCGATTGCCGCTTCAACTTTCTGCCGGTAGGTTTTACCGGACCGGAGCCTGACGACAGCCTCTTCGAGCAGTTCCATGTAAAGGGAAAACCCGATACTCGAAATATGCCCGCTTTGCGATTCACCAAGAATGTTACCCGCGCCGCGTATTTGCAGGTCGCGCAAAGCAATCTTGAAACCAGAGCCGAGCGCAGTATGTTCTTCGATGGTTTCAAGTCTTTCGGCAGCCTCTTTGGTAAGCTTTTTGTTTTTTGAATAGAAAAAATAAGCCCAGGCCTGACGACTTGAGCGCCCCACCCGCCCGCGCAGCTGATACATCTGCGAAAGCCCCAGTCGTTCAGCTTCATCGACGATCAAAGTGTTGACATTGGGAATATCCAGACCTGATTCGATTATGGTCGTTGAAAGAAGAATATCGTATTCCTGGTTGATAAAAGCCAACATTGTCTTTTCAACCTGCTGTTCAGGCATTTGGCCGTGTGCGACGGCAACCCTGGCCTCGGGCACCAGTTCGCGCAGGAAGTTAGCTTTCTGATCAATCTTTTCAACCCGGTTGAACACATAAAAAATCTGGCCGCTACGTTTGAGCTCCTGAATTATCGCCCTTTTTATCCAGGCCGGGTCAAAGGGCGCAACATAGGTTTGCACCGGGTGACGCTCGGCGGGAGCGGTATCGATGATGCTTATCTGCCTGATTCCGGACATGGCCATCTGCATGGTTCTCGGAATCGGCGTCGCAGTTAGAGTGAGAACGTCAATTTGTGATTTGAGCTGCTTCAAACGTTCTTTATGCTTTACTCCAAACCGCTGTTCTTCATCGACGATAAGAAGGCCAAGCCGCGGAAAGGCGAAATCGGTTGAAAGCAGGCGATGGGTGCCGATAAGCACATCGAGAGTTCCAGCACTGAGCTTTTTCATGGTTTCTTTCTGTTCTGAAGCCTTGCGCAAGCGACTTACCATGTCAACAGTAACGGGAAACCCTTCAAAGCGGCGCACAAAGGTTTGAAAATGCTGAAAAGCCAACAGGGTTGTCGGCGCAAGCACCGCAACTTGCTTTCCCGAGCAGACGGCCTTGAAGGCAGCACGCATGGCCACTTCCGTTTTGCCATAACCAACATCGCCGCAAATCAGGCGATCCATCGGCATCTGAGATTCCATATCCTCTTTGGTGGCCTCAATTGCCTTAAGCTGGTCAGGAGTTTCCGAAAATGGGAAACGCCCCTCCATGTCACGCTGTAAATCACAGTCTTCAGCGAAAGCGAAGCCAGTGCTGCCCTGACGTTTGGCATACAATTCGAGCAGCTCGCGGGCAATACTTTCGACATTTTTGCTGACCCGGCCCTTCTGGCTCGACCAGGATTTTGAATTCAGGCTGTGGATGCGCGGAACGAACCCTTCCATACCGATGTATTTGGAAACTTTGTGAACCTGATCGGTCGGCACATAGAGTTTGTCGGTTCCGGCATACTGTAACAGCAGGTATTCGCGGGTATTGCCGGCCGCGGTCATGGTATGCACACCGCGGAATTCGGCGAGCCCATGATCTGAATGAACGACGATATCTCCGGGAACGATCTGGGTCAGCGCCAGAATATTCTGTTGGGTAGCGTGTCGACGGCCGGAGCTTTCACGGGCGGGACCAAGAAAAATATCTTCTTCGGCAAAAATTGCCAGTCGACTGCGATAATCCTTGAAACCTTTGCGCAGATTTCCTCGCAAAAGGGTTGCCGCGGCCGGCTTCAATGCAAATGGTCGCTGGGGTGAATGCAGATTGACACGCCGTTCGCCAAGAAGACCACGCAAATTGTTCAGGCGAGATTCATCGTTTATCACCAGAGCCACGGCCCAGCCCGAAGCCAAAAGGCTTTTCAGTTCCTTGATCAGTGTTTCGCGAGATGAATCGGCCGGGGGAGAATGTAATTCCATCTTTTCGCAGAGCAGATTGTCAGCCTGGCCAAACCGACTGAATTCGATGATCTCGCGATTTTTCAATCCGGCTTCGACCTGATCAACGGCAAAATAGTACTGGTCTGGTTCGGGTAAAGGCGTTAAATCGGCAACCTGGTGGAATTTAATCTCAAGTTCGGCATATCCCTCAACCAGCGCGGCAAAAGAAGTTTCGACATCTTCAATGATCAAGCGGGCCTGTGACCAGTAATCGAGCAGCGAAAATTCCCCGGGAATCAACATTGGCTTGAGCTCGAAATAATCGCGAGAATCGGCATGGGAAGCGAAATGTTCAAG
>CAZTHA010000057.1:0-16640 GCA_964613435.1 uncultured bacterium
CAGCATGGTTTCAGATACCAGATCAGGACTGTAGCAACTAACTGCGAGATAGAAGCCCTTTTCACGCAAGGGATCGATAAACTCGGGGCGGGTGTAAGTTATCGCATCGGCAAATGCACCCTTCAAGCGACTCTGCGCCTGAGCCGGGTCTTTATCCCACATTTGTGCGGCCTGGTAAATGCGTTTCTGGACGCCAACCAGAGAAGGAGCCGCGCTGGCCGAAACGGCCACAGAAAACAACAGGGCAACCAACACAAAAAATCTCAGATACTTCATTTTACTCCTCCACTATCAGGCAGCAGGTTTTTCCGGCCCGGGCCCGTTTTTGTTACCGACGCCGGCAGGCTTTCTTGGCCTTCTGCGCCTTCTTTTTCCAGTTCCAGGTTTATTCTGACCTTGTTCAACTTTGTTACCAGGCTGTCGAGGCTGACCGGGTTTGGGTGTTCGATCAGCTTTTTCATCGCCGGCATTCTTGTCGGTTTCATTTTTTCGACCCTGGGAATTCCCAGGCCCTTTGCCGGGTGCGCCTTTTCTTTCCGCGCCTTTTTCTTTGCGGGCAGGCTGACGGCCACGGGGTGGACGGCTTTCAGCGGATTTAAACTGAAACCCGGCCAGGATTTTTTCCACTGCGTCAAGAAACTCTTCTTTTCCAGTGAGGGTTTGTGATGAAAAAGATAGGGCGAAATTCAGAGCAAGGTCTTTGAGAATCGCTTTCTTCATCTTGATCGCCATCTGGTTACTGAGTTTATCAACTTTGGTAAGAACGGCGAGATAATTGAATTTCTGGTCGCGCAGCCATTCATACATCTGCACATCGAGTGTGCTTGGCTTATGTCGCGAGTCGAGAATCTGAATGACTCCCTTCAGATTTTTACACTCGGCGAAGAATTCGTTCATCATACCCTGAATTCGCTGCCGAGTCACTTTCGAGGCTTTCGCATAGCCATAACCAGGTAAATCGACAATATAAAACTGTTCATTTATATTGTAAAAATTGATGGTCAGGGTTTTACCGGGCATGGAACTGGTTCGGGCCAGTTCACGCCGGTTAGCGATAGAATTGATCAAAGAAGACTTGCCGACGTTACTTCTGCCGACGAGAGCGATTATCGGCAGATTGTCTTCGGGCAAACCATCCTTTGAGGTTATGCAAGCAGTAAACATCGCAGAAGTAATTTTGATTGCCATGCTTTATTCGGCTGCCTTTCTATTCTTCGCTTTGGCTTCGGTGCCCATGGCCCGACGGCTGAAGGTCAGAGGCGTGTTTTTTGGCTTGCCGACAAGGGCCAGCTGCAAAACTTCATCAGCGTTTTTGACCTTGTGAATGGTCAAATTTTTGCGGATGTTATCGGGTATCTCTTCGAGTTCTTTCTCATTTTCCGCAGAAAGGATGATGTTGGTAATCCCCTGGCGATGGGCTGCAAGTAGCTTCTCTTTGATACCACCGACCGGCAAAACCCTTCCGCGCAAGGTTATTTCACCGGTCATGGCAAAGGCGTTGTTAACCGGCACTTCATTAAGTGCTGAATAAATAGCGGTTGCGATGGCGATGCCGGCAGAAGGTCCGTCTTTAGGAACCGCGCCCTCGGGAAAGTGAATATGCAAATCGAGGTGATCGTAGTCGATGGGGCGCATTTTTATCTGATCGGAGTGACTGCGCAGATAAGACATGCCGGTATGGGCAGATTCTTTCATGACGTCACCAAGAGAACCGGTGAGAATTATCTTGCCGCGACCGGGCATGAATACAACTTCGATGGGCAGAATGGTGCCGCCGACTTCGGTCCAGGCCAGGCCGTTAACCAGGCCAATCTCGTCTTTGCCCTCGCGCTTGTCGACGTGAAATTTGGGAATTCCCAGATATTTTTCGACCATGGCACCGTTGACCTTGATTGAAACTTTCTTTTTCGAGGATTTCCCGCTCTTGTTGCCGACAACTATATCGCGGGCAATTTTCCGGCAGATCGAGGCCAGTTCTCTTTCAAGGCTTCTAACACCGCTTTCACGGGTATATTTGCGAATAACTTCGACAATGGCGCTGTCCTGGATCTGGACTTCGTGTTTGTCGATGCCATTGGCCTCTTTCTGTTTGGGAACCAGATACTTTTTCGAAATGGCCACTTTTTCTTCCTGAGTGTAGCCGGGCAGAAAAACGATTTCAAGTCTGTCGCGCAACGGGCCGGGGATAGTATGGGGCACGTTGGCGGTGGTCAAAAACAGAACCTTTGAAAGATCGAAGGGCGTGGCAATGTAATGATCAGAGAAGGTGTAGTTCTGTTCGGGATCAAGCGCTTCAAGCAATGCCGAACTTGGGTCACCACGGAAATCCATGCCCATTTTATCAATTTCATCGAGAAGAATGACCGGATTGTTGGTTCCGGTGTCACGCAGCGCCTGAATAATGCGCCCGGGCATGGCACCGATGTAGGTGCGGCGATGACCACGAATTTCAGCTTCATCACGCATGCCACCGAGGGAAATGCGGGCAAACTTGCGATTCAGTGCCCGTGCAATCGATTTGCCCAGCGAGGTTTTACCGACACCGGGAGGCCCGATCAGGCAAAGAATGGGGCCTTTGATCGATTTTTTCAGACGGCAGACGGCGAGATATTCGAGAATTCGTTCTTTGACCCGGGTCAGACCATAATGATCTTCATCGAGAATCTCCTGGCATTTCTTCAGGTCGATGCGGTCTTTGGTTTTCTTTTTCCAGGGCAGTGAAACGAGCCAGTCGATATAGTTGCGCGACACCGTGGCTTCAGCAGAGCCAGGCGGCATTTTGGTAAGTTTAGAAAGCTCTTTTTCGGCCTTTTCTTTGGCTTCTTCCGGCATTCCAGCCTTATGAATCGCCTTTTTCAATTCTTCAAGCTCTTCAGTGCGCTCGTCGGTTTCGCCAAGCTCTTTCTGAATCGCTTTCATCTGTTCGCGCAGATAGTATTCCTTCTGAATCTGCTCCATCTGCTTGCGAACCTGGCCGCGAATTTTCTTTTCGACCATCATTATTTCAAGCTCGCGATTGAGAATCGAAGCAATCTTTTCAAGGCGAGCCCTGGGAACAAAGGCTTCGAGGATTTCCTGCTTTTCGTCGACCTTGAGATTCAGATGGGCAGTGATGATATCGGCAAGTCGACCGGGTTCCTCAACATTGTTGGCGACCATGATCACTTCAAGGGGAATCTTCTTGTTCAACTTGACATATTGTTCGAAGAGGCTGATAACATTGCGCATCAACGCCTGCAATTCGATGGTTTTTCGATCTTCTGAACCAACGCGCTCGGCTTCGACTTCAAAAAATTCGTCAATCTTGGTAAATTTATCAATTCTGACCCGGGTCGTGCCTTCGACCAGAATCTTTAAAATCCCGTCTGGCAGTTTGAGCAACTGCAAAATTTCTGCAACTGTGCCGGTTTCATAAAGATCTTCAACCTCGGGATCATCTGTTTTTGCTTGTTTCTGCGAGCAGAGGACGATCTTTCGATTCTTCAGCATCGCTTCTTCGATTGCCCGGATCGACTTTTTCCTGCCGACAAAAAGCGGCACGACCATGTATGGAAAAACCACCACATCCCTAAGCGGCAGTAATGGAAAAACTTCAGTCGCGTTAAAGATGGCGCCGTCGTCCGAGTTGGTATTTTCAGGAGGATTGC
Source organism: uncultured bacterium (assembly GCA_964613435.1). Taxonomy (GTDB): domain Bacteria; phylum Muiribacteriota; class Ozemobacteria; order Ozemobacterales; family Ozemobacteraceae; genus DYKG01. The sequence continues at coordinate 3,648 of CAZTHA010000057.1, forward strand.
TGTGATCTTCTGTAGCCATTATTTAATGATCTCCTAACAAAGTTGCTTCGATTTTACTGTAATCTATAAAAAAAACACAAAATTTTTTCAAAATTTTAACTCTTTTCGGATTTCTTCTCTTTTTTTATGAAAGGAAGCCTGACCAACTGTCGATTCAAGCGCTGCAACAAGGATATCCGCGCTGAGAATTCAGGGCTGGTGTCATCGAGAACCGCGGGGAGGTTCATCAGGCAAGCCTCGACATTAACTTTTTCTTCGGCAAAGAACGAAAAAATGGCATGGTAGTCGACGCCAACCCGGGCTTCCAGTTGATCCAGGCCCTTGGCCAGCTCTATTTCGAGTTCGCTTTCAGGCTTCGCTTCGACGAAACCATCGATGCCGGCAATTTTGCCCTTGATCCGGCTAAAAAGACTCTGACACTCGTCAAAATCAGTTTCTTCAAGTTTTTTCCATTCCCGCACAGCTTCGTTCAGCCCGGCCGGATCGAATTCAACGAAGCCGGAAAACTGTTCAAACGCGATTGGCAGCTGGGCTTCAAGAAGTTTACAGGCTTTTTCTATCCACATTTTTCGATCAAGGCGCTGACCGGGGAAAAGGTTGGAAAAAACCGCAAAAAGATCAAGATGCAGATTGGAACAGAAAAGAAAATCAAGAATTCTTTCCGGTCGGCAATCGAAACATTTAACCCCATTAACGAAGCCCTGAAGAAGAATAGACAGGCAAACGATCATCGCGGATTTAGATTCGGGCACAGTTATGCGTCCCTCGAAAAATCGGCAGACCTCTTTTAAACTGTCGATATAGGGGCTGAAGGCTTCAACTCCCATAAGGCGGTTGAAAATTACCGAAAAACCCGTGCCCTGAAGCAGCTTTCCGATTTCAGTTTTTTCGCCCTCTTCAATCAAGGTTAACAGGGCAGCAACCATTTTTTGCTCATCAGCGGGGCTTGCAAGAATTTCGCAGAGGCCCTCACCGATTCCAGAAAGACTGCAGTTGCAGAAAAGCTCGGTTTTCAATTGCCCAAGATCTGATATCTGCTCAGCAAGGCGTTCAATGCGGCCTGGCAAAGCTTGAACATCACGACTCCAGATCAGATAAACCTTTTCCAGCTGCTGATTCAGTATTCCGGAACGGATATCGCTTTCATCAGAGCTGGTAATCGTAGACCTCGGCAGGGCAACAGCGGCTGGAAGCATTTTCCCCCGAGCATCTTCGCATACCAGATATTCAAAATAACCTGAAACAACCTTTGCGACAATGACTTCAGGCATTTCGAGAAATTTCTTTTCGAACCTGATCAGTAGCGGATGTGAATTTTCATAAAAAAGACAGGCATCATTCAAAAACCCGGCCGGATCGCGGACCATATAGCCTTCTGGCAAAATCGAGCGGATTCGGGCATCGAAATTTTTGCGTTTTTCACCGATCTCGTTCATCAGGTTGAGCTGCTTCATGAGAACCGGGTATGCCGAAGAGTTTTCCAGAGAAAGGTAGTCGCGCTGCAAGCCTTGAAAGTTGATTATCCTGGCTGAAGCTCTGACCCCTTCAACCTCAATGTCAATAAGCTGGTCATCGAGCATCGCGCACAAATTTACCAGCGGTTGGGGAAAAAGACTTTTTTCCGACCAGACGGGGCAGGAAAAGGGAAAAACGGCGAAAATATTCTGGCATAGCCTGGGCAGACATTTGTCAAGCTCTTGCCCCTGGCTCATTTTTCGGGCAAAAATGAATCTTTCGCCCTCAACTTCTTTGATCACCAGATCTTTCAGTTCGAGGCCCTGGGCAGCAGCGAAGCCGGTCGCGGCAGGTGTAGGCAAATTGTTCAGGTCATAGGCGGCCGAGGCCTTTGGGCCACGAATTTCCTTGATGCTGCTGCTCTGCGAATCGCTTATTCCCTCGATCAAGACACCGATTCGCTGAGCATTGACCCAGGTTTTTATCCTTGAAAATTCAAGTTTTTCCTGAGCCATGATGCGCCCGACAAGTTCGCGGAAATCAGGAACCGGGTTGCCGAAAAGCCCTGGTGGCAACGCAACGAAACCTGCCTCTAGCAACAGTGTTCTTGGCAAATATTTTTCTCCGTTATTGATTTAATCAGGCACGAATTATAGACCTTTGTAGCTACAAATTCAAGTCAGGCTGAGTTTCAATTTGCAGACTGCGTGAAAAAGACGGCAATTCGATAAATCCTTCCGGCAAACTGTCGATCAATGACTGGGCTTCAACGGCCTGCATCGGTAATCTTTGCGTCAAGCCATAGTTAAGCCTGAAAACTTCCAGATATCCTTCGCGATTGAACAGGTTAACCTTTTGAACCTGAAGACCAAGATCGGGCAATATTTTTTGCCCGGGATTTTTTTGCAAAAAGAAATTCAGTCGATATTTTCCCGGTAACAGATCGAAGGGTATTACCAGCGCGCGCTTGACCGAAATGCCCGAAATGGGCTGATCCAGACATAGTGCATTAAGAAATTTTACCGGGTCATGGCAATCATGACCGACCAGAATGCCATTTCTCGTGATTACCCGGTTTTCGGCATCGGTCAGAAAAGCCCAAAAACGAAGATTTCTGATATCTGCGACTTTGCCACTGAAGTTTATCCGGTAATCAATTGCTGAGCCTGCAGTAATTCTTGAGTTTTCTTCGATGGCCGAATCTATTTTCAGCATACTTGCGCCAAATGAAACGCCATCGCGGTAATCTGTCGGGCTAAGTTCGGGCTGGTTCGCCGGCAAAAGCCTGAATGTATAACCATCACAGGCTATTGAAAATGATGCAACCAGTGCTTCAAGGGCGTTGGCCGGGTGAATCAGGGTTCCGACCACCGGCCGTTTTTCTATAACAGCAGCAAGCCCTGCCAGCTCCTGCACCGCAAAGGCATCTACCAGCTGCACTCCTGTGTCCTGCCGGACTCCACGGGTAAGGCGCAGGTAATAATATGGCCTGAATTCAACATCATTGCTCATCAGCATCATTGCCTGTGCGGGAACATTTTCAAGCATGCGCAGCGAATAATCGGTCGCTGCCCGATCAACCGGAGACTGGCTGAACCAGGCACCTGTAGAAGCCGAAACGATGACCAGAACGCATATCGCTTTGCGCAAACTCTCTTTTTTTACGCCATCGAAAACGAATGCCGTCAGGGCCGTCATTGAATAAATACAAGGCAATAGCATCGAGTGGGCTTCAAATGCGTTGTAGTTAAGAACAAAGACCAGATTTAGCATGCCGGTCGTTAGAAGCGCCTTTTTGAAAGGAACATTGCCGTTTTTAATCAATATGGCAACAAAGGCCAGCGGTAAAACAAGAAGCGATGAATCAGACAAAATGAAACGAAAAAAATACAGCAGACGCTGTCCAACTTCATATACGCCGAAAGAGAAAAGGCCGCCTGAATAAACGGTGCCACTGAAAACCCGCATGAAGCCAAAAAATCCCTGGCCAACCATTGGGTCAAGAAGCAGTCGATCAGGGCTCTGCAGGCGAAAATACAAATCAAGACTCGGCAAAAGACCGGCCGCGATGCCGGCAAAAAACCAGCGCCAGCTTAGCTCCTTGAGCGAAGAGCGACGTTCACTGATGAAAAACAGCAAAGTCAGGGCATAAAGAACAAAGGTCGGCCGGTGCCCGACCCCGAGAGCTCCAACCAAACCAGCAGCGAATGCCAGGCCGTTACTATTGCGATCCTGAGCCAGGCGCAGTCCAACCATGAACCCGGCTCCGATTAAAAGCAATTCAAGACAGTAAACTTCGACCAGAACCGCCTGCTCAAAAAAGGTGCGGCTGGCAAGCAGCAGTGTAGCCGCAGTAAGAGAAGCCCAGACAGATATTCCGGCCTCGATCAGAACCAGCAACAGCATCGCTGCAGCAGCAATTCCGACAATTGCCGAGAGCAGGTTCAGTTTGAGCGCTGGTCCTGCGTCAACCGGCAGAGAAAGAGCAAGCTCATTCAATCTTGAAAAAAGCGGATAACCGGGGGCATGGGGCACATCTTTGGTTATTGCCGCCGCCACGAACTCGCCGCTGTTATACCAGCCGATATTATCGGTAACCTTGAGCAGGTAAAGCAATGCCCCGAGAATCATGATCAGCACAAAAGCGAACCGGGCAGAGTTTTTTTCGACGAAGGGCATTTTCACTAACTGGTCTCGATACCCGTAATCAATTCTTCATAAGAATTGCTGTCATCGGGGAAAACCACGGTGCGAAATTCAAGATCTGAATAGAGTTTTCGCGATGTTTCGAAATCGAGCAAAACCCGGTTCAAATCATCGGTGATTCGCGCCTGAAACTTCAGGGTGTTCTTGCGGTTCGCATCGGGAATCATTACCAGGACACTTCTCTCATCGTAACGGCAGATCATGTCGCTTTCACGAATAAATTCATCGAGTCTTGCGCCAAGATCCTTGATCAATTCGGTGGTTATCTTTTCAAGATCGACCTCGGAATGCTGCTGATCCTTGAAATGCACCTTTCTTAGCCTGATCATCAGAAAAGAAACCAGAGTTTTATCGTTGCGGGCACGATTAAGCTGGTTTTTCATGCAATCGATGAAGTAGTCGCGAGAATAAAGCCGGCTCGATGAATCGACGACGTTTTTTTCGATAATGTGCAACTTCTTGTTGGTTGCACGAATTCGGTTGTTAAGCTCCTTCATGATGCCCAGGGCGACCATGGGGAACTCGCTGATCAAGTCGCAAAACTCGCCCTTGCGCAGAACCAGCACCTTGGAATTTTGATCGGCCATAGCCGAGGCAGCTCGCGGCTTGTCGTCATAAAGCCCCATCTCACCAAAAAAATTACCCTTTTCAAAGCCGGCAAGAATCTTTATTGCTGGCGGCTTACCGGTAAAGATTGAAATCTTGCCTTCGATAACCAGGTACATACAATCGCCGAAATCTCCTTCGGAGAAAAGAATTTCGCCGGCGGCAAAATCTTCTTCAGAAACGACTTCGGCAATCTTGCGCAGCTCATAGCTTGAAAGGCTGCTGAAAATTGAGATTTTCTTCAAAAACAGTATTCGTTCTATGACTATCATCTATATTCCTCGGTTTATTGCAAAACGCGGCTTTCAAGCCGGTCGAGCGACCACAGACAGGTCTGCTGCAAAGTTCCTTCTATCGACCGATCAGAGCGGATTTTCTTCAATACCGGAACCAACTCGGTCAACTCAACCTGACAGACAGTATAAATTGCAGCTTCTTTCAGCTCAAGGTCATTATAGGAAAGATATTTTCCCAATACGATGCGGCCTTCACGATCACGAATCTGAAAAACTTTCATGCCGTAACCGGCAATCTGTTCAAGCGAAATGTTTTCGAGAACAGGAATGATGTGATAAACCAGCTGCCGCTCACCCATATTCTGAAGAACTTCGATGGCATTGCTGATCAATTCTTCATTTGAAGAATACAAGCTTTTGAAAAGATCGCGGGCTTCGCGGTTCTGTTCAGGAGCCACCAGACAAACGATGAGCTTGGTAAGGGCCCAGGACTTCTCACTGAGAAGGGTTCTGATATACAAAGTCTTTTCTTTGCCAAAATCACGCATGAGAATGTATTCTTCAACCTTCAGCTCATAGAGGTGCTGAATCACCTTCTGCCCAAACTGATGCAGATAGTCGCGAATCGATGCGTCCTGTGAAGCGGCAAGAATGCCGGCCACCGTCGTTTTCGCATGCAGAGAGGCCTCAGCGCTTTCAAGAACGGTGATGAGTTCAGAAAGCTTGTCGTCATAATGTGAAATTAGTATTGTCTGGGCCAGCTGGCGATTGCGCGGGCTGGCATCAGAAAGGCCTTCGACGACATGATAAAACCATTTTGGCTCGGAAAGGCGCGCCAGAATTTTCAAAGCAAGGAATCTGATTTCCCGCGAACTGTCCTTGATCATCGAGCCAATGATATCATACAACTCATCGGCCTCACCGCTGGTAACGATGCGTTCGAGAGCCGTGGCCGCGACCTGGCGTATTTTCATATCCGGAGAAATAAGAAAAGGTTTGAGATTAACCCAGAATCGTTCATCACCGGTAAAACCGATTATTTCGACGCCTTTAACCCGTTCAAGCTCATTTTCACTGTAAATTGAGCACTGCAAAATCTGGAGCGACTGCAGCATCTGGTCGAGATCGCCGATTCGCACGAGAATAACCGCAGCCAGGCGGCGCGAATCTTCAGAAGCGCTTGCAAGAAATGGCAGCACCTTGTTGCGCAGCCGCGCTGAAGAGGGAAACCGGGCCAGAGATTTGAGCGCCAGTTCCTGCAACTCGAGATTATCTTCGTCGAGACAACTGAATAAGAATTCAAGAGTGGCGTTATCAACAGGAAAACTGGCCTTACGCAACACTTCGACCCTGCGGTCGGGTGGAAATTTTACCAGACTGCGCATCAAGGCTTCTCGCCGCTCCTTATCGCCATTGTTGAAAATAAGCTGGGCAATCATCGACGCAGTGTCTTCGTCGGCACTTTCAAGGGTGCTGAGCAATAGATTCATGGTATTACGATCGAGTGACAATTTTTCGAGTTCGCCGGAACGATTGAAATCGAGAGATGAGCTGCGCAGCAGCTGCAGCAGTCCATCGCGATAGGGCTTTTTCATCATCACAGCGAGAATGACCCAACCGGCGCCAACGATTATGGGAATCGTCATGATCAGTTCCTGACTGGTGCCGAAGTTATAGAGAAAAATACCGGTCAGAACAGTGCCGAGTGGCAGCAGAACACCTTCGTTGATCGTGATAATGCGGGCCTTTTCCTTTACCGGCAGGGCATTGTAAAAAAGGTTGTTTACCGGCTGAAACAGGGCATTGCTCAAACCACCGTTCAAGAATTTCAACCAAACCCCGGGCAAAAAAGCATAAGAAAAAAAGGTACCGATAAATCCACTCATGATCAGCGTCGGATAAAGCACGTTGGTATTACTGATACCGAATCTCTGAATAAGATTTCCGGTAACACCACCCTGGAATAGAAAGGCGATCAAGCTGGCGAAGATGGCAAAAAGCCCATAAAATCTAGCCAGTTCATTTTCGCTTGGAAAAGTGTTGTTGAAAATTTCGGCGGTCTGAAATTCACAAAAATAAAACGCCACGGTCGAGAATATTGATGAAAGAACAAGGAAAAGAACCAGGCGTGAATTGGTCAGGGTGATGACAAAGCGTCGCAGTTTTTCGAACAGGCTGCCGTTTCTTTTTTCATTTCCGGTCTCGATGAATCGCTGAATCTGGGTTTTTACGAACAGATGTCCGATCAGGCCGAACAATAAAAAAGCACTGCCATGAATGATCAGCCAGAACCATAGCAGATTCGGAACCGAATAATATACGGCCAGCCAGCTCAAACAAAGACCGGCGGCAATTCTTCCGCCGATCGCACCGGTAAAAATAACCGGTATTAGCCTTTTGCCCTTGAGCGAGTTGAACTGGGTGCCGATAAGCACCGAAAGCACAACCGGCATAACGAATTGCATCGAGTTGGTTACGATGTAGAGAAAATAATACTTGAAGCCATCAAAGGCGACCATGTCCGGACCAGAAACCAGATTCACCGCCAGAAGAATCAGCAGCGCCGAAAGAATGCCCCAATACATGGTCAATTTGCGTTTCTCGATTTTTCCCTGCAAAAGGGTAAGAACCAGACTGACCGGGATCGCCAGGAATGCACAGGTAATGAACATCAGCGGCAGTTTTTCGAAACCGACGCGTTTAATGAACAAGGTGTCGGCAATTGCGTCGCCAATACTCAGTGAAAACCATACGAGAAAGCAAAAAACCCAGAAGAATCCGACTTCCCGCCATTCACCCTCGCGGATATTGAGCATTGCCGATGCCTTGTCAATTATCATTTAATATTTTGCAGTCCTGAAAAGATATTGCTGCCCATACTGATGATAACATAGCCGACAAAAATCGCGATCGGCAGAAAAAACAGAATCGGCAGCAACTTACTGATTACCTTGATTCGTTGCCGGGCGTCGTCTTCAAAATAATCACTGGTCTTTTTGAGCATTTCCGGCAGCTTGCCGCTCTGCTCGCCGACGGCAATCATTTCTTTCATCGTCGATGGCAGGGCACTTACAGATTTGAGCCCTTCAGCAAGTGAGCCGCCACGCTGAATCGTCGACATCAATGGAGCGAGCTCTTTTTCCAGCCAGGGATTGGCGGTAACGCTGATCGATGTTTCGATACACTGGCCCATGGAAACGCCGGCCTCGAGACCGACGCCAAGCGATCGGGTAAAACGGCACAGCGAAAGCTTTTTAAAAATCATGCCAAAAAAAGGCACCTGAATCAGAATGGCCGAAGCCAGCGAAGTCGCGCATAGTCGATAAATACCATAAAGGGTGCCGAGAATAAGCGCATATATTCCTAATGAGCGAGCAATTCCCCAGGCAATCGAGCCGCCTGGTCCAATGATCGTTTGAAGAATTGGCAACATCACCAGGGCGATAAATAGCAGAAACATCGGGTAAGCCAGAGAAGAAATCAGCTCCCGTTCGAGATTCATTTCCTTATCGGCATACTCGGCCAAAGTGCCGCAAACACCCGGCAAGGCTCCGGTCTGCTCACCAAACTTAATGAAACTGACCTGCATCGCCGTAAAAGGCTTGCCGACCTTTTGCATCGCTTCGGAAAAAGCCATGCCCTTCTCGACATCTTTGGCCATCTTTTCTATTTTTGCCCTCATGCCGAAGCCGCTGACATTTTCTGCAAGCAGATGCAGGGTTCTGGCCAAAGAAACGCCTGCCGACAGAGACGTCTCCAGTTGCAAGAAAAAGTCACGCAGATTGCTCATAAAAAATCCCCTTTACCAGAATTTCCAGTCGTATCTTACCCCGATTCTTTTGTCCTTTTCAGGTTCTTCAAACTCAAGATTTACTACAAATCCCTTGGGCAGTCTATACTCAAAAATGAAAGTTTCCTCTTCGCTTTCGTCGAGGGTGCCCTCGTAAGCAATGAATAGGTTCTGACCGATATATTTGCCCGCACGAATGAAAGAGCGTGGCCGACCATCGGTTTTGTCGTAGAGCGAGGTCAGGAAAAGCTCGTCGAGATTAAGTGCCGTCGAAATCGTATTGCCGATCAGAGCTGAGATATAAGAATTTTTCAGACCCTCGAGGATTTCCGATTCGAACAGTTCGCGGGAATCGGATTGCATGGCGCTGTTGATATCCCGACCCAGAGTCAGCAAAGCCAGCAGGTCGCCTTCAGACATTGGCGGCGATGAATAGATTTTCGGGGTCATCGATGAAACATGTCCCTGCAGGGTCAGATAAACCTGAGTGTTCTGGACCTGGCCTTCGGATTTAATGTAAATATGCGGATCAAAAGCATCCTCAACCCCGCCAAAACGAATTTCACCGGTATCGATACGGAATTTACGGCGCTGAAAGATAAGCCAGCCCTGAACGCTCGAAATGCCGCCATCGAGATGTACATTGTCCAGGTCGCCGAGTACCGAGAACTTGCCGCGCATTTCCGCGTTGAGAAACGAGCTCTTCAGCCAGAAATTTCTTGGCACTTCGACATTGATCTGATAATTGAGAGAATTCAAAAACAGATTTAAACCGGGCCGGTCTTTGAGCAGGTCAGTGTTGATATGAAACTTGCCGCGGGGCACGAGAACGTCGCCGACGATTTCGGGGTTGTAAAGATTACCGCCGACCCTGAAAGAAGCGCTGGCCTTTTCCAGTTCAAAATTGAGAAAGGAAAAGTCGATTTTTTCGCCGGAAAGTTTTGCGGTTATTGACCCTGGCCCATCGCGAAAGTTAATGTTACCTTCGCCGGAGAGTTTGCCCCGCCCAAGCCTGGCTTCGAGCTGATCTATGTTGATGATACTGTCACTGGTCGAAAGGGCGAACTTCAAGTCTTTGAAGGGCTTGCGCATTCCTGAAACGCCCAACTCATCAGCGTCCAATCGCAATTCGCCACTGAGTTGCGGATGCGCCGGCTGCCCGGAAATGCGCAGATCGGCAGAGATGGTCCCGCTCGCCTGACGAAAAATCCCCGGAAAAAGAGCCGGTAAATCGCTGATGGGGCCTTTTGGAATAGACAGATCAACATCAACTCCGGTCATCTCAAGAAAGTCGCGATGATCGATTCGGCCCCGCACCTGAAAAGAACTTGCCGGCATTTTTACCTTCAGCTCTTCAAGATTTAGCTGCCGGGTGTCTCCTGAGAGTTTGGCGGTGAGGCCTTCGATCTTGCGGTCGGCAATCTCGAAGTTCTTGATTTCGGCATCGGCTCGCAATTTAAGATCGGGAATCTGGCCAAAGACCGAAGCATTAACCGAAAGACTGCCCTGGTAGCCCCAGTCGGGCAGGTCGAGCAAGCGGCCGAGAGCTCGCAATGAAAAATCACGGCCGGTCAGCATCAAAGCTGAATCCGCGCCGGGGGTCAGAATGCCCTCGATACCAAGAACTCCCTGGCGGTATTTCAACTCAAGCGATCTTACTTCGAGACTGTTATTCTGGTATTTCAACTGCATCGGCTGATTTGAAACGATTACATCATTCTCTTTTTGAATCTTGATTGAATCAAGCTGCATTTCAACCATATCAGGAGTCAGCGAAGCTAGAGTGCCACTGACCGAACATTGGCCATCAACGGTAAGACCGCCGTAAGCGAAGGTCTTGATTCCATGAGCCTGGGTCAGAAAAGACAAATCAACTTCCTTAAGAACCAGATCAGCCTGATATGGCTTCAGACCAGCCCAGTCGACATTGCCTTCAAGCGAAACCCCGAGTTTGTCGAATTCAGCATGAGCCACTTTCATGCCGGAGTTATTCACGATGACTTCGGCACCAAGATTGCCAAGATCGCGTTCGTTAACCATTATTTTGTCGCCAAAAAGGGTAAAATAACCTTTTTTTTCAGGGCCTTCCCATTCGATGCTGCCCTGAAAATCAAGCTGACCACGCAACCCGGGCAAAAACCTCGTCAAAAAAGCGATTTTCTCAAGTCGAATGGCCTCGGCCTCGACCGAACCGTCGAATTTGTCTGCGCCAAGAACCTGCCCGGAAAGAATGAGCTTACCGCCACCGGTGCGCACGAAAAGATTGCGTATTTCTCCCTGCTGACCGAGAATGCTGCCTTCAAGATAAATGCTGTCGATCTCCTGGTCATAAAGTTTCAAACCACGACCATCGATAAGAAAATCCCAGTAATTTTCACTGCGATTATTGTTAAAGCTGACGCTGCCGGCGACCAGCCCCTTTAAATTCGGATCAGCATAGCTTTCGGGAAAAAAGCTTCTGATGAAATCAAGGCCCAGTTGTTGAAAATTCAGTTTGAAACTTCGTGTTTCGCCGGTCTCAAGGCTGAAAGAATAGTAGCCATCGATCATGCCCTGTCCTTCAGGAACGATTACCATCGGCGAAAGATCGAGCAGATTATCGGCAAGCTGAACCTGCGCCTTGACCGAACTGATATCCCGACCAAAAATGCCCAGACCGCTTCCCCAGATTTCGCCGGCAATATGCGGTTTGGCGAAGGACCCCTGCAAACCGGCACGCAATGAAGCGGCACCGGAAACGATACGCTCAGGAACCGCAAAATTGATCAGATCAACGTTTTGAATATTCAGCTCAGCCGAGATTTTTTCGGGGGCAACAGTGCCTTCGAGCCAGATTTTTCCACCATCGGCAAAATCTGCAGATGGGTTCTCGACCAACCAGTTGCGCCCCACCCCGACAAGCCTGCCGCGGATCTTTTCTGGCTTGAAGGCCGCAAAACCTGTGTTTTCAAGATCAACTTCCATTTCATAGGAAGTCGAAGCCGGTTCAGCAAGGTCGGCGGCAATTTTGAAAAAACCGGAGCCTCTGCCTTCCAGAGTAAAGTCAACCAGCGGTTGAAATCTTTGCAAATCGATTCCGAGAACGTTGCCTTCGATCAGCCCTTTTTTATCTTTGAGAAGGTCAAGAGTTGCCGAAGCATGAATTTTACCGGCTTCAGCATCAACAAGTCCCTCAATTTGCAGTTCCTGGGTCTTTTCAAGTATCTGCCAACGCAATTTGCTCTGATAGAGATCGGTTTTTAAGACAGACCAGGCGTCAGCATCGACACTACCGCTTCCACAAAGATTTTCCGGGGTTCCGAAGACATTGCCGTTGAAATCGAGACTGCCCGGCGAAAAATTGGTGGTGTCGATGTTCAGAATTTTAAAGAACTGTGGCTGGGGCTTGAGGTTTTTACCGGCAAAGCTGGCCTGAAACCTTGAAATAGACTCTTTATCACCAAGCCATTGGCTGTTCAGGGCAAAACTCGCTTCTTTGCTTTCATTAACAAGCTTTAGAGTCCATGGCGCGGTGGCAAGCCGGGCAAAATCAAAATTCAGAGAGCCATTAAATCCAGCCCAGGCAAAATTGCCGGTTTGCAGGTTGATTCTGCCTTCGAGCTCTTCGTTGAAAAATTTCAGCAGATCCTTTTTGGGCTCTTCTATGCGCTCGGCGAGATTGCCGGTCCATTCAAGCTCGATGTCGATTTTCCCGTCACCGATGGCCAGGCCATAGTAATGCTTGACCAGAGCCAGCGGGGTGAACAGGGCAAGATTGTCGTGTTTCCAGGCAAATCGGAAGCTTGATTCGTTGTTTTCAAGATTACTCATCGCCTTCAATTCTGCCCTGGCGCCAAATGGGCCATTACCGGTAGAAACGTTCAGGCTGGCATTTTTCAGCCCTTTCACCAGCTGGGCATTGAAATCGGGGTAAGTTAGACAGGAATTTTCAGTCTGTATCTTGAGCCCGACAACCGAGGTCTCGGCAAAAGGAAGAATCGCCAGGGGATTTTTGCCGTCGCGACGAGGCTGGGGTTTTTCAAAGCGATGGTCGAAGGTCACATCGATGAGCTCGGTTCGCTCGACTGTCGCTCGAGAATAGTAGTAATCGAGAATGCCGGTTCCCGAGGCCAGATAGAAGTTCGCTTCGGTAGCCTTGAGAAATGGCTGATTTCCAGGAACCATCAACTCAAGATTTTTAACCCTGAGCGTATGCCGGCC
>CAZTHA010000058.1:0-16375 GCA_964613435.1 uncultured bacterium
GGTTTCAAAAGGTCATGCCGGCGCCTGGTTGTGCGACCTACTCGGCATCGATCATTGCCTGAGCATGTGCATTGGCAACGACTACAACGATCTGGCCATGCTCGAATGGGCTGGGAAAGCCTTCATCATGGCCAATGGCCCGGCGGAACTGCGCCAGCGCTTTACCAACGCCCCGCACCACAACGAAGACGGCTTTGCTGCCGCCGTTGACGAATGGCTGAAAAGTCTGTGAGCATGGTAACCATAATCAGCAGCGCAATCAATACCGGCAAGTCGACCTACATGCGCCGCCTTTTTTCCCAACAACCCGGCGCCGACGGCTTTGTCTGCATCAAGACCTTCATTGACGATGTGCACACCGGTTACAACCTGCTGCATCTGCCAAGTCAGGACCAGATCTGCTTCATCCGCAAACTGGATTATCTCGAACCCGATTGGCATGAAGCCTGTGTCATCGGCGAAAATTACAGTTTCAATCAGGCCGGCTTCGATTTCGCCGAAAAACTTGCCAAAAACGCAATTTCTCGCCAGATCCCACATTTTTTTCTCGATGAAATCGGCCCACTCGAGTTGCAAGGAAAAGGCTTCGCCAATATTTTCCGTCACCTGCTGCGGTCAAAAATTGATCTGACCGTGGCCGTCAGAGCCCATTTGCTTGAAAAGGTCTGCAAGGAATTCAACCTCGCCGATTACAAGGTTATTGGTCCCTGGGAACCCGGTGCATAATTCTTTTCATCTTTTCACCTGCTTTTGCCGATATTCCTCCTATGGGGTGGTTATACCAGAAAAGCAGTGATTTTTTTGTCGAGGATGATGGAAGTTATCCCGAAATCTGCATTTGCGGCCTAAGCAAAGAACAGGTAATCGCCGCCTATAAATTTATCAGGGAAAAATGCCGCTTTGTCGTCGGCAAACCCCGCTTCTTCGGGCGAGACCAGGCCTGCGAGCTTGAACTCGACGAAGTTGAGTGTGCTGCAACCATGGTTACTGAAGGCAATGCCCACCCTTTCCATTTCATGGTTCGCGAAATTCGCTTCGGACGCGACTGGAAAATTCCGGAAGCGGGAGTATTCATCATGCACAATGCAGTCGCTTTCGATTACGAAAAAGGACGGCTCTGGGGCGAACTCGAAATTGAATCACTGCTGATTTTAATTCTGAAAATTATGAAAGATTGCCCGGATTCTTTCATTCGCCTCGAAGAATCGGTCAGTGAAGAGAATAAAAATCGCTTCACTGAAATTGTTGCCGAACTCGGCCGCGAATTTGCCGAATTGCCGGCCCTTTCAGCCGAAAAAACAGGCTAATTTTTCTTTTTCCCGGCTTTGGTGTAAAATCAAATAAATCTTCAATAAATCCGAGGCCAACTTGCATAAATTTTTCAAAATTTTGCTTAAAATAGCCAAACTGTTTTTCTTTCTAATTCCCCTGCTGATGCTCAGCTTTTCTATCGCCAGCGGTGGCCTGCTGAAATTTCTCGGCTCACTCGGTCTGAAAGACTGGCAAAGCAATGATTATTTCTATCTTCTCTTTCTGGGTATCCCGGGCTTTATTGCCGGAGTCTCCAGCCTTTTCGCCGGCATCGGGTTCACCATTATCATTGGCCAGAAAATCATGGTCGAATATTTTAATCTGACCGTCGTGCCCGCCCGCTTTGCCCAGCAGGTCAAAAAAGTTGCCTGGATAAGCATGGCAATACTTCTTCTGCTTTGGTTCATCGGCGACAGTCAGCGCAGCGACCCGATCGTCGACCGTCAGAACAAGAGTTTCGCTGCATCGGGAATTCGAAAAGTCATTCTCGATTTTCCCGACGACAGAATCGCCTATTTTCGCAAAACGGTCAAAATTGTCGGCAGCCCTGACACCAGTGAATTTTCCGTTGAAACCACCCGGCGTATCGGTGCCTGGAACAAGCACAATCAGGAAGAGAAGTTGAAAAATTACCCGTTCACCTGTGAATTGACCGACAATGGCACGCTGTTGCTCGGGGGGCATGTCGACCAGGCGGACTGGACTTTTTTCCCTTACCCGGAAATTGAATTCAACATTAGCGTTCCGGAAAAACAACTTATCAATTTTTCCTGCCGTCAAATTGACACTGAACGAAAAACCAACGTCGAAATCAGTCATCTGCTCGGCCCGTTAAATCTGGAACTTGGCCAAAGTCGCGTGAAAATCGAAAATATAAACGTGCCCGAATTGGAGCTCAAGATAAAAGGTGGCCGACTCAGCTTATTCGATGTCAAGTCTGAAAAACTCAATATCGCTGTTGATTCAGCGTCGGTTCAAATCGATAAACTGGTCGGCACGAACACCTGCATTGCAATTGAATCTGGCTCGCTACGCATAAATGATTTGACCAGCGAAAACATTATCATATCGAGCAAAATTTCAGATCTGCAGCTGAAGCGACTGTACGGAGCAAAGGCCAGTCTAACCACCCAACGTGGCCGGATACTCGTTGACGATTTTTCGATCAACAGCCTGAAATGCGAAAGCAAATCGGGAAGAATCTCCCTTGAACCGCGATCTGTACCCGATTCTTCGCAGATTGAGGTAAATTCTGGATCTGGGATTGTCTGGGTTTACCTGCCCGAAGATACTGTTCCCACAGTCAAAATGGAAACGGACAACGGTATTAAAGAAAACCAGTTTGACCACGACCAAAAAAGCCCAACCAGCCCGACTATTTTTGTAAAAACCGTTTCGGGCAGCATCCGTATCAAAAAAAAGCATTACCTCAACCGTATGCCCCAAGCCAACTTGCCTGCCGAAGCCTTGCCCGGGCAGTAAAAACCGAACCTTGACGTCAATCTGTCTGCACTGAATTTAAATATCAGTTTCATTTGCCACAAAAGTTATCTACGGTTGAATCCCTCGAGAACTTGAACTATACTTGCAGAAATACATTACCGAGGGAGCCTTATGAGCAGATTCAGCCTAAGAAACCGCATTCAATACGCCTTTGACAATTTCATGGCCAAAGGCTTCGTTGCCCTGATCGTCGCTCTCGGCGGAATCTCCCTGCTGATTATTTTTCTATCGGCAATTACCGTAGTTGCAACCGGATGGGGTCCACCTGAAGACTGCAATTTCACCTTTGCCGAAGCCCTGTGGGCAAGCCTGATGCGCACCCTCGATCCCGGCACCATGGGTGGTGACATGGGCTGGGGTTTTCGCCTGATCATGTTCGCCGTGACCCTGGGTGGCATTTTCATCATCAGCACCCTGATCGGCGTCCTCAACAACGCCATCGAAAACAAGCTTGAACAATTAAGAAAAGGTCGTTCCCTCGTCATTGAATCTGGGCACACCCTGATTCTTGGCTGGACCCCACACATTTTCACCATCGTTAAAGAACTGATCATTTCCAATTTACACCGTGATCACTCGTGCATAGTTATCATGGCCGACCGCGACAAAGTCGACATGGAAGACGAAATTAACGAAAAAATCGGCAAAACCTTCAACACCAAAATCGTTTGCCGCAACGGCGACCCTATCGACGTCGACGACCTCAATCTGGTCAGTCCGCAGACCAGCAAATCGATAATAATTCTGCCCAGCGAAGGCGCAAACCCTGATGCGACCGCCATAAAAACCACGCTCGCGATTGTCCAGAGTAAAAACCGTCGGCCCGAACCTTACCATATAACCGTGCAGATCCATGATCCACAAAACGTGGATGTGGCGACAATGGTCGGCAAAGACGAGGTGGAAATTGTCCAGGTGTCGGACATGATTTCCCGACTGATTGCCCAAACATGCCGCCAGTCTGCTCTTTCGATCGTTTATTCTGAACTTCTCGGCTATGATGGCGACGAAATATACTTTCAGAAGCAACCCGAGCTTTCCGGCAAAAAATACGGAGAAATCATCAACCAGTATACTGATTCTTCGGTCATGGGAGTATGCCCAAGTAATGGCTCACCCATGGTAAACCCGCCGATGGATTACGTTTTGCAGGACGGTGACGAAATCATGGCAATCTCTGAAGACTTCGACACAATCCGGCTCAGCCCGCCGGCAAGCTCTGTTGTCGATGAAAGCGCTATTACCAACATTTCACCCGAAGCAGCAACGCCCGAAACCACGCTGATTCTCGGCTGGAACTGGCGTGTACCGGCAATAATAAATGAGCTCGACAACTACGTGGCCGATGGCTCTGCAGTTCTCGTCGTATCTACCGAAGACAGGGCCGAAACCACAATCGCCCAGAAATGTCGCAACCTTCGCCACCAGAGAGTCAGCTGTCTGCTCGCCGACACAACCGATCGCAGCGTTCTCGATGAACTGGAAGTGACCAATTTCAAACATATCATTATTCTCAGCTATTCTGACAGCATGGATCAACAGGAAGCCGACTCGGTCTCGCTGATCACTCTGCTTCACCTGCGCGACATTACCCAGAAACTCGAATACCCGATGTCGATCGTCAGTGAAATGCTCGATCAGCGCAATCGCAGTCTTGCCGAAGCCTCCCAGGCCGATGATTTCATCGTCAGTGATCATTTTATAAGCCTGGTAGTAACCCAGGTTTCCCAGGAGAAAAAGCTGAATACGGTTTTTAAAGACCTTTTCGATGCTGACGGCTCAGAAATTTACCTCAAACTTGCCCGAAATTACGTTAAGTTGAATACGCCGGTAAACTTTTACACGGTTATCGAATCGGCACGAAGAAAAAACGAAACCGCAATCGGCTATCATTTGAAATCGGTGGCACAAACCGCTGAGAACACCTACGGCATCAAAATTAATCCAGAAAAAGGCCAGATGATAACCTTTCAGGAATGGGACCGGATCATCGTTCTTGCCGAAGATTAACTACGGAGTTTTTCAGATTTGAAGCCAGGCAAGATTTTTTTCTTGCATACCACACCGTTTTTGCGTTATCTGTTACAGGCTGACAAGAAAATATACAGTCAAGTCATCGAGTAAAATGGAAGAAAACAACTTCATAAAAGAGTATCAGACCGCCTATTTTATTTTGCTGGAAGAGTTTTTCGAAGTCTTCACCGGCAAAAGTGTCGACGAGTTTTCGACAATGCACGATATTTCCAAAAATATCCGCATGTTTTTCCTTGGTTTAATGGATAACATAAAAGGAAACAAGCAGCGCCTGCAATATGTCGATATGCTTGAGCAAAAACTCAACGAGTTCTACGGAAAATACCGTGACGCCGCCTTACAGTTTGCAGGTGAAAAAAGTTGCAACAAACTTTTGCTCAGCGGTGGCCACGCAATAAACCTGCCGCAGTTTCACGCAATTAAAGTCGCCAGCCTCTTTTCTGACATGATCCTTATTCCAGACCCGGTCATGCCCTGGTTTGCCGAAGAAAGAAAAAACGAAAAGTTCAAGCTTGCCAATATCCTCAAGGAAGTCTTTTCACTTCTTAAGCTCAAAGACCTTGCCGAACTCAATTACGAAACTCCGCAAATTTTCGTCATACCACTACCAGAAGAGGTTTACGAGCCTGAGCGCATAGTAAGCCCGGTCACCCAGGCTAAATACGAAGTTCTTGTCGCCGACTTTTTCCATACCTACATCAACAAAGAAATCTGCAGCTATGACGCTGCAATTGAATTCGCTGAAAAAAACCACGAAGAGTTCCTTGAAAAGGCAGACCAGCACAAACTTTTCGTTCCGCCTGGCCGCGACCCCGGCCTGGATATAAAAGTTGCCATAAAAAAATTCAAGGAAGACATTCGCGAAAAACGCAATAAAATCGAAGCCGACGCCATCTGTTCAATGTCTGATCAGCAGCTTGTCCTCGAAGGAATTCTCGAAAGCCTCTGGCCGCAAATTTATCTGCTCGAAAACCTCGACCGCTTTCATTGCGGTCCGCTGATTCCGGTTGAAACCCAGGCTCACTATTCATGGCTGTGTACCAGGGCAAACATCGAAAAGCTCGTCGATTCAGCTGTTTTCAGCGCTGAAACCGGCGCATTCATTCAAAGCATTAAGGCCCACAAGTTTAATTTCGTTGCTGATTTCTCAATGGAATCTTTGCTCGAAATGAAAAAAAGCGCCGTTTTTTCTCAACTACAGGAAAAACTGATCCTCGCTACCGGGCGCCTTAATCGAACCAGGTTTTATGAGCTCAACAAGGCCTCTGCCGATACTCTCGCCGAAATATACGAAATTCTTCTCGGCTACGAAAAAGAATTCAAGTTTATCAACGAAAAGTTCAAGATGAATCTTACAGAAAAAAGAATCAAAGGTCCGGATGAACTCGAAGTAACCTTTTGCGCTGGGATCGCCCCATTCATCCTCAACCGCCTGCCTTTTGGCCCGGCCCGCAAGCTCTTTGTCCTGAAAAAGGATGAGCTGCGCGAAAAACAGATTTCTGCAAGGTCTTTTCTCGGCATATCTGCCAAAGTCCTCTAAAATAGTAAAAAAAAAGGGCCGTTTTCGGCCCTTTTTTTATTTGCCTAAAGCTCTCATTCGCTCCATTCAGTAACTTTTACTGCAGGCAGAGGATGAGTTTCATCAGCAGGCAGATATGTACCCTTTAAAGTGATGGTCTTTCCGGCTGCTGCTTCAAGTCCATTGAATGCTTCCTTGTTTTCAGATGGCAGAAGTTTGTATGATTCTTCGCCAGCCTTCAGAACGATGGTTGAATACTTTTCTCCGGCTGCTTCATCAGCGGGAGTAACTTCAACGACACCGGTGAATTCAACGGCATCACCCTTCTGAAAATCCATCGGGGGTGCTTCAACTGCGCCTTCTACCGGCTCGATAATTTCTTCCACACCTTCATCGCCGCCATCATCAACGATGACTTCGTCTGTACCCATTTCATCCATGCCGGCATCATCCTGAGCAAATGCCGATGTCCAGAAACCAAAAGCGACACAAATAATCAAAACCAGTTTAAAAAGCTTTTTCATTTTCTTCCTCCAGAATTGTACCTTGATAAATGCAAATTCATGGCGCGATTATAGCTCCCGCCCGGCAAAAAACTTAATCCGTTAATGGCATTTATTAAGCGATTTTTATTGAATCCAGACATTGGCAGGGTAAGTTTTCTTCGCTTTTGCATCCAATCGATCATTTTCGCAATTTTTACCGCTACTATGATAAAAATCTCCCAAACTCTTGCCAGGATTTGATCATCCCCCATGGTTAATCCGGTTGACCTGCCCGAAAAAAGCTGATATTCTGAGCCTAAATGAAGTGAGACTGGGAGAGAGTATGAGCACTACCCGCGACTCCATTCGCAAAGCACTGCTTGAACTGGTTGCCAGACGCGACCCAACCGTCTTTCAAGATCCGGACATTTTTGCCCGAAAAATTCAGGGAATCGGCAAATGGCCTGATTTACCCGAAATTTCCGCGCTGAAAGCAGGCTTGAAAGAACGCTTCCCCTGGGAACTCCAGAAAGATCCCGGGCGAATCGTTTCACAGGCCACCGCTGACAATCTGGCTGCACTATTGCAGAAAAAGCATTCGATAGATTCTGAAACCGCATTTTGGGCGGTTGAAACCTGGGGAATCTCGCTCGGTCTGAAAACCCAGATTAAAAAGACTGCCCCCACCCTTCCCGCGACAGACCCGGACAAAACTGCCGGCTTCAAGGCTCCCGAGCAGCCCGAGCAGCCCAAGCAGCCCGAGGCGGCCGCACCCCAGCCCCCGGCATCCGCTCAGCCCATGCCCCAACCACCCGCTCCAACTCCAACCGAACAACCTGCTTTTCGTGAACCGGATACTTCTTCTACCCGACTCGGCGTAATTTTTGGCAGTGATGAAGCTGGCCTGATCAGAGTTTACAAATCCTGGTTCGATAATGCCCCTGAAAGTGAATCAGCGCGACTTACCGCCACCACCGTCAAAATACAACCGGCAAAAGCCGTGCCGCTGTTTACTGCCCCGCCAAAGACCCGCAGTCGAAAAACCAAGCCGGTCAGCAGTCCGCGAAAGGGCTCAGAACAATCTGATAGCAATGCCCCACGCATGGAAAAAGATACCATTGCCAAAACCGTCGCTCGGGGTGCCGTGAGCCAGGAGAAGCCCGCAAAACCCAAACCGGTGCCGCCCGTTACCGACAATGAAGCGGATTCATTGCTTGCCCGCGCTAATGCGTTGCTGCCCGGAGGCTCCGGCCGCCTGGACATTCGCGAAGCCTTGGGTCTGCTGCAAATTGCCGTAAAAAAAGGTTCGCTCAAAGCTCGCAGACGCTTTGGCGAAATATACCTCAAAGGAATCGGTGTTAATCCCAACCTGCCCAATGCAGCCAGCTGGTTCAAAACAGCCGCTGAGCTGGGTGATGCCGAATCTCAGTTTCAACTCGGCAGCCTTTATGCCTGTGGAGTCGGCGTCGAATACAATGCCGAACTTGCGCAAAAATGGCTACAGGAAGCCGTTGACCAAGGGCACAAAGGCGCTGAAGACCTGCTCAAACAAATTTCAACGGCTTGAAGCCAACGGAGGATAGAATGACAAAACCTGAAACCTGCATCAACCAAACCGTTCTTATCTGGGCGGTGGTGGTTATTGTCGAAATTTTCGTCATTGCCTACCTGCTCAACTTTCCGTGGCTTATCCTGACCGGCCTGATAATGTACGGACCGATAAAAGCCGCGATGAACTGGCCGATTCCAGTCGGAATTGAAGCCGGCCCAGCCGGCAATGACCAGAACAAAGAATCCGCCAACCAGACCCCCGCCAGTTAAAGGAAGCGCGCCATGGAAAAACTCGAATTTCTCGTATCTACCGGCATCTCCTTCTATGCCCCGGATTACGAATTCAAACTTTCTGATTTGCTACTCAACAAGATCTGGAGCTTTCGCGTGCTGCAATCGCCAAATGGCCCGATCAGCCTCCAGCTCGGCACCCAGCCGATAACCAACGCCACCGGCCAGGCCGGCGACATGGTCGATATTGGCGGACTGGCCATCAGATTTCAAGACGCTCTTGAAACATGCATGGGAAAATGGATTCCCGTTCCCTTTTCGCGTAAGGAGCAAATTGCCGGTTCCAATTCGCGCAGCGTTGACTGGGCGCGGGCTTTTCTCTATCGTTCACCTCTACAGACCGATGACAGCATGTTCCGCCTCGTTCTCGCCGTTGACACCACGCTTGGGCAAAATGGCGAAAACTCGAATCAGCGCGAAGAAAATCGCGGTATTTTTCCTGAAGATATTGGCGCAGCCATGCAAGCGAACCCGGGCGATCTGGCCTTCTGGCAAACGCCTTCCATGCTTACCTGGGTCAAAAACGTCCTTCAGGGAGTTCCCGCCGAAGGTGGCGAAAAAGTTCCGCCGCACGCCTCGGCTCTAGCCGCATTCATCGCCCTGACCGATGGCCTGAAACAGGCTGAAGTTCTGCCGGAAATAACGCTGCTTTACCCCGAAGGCGAAGAAATCAGCGTCAACCTGATTCTGGACCTCGGCAACAGTAGAGCCTGCGGCATTCTTGTCGAACAAACGCCCGGCCAGCCGATAAATCTCGACGAATGTTGCAAGCTCGAAATTAGAGACCTGCAGGAACCCGGAATCATCTATACCGAGCCCTTTGACACCAGTTTCAAATTCATGCCGCCATTGTTTGCCGACCCGGAAAATATGTTGCCGCAAAACGACAAAAATTTCCTTTGGCCAAGCATTGTCCGCATTGGTCAGGAAGCCGCGAGAATGGAACCCTCTGACATCGGCGACACCGGCATGTCCAGCCCGAAACGCTACCTCTGGGACGAAGCCCAACGCCATTTTCCCTGGTATTTTAATCTTGCCGACGATGGCCTGGGCAAAAAAATCGGCGGTAACTTTCTGAAATTTCTTGATGAAAACGGCTTTTTCAAGGGTGATGATGCCCATCCGCCCTTCGAACCCTGCTACCCCACCGGTAGCCTGATGACCTTTCTGATGCTGGAAATCCTCTGCCATGCCTATGCCCAGATCAACTCCTTCTCCTTCCGCAAATCCCGCGGACACCGCCTGGCAGTGCGCACTCTCAAAAACATCGTCATTACAACACCCTGCGGCATGTCTCTGCCGGAAAGAGACCTCTATTGCCAGCGGGTCGCCTCTGCCATCGACACTTATTTTAAAGTTACCGGCTTGCCCGAGCAAAACAAACCGCAAACCTACCTCGAATTCGATGAAGCAACGGCAGTGCAGCTGACTTACCTCTTCGGCGAAGTGAAACACCGCTTTCTCGGTGATGCCACTGAAGCTATCAGCTCCCTCGGCCGCGAAAGAACCAGTGCCAACGGCATAAAAGAGCAGGTTTTCCGCCTCGCCAGCATCGATATTGGTGGCGGCACCTCTGACCTGATGATCGCTGAATACTCTCCGAAAGCTTCCGAACCTTCCGGGGTCAGCCAGCGCATGCTCTTTTCAGAAGGGTTTTCAATCGCCGGCGACGAAATGGCCAAGCGAATAATTGAAAAACTTATTTTAAAGAGAATCTTCAACTGGGCTCAGAAAAAAAACGGCAACATCACCTGGGAAGACTTTCAACTTTTCTTTGGCCCCGGACGCGGCGGACGCGACAAAAGCTTCAACGACATGAAAGCTGAACTTTGTAGACAGATTTGGATTCCCATGGCACACCGCCATCTTGAATTCGCCGAACTCGACACCGACGACCCCGACATTGAACTGAGTTTCGACCGCTTTTTCCCCTACCGTTTGCCTAGCGCCAATGTTCTCGATTTCTTTGCCGACCACATGCGCAAAGAATTCAATTGCGACATCACTCTGCCCGAAATCCCCTGGGAAATCTCCCGAAATCGCGTTAACGCAGTTATCGCCAATGTTATTGAAAATATTCTGCGCCTGTTCGCCGAGGTAATCGCCCAGTTTGACTGTGATGCCCTGATTCTCGGCGGCAAACCATCTTCACTGCCAATCATTCGCGAAATTCTCGTCAAGCTCATGCCGGTGCCTTCAGCAAGAATTATCGGCCTCAAGGGCTACCCGGTCGGTAGCTGGTATCCATTTTCGCAAAGGGGCGGCGGTATCGCCGACCCAAAAACAACCTGTGTCATGGGAGCCGTAGTCTGGCTCTTCGCCGAAAAGCTTGCCAATCTCGACGGCCTGAACCTGAGCACCGACAATAGTCTGATCAAACAACGCGAATGCTACATCGGCACATTCTCACCCGAGGTGATGACCCTAACCCAGAGCCTGTTCCCGACCCCTGGCAACGAACCGGCAACCCTCACCTCGTCGCGCACGACCCTGCTGGGTATTCGCCGCATCGATTCATCTGTCTGTATGGTAAACCCGATCTGGCAGATTGCCCTCGACCGCGACCAGCTCAAAGGCAATGGTCCGTTTCAGATCAGGCTCAACCAGGACCAGAACCACCGCGAGTGCCTCTCGGTGGTCGAGCTACGTGACGAAAACGGCAGCAAATGCGATGTAGACCTCGCCAAACTCAGCCTGAGAACAATGATCGACGATCAGTACTGGCTCGATACCGGCTGCTTCGATCTGTAATTCGAAAAGGAGCAAAAATGAGCAACGATAACGAACTCTTTCCTTTTCCTGGCCAGAGCGATAACGCCGACGTCGTCGTCAAACCGGATCTCCCCGGATTCCCCCAGGAAGAGGCTCCAACCGAAAACCTTGCCCCCGATGAGTTGAAGAAAGTTCGCAACCTCATCGAGCTTTTCGCCAGAATAGACCCGAAAAAACTGCTTGAACTGGCCCCGGCAAAGGCAGCCCCCCTGCCCGCTTTTCCCGAAAGAGAAACCGGGCCAACTGCGCCACAACCCCCAATATCTCCGGGGAATGACCCAGTTGAGACTTCAGAACCGGCAAAAACCGCAGAATCAGGCGGCTCTCGCCAGCAGATTCTTAATTTTTTCGACGGTGTTTCTGTCACCGAAGTCTGGGAAATTACGGCGCGCGGCGAATTCAAAGCTATTCTTGAAGGTGTCGAAGATGAGCAAACCTTTGTCAGGGTTTTCGCTGCCATTGCCGGCATTTTTCCACTAAAAAAATGCCTTCGCCATGGCACGCCCGACCAGAAACTTTTTGCCCTGATCGCTATTTCCGACCGCTTCCTCGCCACCCTTTCCAGCCAGATTTTTGCCACCCGAAAAAAACTCCTCAAGACTGCTGGCACTTACCTTTCTTCCGTTTCTGAACAATACAGCTTTCTGCAAATGGAAAATGAAACCTTCTCACCTCAGTATCACGAGCGGGTTGCCGGTTCATCGACAAGCGGTCGAACGATTAAAGAAATGCATGGCTACCTGGTTGTCGGCAAAGACAACCGTCAGGTAGTGCGCACTGGCATGGTACTGACATGAAATATCGCCTTTCCAGACCCGGAGGTTACCCATGGGAATGATCGCCAAAACATTGTCAAAAGGATTCAGAACCAGCTTCTTCCGCAATCAGCCGGTGCACCAGTTTTATGGTCACCTGCAGGCGGTTTTGAAAGACATCGATCCTTCTGGACAAATGAACAGTCTGTTTGCCAAGCCCGAGACATCAGCTTCCAATTCCGGCGAAATCGAGTGGAGCACTGAATTGTCAGGTGACCCAATCAGCTTCAAAGACCTGCCGGCCAACAAACAACAGGAAGTCGCCGGCCTGCTTTCTACCTATATCGAAAAAATCCGCGCCTATGCCGATGCCAAACAGGGTAAAACCGGCATAGAAAAAGATTATGCCGATTACCTCAAGGCCGTCGCCATGTCCCCCGACCTGAACCAGGTCTTCGTCGTTAATAATCGGCCGGTTCTCGTCCACTGGGGGTTTGTCTGCGACAGCGGCAATCACCCAGGCCAGGGCATATACGCAGGATGGGACGAGTTTATCGCCCAGGTTCAGCGCAAGGCAGAAAAAAAGCCTGAGCCCAAACCCGAGCCGGTTGCTGAAAAGCAGGCAAATCCATCGGCTGATCAAGCAGCGGCTGCGGCCGCCGTTTTTTCCGCACCTCCCCCTGAAGAAAAACCTCAAGATAAGCCGGCCGAAAAAACGGCTGAAAAAAAAGAAGAAAAGGTCATTGACCAGAAAGCTGAAGCAAAACCAACCCCTCAGCCTGAGAAAAAACCTGAGAAAAAGCCGGAAAAGAAGCCGGAGAAACCCGCCCCTAAAAAGGACGATCCAAACCAGGAAAAACCACTCCTCGCATTGGGTCTTGGTGCATATCGCTGGGTAAAATGGCTGGCAATAGTTCTGGCAATTATTATTTTGCTGCTGCTGTTGTTGAAAATTCTCGTTCCACGTAACCCGATGGGCGGAATGGGAATGCCTCCCGGAATGTCGGCAGGCGGAGGCGGCATGCCATCCCTCCAGGACCTCCTCGGCGGCGGTATGCCGGGTGGCAATGGCGGCCTTCCTGGTGGTGGCGGAATGCCCGGCCTGCCCTCGGGCGGCTCGGGAGGATCTGGCGGTCAGAGCGGCGGCCAGGCCCCGCACATTTGCCCCCATTGTGGCCATTCAATCGAAAGCCACGGTGGTCAGGCGCCACAGCCGGCTCCGAAGCAAAACCAGGCTCCTAAACAGGAGCCAAAACAGGAGCCAAAACCGGCTGAACCCGAGAAAGAACCGGCTCAGCAGCAGCCCCAGACCGGCAACTGAGCAGAACCGAAACGTTCACTGAGCCACTCTAATGTGGTTGAAGTGACCTGTTAAAAGCAAAACAGCGCACAGGAGACCTGAATATGCAGCAATCAAAACTTCGGCCCGAAGAACAGAATGTCATTCGCATGGCTGATCAGCTTGTAGAAATGCTTAACAGCAGCTCTGACTGGGCGGGCAGCTTTCTCAAAGACGCGCAAATCAGAAAATTCATGGACAAAATTCTGCACGAAAAGCAGGTCACGGTAAGAAGAATCCGCGAATCGGCCGGCCGACCGCTCGCTCTCGGCGTTTTCGGTGCCAGTCAGTGCGGCAAGTCATATCTCGTGTCAGAACTGGTGCGCGGCGGCGAAAAAGCTTTGACCGTATGGCTGAATCAGGCCCGACAAGAGCCGGTTCACCGCGATTATCTCGAAGAGATCAATCCCGCCGGCGGACGTGAAAGCACCGCAATCGTCACCCGCTTTACCACTCGCCCATACCGGGAAATCCCCGGATGCGCAGCATATATTAGGCTTTTAAGCGCAACTGACCTGATCAAAATCTTTTTGAATGGCTTTCTTTTTGAATGCGTGTCTGATTTCATGCCATCCGCCGAAGAACTCCAGAAAATCCGCTATTCCTTCCGCAGCTTTGTCGGCAAGAACAACGGACCTGGTCTGCTCAGCGAAACCGATGTCTGGGATTTGCAGGACTACGCCCGCCGCCATTTTCACAATCAGTTCCTGCGCATGCTCGAAGACATCAACTATTGGGGCATTCTCAACGAAGAAATCAGGCTGCTGCCAACCGACCAGCAAATTACCTATCTCGAATGGCTTTGGGGCAAGTTCCCAAAAATAACCGAGCTGTTTCGCCATCTGGCAAAAGAGCTCGGCAACCTTGGCGGACAGGTCGTCGGCATTTACGACGATGCCCTTCTGCCACGCACCAACAGCATTATCGATGTCCAAAGACTTTCGGGCCTGATGAAGGTCGGCAATCGCAAATGCACCCTCGTGCTCAGCAACGGCGGTGAAACCAGCATCGACTCCTCTGTGCTTTGCGCGTTAACAAGCGAATTAATACTTCAGACCCAGGTCAGCAGACCCGAAGCCTTGCTGCACCAGCTTGACGTTCTCGATTTCCCCGGTGCCAGAGCCAGAGCCCAGGTTTTTGATCAAACACGCATTTCAAATGATCATGATTCTCTCGT
Organism: uncultured bacterium; assembly: GCA_964613435.1. Classification (GTDB taxonomy): domain Bacteria; phylum Muiribacteriota; class Ozemobacteria; order Ozemobacterales; family Ozemobacteraceae; genus DYKG01. The sequence continues at coordinate 14,738 of CAZTHA010000058.1, forward strand.
AGAAGTCTTCCTGCGCGGGAAAGTCGCCTACCTTTTCGATCGCTATTCCGACGATCGCGACGTTACCGGGCTACTGCTCTGCCAGGAAGGCGGCCCCCAGGAAGCGAAATCACTTCCATACATGGTCAATAAATGGGTCGAATGGAGCCAGGGTAAAGACAGCAAAAGCCGAAACGGCAAAAAACCGCTTCTTTTTCACGTCTTTACCAAATTTGACATGGACCTCATCCGAAAGCGTGGTGAAGATCCGTCAGTCCGCTGGGATAGCCGTCTTAAAACCAATTTCGCCGAGTTTCTCGGCCGCGCCGGCGACTGGGTCACACAGTGGGACGAAGAGCAGCCCTTTAAAAACTGCTACTGGGTCCGTAATCCCAACGTTCAACAGACGGTTTTCGGCCGCGATAAGGATGGCGCCGAATTTGTTCGCGACGAAGAACAACTTGCACAAATCCGCGCCGAATACCTGGCCAACGAAAATGTGCAAAGACATTTTTCCAATCCCGCAGAAGCATGGGACAACGCGGCAACCCCCGGCAACTCCGGAATTCCCTATTTGATTGAAAAAGTCAAAGAAAGTATTGAAGCTGATACCAAAGTTAAGCAGCTACAAAGCAATTTGAAACTGGTGTTCACCGAAATCCGCACCCACCTTCAGCCATATCATATCGGCGACGATATTACCAAAGCCCGTTCCCTGGCTGAAGAGCGCGGCAAAAAGATCATCTCCCAACTGGCCCGGGAAATGGCAACCCGCTACTCCCTACCCCAGATTCTTGATCTCGATCGCATGGCCATCGCCGATAAAACCATCGGCATGATTTACGACTCGGTCATTAATCCAATGGGTGAAGAAGAAAGCGAAGGCGAAAACGGCATTCAGTCAGAAGCCCCTGTTTTTGAAGAATCAATTTTCGATGTTTTCGGCAGCCCTGCCCCCGTCGAAGAAAAGAAACCCAAAAAGCTTGCGCCCGGCAAAAGCGAGGTTTTTGCTCAATCTGTTCTAAACCGCTGGCAACAACAGCTAGCGCAATTGACGCAGGATACCGACTTGCATCAGACCACCGGGCTCACCCCGGAATGGTTTGCCGAAATAAGCCAAGAACTCATCAAGGGCGCTTCGCGAAACAAACTCGAACGGCAAATAGCTGTCGAAAGCGAAACCTACCTTAACGCGCCAAATTCAACCCGCTTCCTCCGCAAAACCTCGGTCAGAGTAGCTTCGATTCTCAATCGCTTCATCGTCGAACTTGGACAGACAAGGCCCGACAAACCACTACCCGAAGGCGCTCCCAAAGCAACCCTTTCTGCCAAAGCCTACCCGGGCCTGGCCCTGTTCCAGCACTGGGCGACGGCCATGGTGCAGATGTTCAAGGACAACGTTGCCGAGGCTTCCGCGGATGATGAAGCCAGTAATGCGGCCCTCGAACGAATTCTCGGCATCAAACTGAACTGAGTTAACCGCACACAATGAAAACCAGCTTTATATTGTATGTTAGCGATCAGCAGGATGCTACGGCATTTTATCAGCGGGTTCTAGATCTGGAACCGACTCTCTATGTTCCTGGGATGACCGAGTTTGCCCTTGGAACGGATGTCACACTCGGACTTATGCCAATAGTCGGCATAAAAAAACTCCTT
>CAZTHA010000059.1:0-16356 GCA_964613435.1 uncultured bacterium
TTTCAAGAACCGCGACAATTCTTCCTTTTCGCCGCGGGTTGAAAGTTATTCTCAGCAGCACCGACGCCCCAATTATTCCAGCCTATATCGACAATCTTTGGGGAAGCATTTTCAGCTTTTGTGGCGGGCGTTTCATTACTCGCATTCCCCCATCCTGGCGGCGAAATGTCGGCCTGGTCTTCGGTGGGCCCTGTCCTGCTTCCATTTCAAGCGCCGAATTGCGCCAGGCCGTAGTTGACCTGGGACCAAGCGCCTGGGAACTGAGAAAAAAATACGAGCAACCGATTCATCGCCTTTTTATACGAACTATGCGCAGCAAGTTTTTTCACCATTCGTTCGGTGATATTAGAGAACCGTTTGTATCAAGATTGAAATTTCTCGTAAAAACTTTGGCGATTACCCGCGCGGCCACCAAGGTTTGGCAGAGGCAGCAAAATGTCGGAATTATGATTCCAACCACCCCTGCCGCAGCCATGTTAAACATTGGCGCAGCTATTGCCGGAAAAACCAGTGTTAATCTTAACTTTACCTCCGGGCGCAATTCGGTTCGATCTGCGATCAGACAAGCCCAGATAAAAAGCGTGATAACAGCTCGGCCCATCGACGAAAGGTTTCCCGGACTTTTACCCGATTTTGTTGAAAAAGTGTACATCGAAGACCTTGCTCGCGGAATTGGCACAATCGATAGAATCATCGCAGCGGTTCTGGCTGTTTTCGCACCCATTTCACTGATTGAAAAGGCCTGCGGCAAAAGCCATGAAATCTCTCTCGATGATCCTTTGACGATTATTTTCAGCAGCGGTAGCACCGGCGACCCAAAAGGTGTCGTGCTCAGCCACTTCAATCTATTGAGCAATGTGCAGCAGACAGATCAATATCTCAAGCTGGGTTACAAAGATATGGTGCTTGAAATTTTGCCGATGTTTCATTCATTTGGCTACCTCGGCATGTGGATGGCGGTGGCGGTGGGTTTGCCCGCAATTTTCCATCCCAACCCTCTCGATGCTCAAGCTGTCGGAGAGATTTGTGAAAAATGCCGTATCACTTTCTTCTTCGCAACCCCGACTTTTGCCCAGCTTTATCTGCGTAAATGCCGGCCTGAACAATTCGGCTCAATCAGGAATTTGATTACTGGTGCAGAAAAGCTTTCGCCAAATGTCGTGGAGGCATATAGCAAGAATTTTGGCATCACTCCCGTTGAAGGTTACGGAACCACCGAATGTTCGCCGGTTCTCTGCATCAACGTCAATAATTATCGCGATTCTGGAATTTGGCAAATTGGCTCGCTGAAAGGTTCGGTTGGGCAAAGCGTTCCGGGAGTTGCCGTTAAGGTTGTTGATCCAGAAACATTCGAACCACTCGGCTTCGACAAGCCAGGATTGCTTTTGGTCAAAGGTCCTAACGTCATGCAGGGATATCTCAATTTGCCTGACGCAACTTCCGAGGCGATCAAAGACGGCTGGTACAATACCGGTGACATCGTCGTTCTCGATAAAGAAGGCTTCATTACCATCACCGACCGGCTTGCGCGTTTTTCCAAAATTGGTGGTGAAATGGTTCCCCATGGCGTTATTGAAGATTTACTGCAAAACATTTCTGCTGAAGAAGCCCGGGTTTTTGCTGTCACCGGTGTTCCCGACGAGAAAAAGGGCGAAATTCTCGTCGTTCTATACACGATTGAAGCTGAACGAATTCCGGCTATTCTTAAAGCTGCCGCCGAGTCAGGTTTACCCAATCTATTTCTGCCCAAGTCAGAGCATTTTGTAAAAGTCGACGAAATGCCGGTGCTGGGCTCAGGAAAAATTGATTTGCGGCGCCTTAAACAGATCGCCCTCGATCTATTCGGGCCACAAAGGAAGTTCCGCTAATCTAGTCCCGTTAATCGGTGAAGTCGTTATCGATCTTCGCTGCTGAAACGAGGTTGATCTCAGCTTTGATTTTCGCTGTCGTCTTCGATGTATTCTTCCGTCGACCCATCTTCCAGATCTTCTATGTTTTCGCCTTCTTCTTCGTAATGGTCATCCTGAGAGACATATTGCTCAAGCTCTTCTTCCAGATAGTCGGCCGATTGAAATTCAGTGTTTTCATAAGCGGCAAAATCAATTTGCGTTTCTTCCGCATCACCACTTGATGCCATTGCAGCTTCAAGATTTTCCTTGTAGGTTGAGATAATCCAGGCCAGAAAGATAGCGATTATTGCCAGGGTAATGCCCGTTATGCCCCAGAATGCACCATAAGAAGGCTTCATCACATCACCAAAAATCATCGAACCATGCCGGAACCAACCTTCGGGCCCAAGTTCTCGCCCCATTTCGACCGCCTTGTTGTCATAGCAAATAATAACTTCATGGGTAATGAAGAAAGCTGAAAAGATGGCGATAAAAAAGCTGGCAAAGAAATTTTTTCGAAATACCAAAGCAATCGCAATGATACAGAAGAACAAAACCGGGAAACCAACCCCTATTTCACGCCAGGTTCTTTCTTCTATGGGCGCAAAACTAAGAAAATTGGAAGTGACCATCGCCATGAATCCCATCGCTGCAGCACTCTCAAAGGCTCGCAAACCAATGTTAAGACCGGGAAAAGCCTCTTTATTTACCGTCTGTATTTCGTCCCCTGTCATAATATTCTCCAATCAGAAATCTTTTTTATCTGCTTCGAGAAATCGGCGCAGACAGTTGTTTTCAAGAGCTTTGCCAGGAGCTCCCTTTATTCCACCCTTTTCAAAGCTTATGTCAAAAACCATTTTCGGGGTCTTTAACGGTGTAATAACCGAAATAGTAGCATTCTTTTTGCGGCGATCAAGCTGATAATTTATCATATTTGCAGCCAACAGATTTTCTAAGACCTTCAGGACAACCTCAACCGAATACCCTACCCGTTCAGCCATTTCATCCAGCTCTACCTGAATTTCACGGTTTTCAGGCTTTCCCTGTTCAAAATCCAGTTCAATTATTTTTTTGAAAACTGGCCAGCTTTCCGGTCCATACTTGCTATTTAGAGAAAAGGGCAACCCGGAAAACTCCAGCCACTTTGGAAACCTGAAACACATTTTTGGTTGATTGTCTTCAGTGGTGCCCTTCTCACTCAGGGGAGTGATAAAAGGCTCAAGATCCTTTTCGTTAATTCTCCAGTCACTTCCGACCTTGATACCAGGCATTTTTTTGCTTCTGAGCCAGCGCCTGAGAACCTCCGGATTTATATTCAGAATCTTGGAAACCTCTTTTAAAGTGAGAAGACGAGAACTGGTCATTTGTGTCTTATCCTAATTAATTTTGATTTTAACGATAGCATGCACGCAAAGTAGCATCAAGCAAATTTGCAAAATATAATTTGCAAAATTTGCTGGGCCGGATTAGTTTAATACTTAATACTACTTTGCGTTATAAGGGAGAGAGAATATGTCCCTGATTTTGAATGCCGTCAAAGCAACTATTCCTGAAGAGGTCTTCGCTCTACCCCTGTCAAATGTCGCTTCATTTGCATTTGTTACCACCGTAAAAAGTCGCAGGCTCGGTTTGAGTATGACTCTTAGCGATGATCGAGTCTTTGAATTCAAGGTTAAATCGTCGGTCAGAAGCATGGGAGAGGTTGAAACCCTGGGTCTGCAGGAAATCATCAACTGGACCGAATCTCTCAACGGAATAGAAAGATCTATTGCAATAGCAGGTATTAACAGTGCCATAGAACTTAAAGGACAAAGATATTTTACTGGCAACGCCCTGGAACTTACAGCCCGTCTGGCCAAAAATAAAAACGTGGCTGTTGTTGGGCATTTTCCGAATATGGATCACATTAAAAGTGTTGCGGCAAACTTCACAATCCTCGAAAAGCGCCCACAAGAAGGCGATCGCAAAGCTGAAGATGCCGTAGAGGTTATTCCGAAAGCAGATATCGTAACCGTTACCGGGGTTACTTGTTTGAATGACACTCTTGAAGGTCTTCTGGCCTTAAAAAGGCCTGGTGCCATTTTTATCGTCCTTGGCCCCTCGATTCCACTTAGTCCGGTTCTTTTCGACTTTGGGGTAGATGTTATCGGTGGAGCCTGGGTCGAAGACGAAGTTGAAGTCATGAAAAAAATGGCTCAGGGCGGCACTGCCCGGCATGTTAATGGTTTGCGCTCAGTTTTAATGCCAAAGGATCCTGAACTATTGGCTGGTTTTTCAGAAGTTTCCCCACCTGAGGGAATTCTGTAGAACAAACGATGACTACAGACTGGAAAAAAGAAACTGGCGAGCATTTTGAAGCTCATGCTGAAAGACTTTTGCAACCAGTATATCCCTGGCTGCTAAAAGATTTGAACGACTTCTATGCCAGGAGTCTGGTTGGTCGAAGAATTCTTGAAATTGGTTGTGGACCGGGCTTTATGAACCCGCTATTTGCCGAGGCCGGTCTTGGCGAAATTTTCGGAGTTGATTTATCAATGCCCATGCTGCAAAAGGCGCGAAGTCGTTCAGATTGGTCAAAAACCTTTCAGATTCAGGCAAATGCTTCTGCATTGCCTTTCATGGACGAGAAATTCGATTTGGTTTTTAGCCGTGGCTCAATCTTTTTCTGGCAGAACCTTTCTGAATGTTTCAAGGAAATTTTTCGGATTCTCAAGCCGGGCGGAATGGCTTTGATCGGTGGCGGTTACGGTCTTTCTACTCCAGTTGAAATTATTGAACCAATTAAGGATAATTCTGGTAGCAGTGGCAAAAAGAGTTCAATTCCAAGAATTCAATTTGACAGCCTGCTTGAAATCTCAAAACAATGCTTTGCCGATTGCGAAATCTTATCCGCGCCCAAACGCGGTTTCTGGTTAAAATGCTTTAAATAGTTGGAGGCCCACTTGCAGGAAGCTTTGTTCTTTTTCGAAAAAGGCGGGATTCTTTTTTATCCTTTGACCTTTCTCGGAATTCTCATATTCACCCTGGGATTTTACCAGATCTATTTTTGCTTGAAGTGCGATTTCAGAAAGCCCCGCAAAAAGCCAGACTGCAATTTTATCTGGGCCAACAAAGCCTTTTTGATGTCGGAAACAGGCAAAGGCTTCAAGGGCGCAACTTTAATAGAATCTCTGGAAATCTGCTTTGCCAAAGTTGAAGAGCAGATGAGTCGCAAAGTCTCTTCGATGCGTTTTTGTGGCCAAATCAGTACATTGATGGGGTTTCTCGGAACGGTTACCGGAATGGTAAAAACCTTTCAGGCGGTTGCAGATAAAGGGGTTGCCACCCCTGCACTTCTGGCCGGCGGAATCTATGAAGCCCTGTTTACAACTATTTATGGGCTTATTCTTGCCATCATTGCCGCCGGTTTCGCCCATTTAATAGAATCCATAACCAGACATCGTATCAGAAGACTCGAATCTGAAATTCTTCATAAACTTGAAATAGAGGAAACTTCAGAATGAGTATTAGAAAATATCGCCGCTCACAATATGCGCCCATGCTCGATTTGACTGGTGCTTCAGATATTATTTTTACCCTCTTGCTGTTTTATATTCTTTCCCAGAACTTTCTGCCGGCGATTGAAGTGAATCTTCCCGAACTAAAAGAGTCTAAGACCCAGAATTCCCAGCAGGAACAATTCATTCTTATAAAAAAAGACGGAACCCTTCGCATAAAAGAATATTCGGTCAGTCTCGATCAATTGAAAAAAGACCCGGAAAAATTCTTCGCCAACCTGGATTCCAAAACGCCGGTTATCGTAAAAACAGATGCCAAAGCTCCCGCCGAATGCCTGGTCAGCCTCATGGATTTGATGACCGATTCTGGGTTTAAAAGTGTCAGCTTTCTTGGACTGCCAGATGGTAACTCTGACTAGAAAATTCGATAGATCTCATATTCCACTTTATAGCCTTATTCTGGCAGTTTTTTCGCAAGGACTGGTTCTTTTTCTTTTGGGCAGCTGGCTTAATCAAACAGCCCCCGAAGAAGAAAAATCTTTATTGGTTAATTTTTTGAAACCTCCTTCAGAGACTGCCTCACATCCCCAGGACAAGCCTCTTCAAGCCTCACCCAAGTTAGACCAGATTTTGAAGAATCTGGTTAAAGAGGTCTTTCTCCCGCCAAAACCCAAAATTTCAATGCCGCAAGAAAAAATACAAAAACAACATGAAACAAAAGCCCCGGCCAAAAAAGTTGCCAGCCCTCCGGCAAAAAAAAGCAGGGCCAAGCTGGCAGAAAAACCCATTTCATCCAGAAAACCAGTTCCTCCCGAAAAGATAAAAGGTCCCCCAACCAGTTCAAGGATAAAAACGAAGATTTCAGAACCTCATTTGTCGACTTTTCAACAGACTTCTCCAATAAATCCAGATAAAACACAAATTGAGCCAATTGGCTCGGCAAATCAGGCGAGAAACAGTCAGATTGAAACACAAGAACCAGTTGCTGCTGAAATTGATGAAGAAGTTAAGCTTCAATATCTGCAAAAAATAAGGAAAATTTTACAAAGTAAACTGCGCTATCCCAGTGCAGCCCGAAGAAGAAATATCAGCGGAACAATTCAGCTTTCCTTTCAAATCGATCGTGCCGGCAATGCATTCAATCTTGAAATTCACAACCCCGCCAACAGTATATTAAAAAATGCCGCCATAAAGCTTTTGAACAAAACAAGATTGCCTGCCCCACCAGACAAATGGCGCGAAAACGCGGTTATTGAAATCCCCCTTAAATTTTCACTTCGATGATTTTTTAAGCCAAAAATTTGTTTTTGAGTTAAAAATAAAACTCATATAAAAACTGCATAAAATTTGTTACAATGTCATTATGTCTAACGGCCAGAAATCAAACATTTCTCAACTTGCAAAATCTGACATTTTTTGGGTTATTGTTGCATTGTGCATTTTTCTTGCCGGAATTGATTTCTACACACTAAGCCGCAGCGGCCAGCTGGCCATTGAATTAAGATCTATTGTCTGTACTCTGATACTTGCTTTAAGCGCCCTGCTGATCTGGGAAAACTTCATCGCATGGCAAATAATGCTTCTTTTTCCCAATACCCTGGCCATTTTTATTTTTTCAATTAAATTTGGCAGTTTCAGGCACTTTTTCTGGGCACTACTTACCCAACTTGTTCTGGTGGTGATGATGGCCCTTTTCCAATGGCGACTTCATCAATCTTTCATGCCGGAACAGGCTTTTGTGAAAATGAAACAGGACTACAAGGATTTAAAGGAAAACGGACTCGCCAGAATTCTTAATTTCAGCCTTTTGGGTTGTTTGCGCGATCGGGATAAAATCATTTCGCAAGCCTATCACGTTCTTGAGGTGATTTTTAAAGCAGATTATTCAATGATTTTCATGGCTGATTATGAAAAGAACCAGCTGGTTCCTCTGCCAAGAAAAGGTGAAACCGTTTCGAAAAAGATAAGCCCAATAATGGTAAAGCCTGATTTCTGGCAAAAAGCAGCTTATGACCCCGAAAAGGGAGTTGTCAACGTTATCAGTGGCAACAACCGCCTTCCTTCTCTACGCGAAATAATTCCACAGGCGAATCTTGATGCCCTGGCTGCCATGCCGGTAAGTGCGAACAACAAGGTTGTCGGTCTCATGGCGGTTATAAGACAAAAGCCTGAGAATCGTCCATTCCTTGATCCGGCTTTGTTTGCAACCTTTGGCTATGTTCTGGGCTCATCCCTTGAAAATTGTTCAGTTCATGAATATCGAAAAAAAATGCTTGATTCGGCAGAAAAGCAATCGGAAACCATAAGAAGTGCATTTGGCAAGTATGTCTCTGATTCTGTCGTGGAACAGTTGATGAATAACCGGGAAATTGCAACTCTCGGAGGAAAGAAGGTGAAAGTTTCGATTTTAATGGCGGATTTGCGCGGGTTCACCTCTCTTTCCACAAAATTACCCATCGAAAAACTTGTTCAAATACTTAACAGCTGGTTTGACAGGGCCACAAACCTTATTTTAAAAAGCTTTGGCACAATCGATAAATACATGGGCGACTGCATTATGGTCATATTTGGTGCCCCGATTCAGAAGCCGGATGATGTTTTGCGCTGCGTATACACCGCCTTTCGTCTGATGGAAAAATTCAAGGAGTTCAAAGAAATTATCGATTTGCCCCCAGGGCACGAGCTTGGTCTGGGTATTTCAATCAGTACCGGCCCGGCGATTGTCGGAAATTTCGGCTCCTCCAACCGTATGGAATACACTGCAATTGGCGAGACAGTTAATCTGGCTTCGCGCCTGGAAAAGCTTGCCGGTCCCGGCGAGATAATCGTAGACGCTGTAACATTCAGTGAAATTCCTCAAGAAAGGTTCAAGTTTGATTTTCGGCAAAATGTCGAAATAAAAGGCCTGGCCAATCAGACTGTGTATCGTCTCCAGGAAGTGCTCAGAAATCCCGCTGGTTAAGATAGAAGTAGGCCAGGTTTAGATACATGGCAAACAGGCACCAAAAGAGATAGGGCAACAAAAGAAAGGCTGAAACCTTCCTGATTCTGTAAAATGCCAGAAGACATTTAATAATCGCCAAAACAAGTGCCAAAAGAACCATTGCGGCGAGCCCCATGCGGTGGGAACCGAAAAAAACAGGGGTCCAAAGAGCATTTAAACCCAACTGCACAAAAAAGGCCCTTTTTGCTGAAGCCTTTTCTGTAGAATCAGCTTCTTTTTCGATCTGCCAAAGGGCTACCCCCATGAGAAAATAAAGCAGGGTCCAAACTGGCCCGAAAATCCAACCGGGGGGATTGAGCGGTGGTTTATTCAGGCTCAGATACCATTGCCCCGGTTTGAAAAACACCCCCGAAAAAGCTGGCAAATAACAAATAATGATAGATTTTATCAATGAAACCATTTTTTTTCCCTAAATAAAGTTAAAAAATTCTTTCAAAGTTTTATTCAACAAATTTGCTTTCAAGGAATCTTCCGGAAACATCGGGAAAGTCGCTGAAGATGCCATCTACGCCAATTTTGTTGAACAAAAGCTGAAGAAGAAATTCAGGGGCCAGTTCATGTATAGGAGCGTCGACCCTGAAGGTATAAGGGTGAACCAATAGGTTTCTTGCATGTGCATCAGCGACCAGGCTTGAAAGTTCCAGGCTTCCATCGGCATTTTTGCCGGTAACAATCTGGCCGATCCAGGGCCCGATTCCTTTCGCATAGCCGGCAACCTCTTCAAGATCCATTTCCCCTTCCATCAGTTGAATCAAGGAAAGGGTTGATTTAAGCTCATTCTTGATTCTTTTTAATTCCTGAGCATCGAAGCACTGTAGAAAACATTTGCTGTCGGCAGATGAATAGCCGTAATCCGCCAAAGTTTTCAAGACTATTTTACTGATATCCATTCCATTTTCGCGGTGCCATGCTGGTTCCTTGATCTCTGGATAAATGCCGATATTCTTTCCGGTCGATTTGTTCAGCCCCTGGATCATTTCCAATTCTTCAACGAGCGTAGAAATTCTGAAGACTGATTTGCCGACGGGAAATCGTTTTTCAAAAACCGCTTTTCCGGTTTTTAGATCAATTCTTTCGTTAACTTTTAAAGATTTTATCTCGGCAAGGGTAAGATCTGCTGCGTAAAACCGGCCATCGTCCCTTTTTCGCTCGGGAAACCTCTCAGCAACGTTGCTGACGGTATCGAGATGAATATCATGAACAACGATCGGCACCAAATCTTTGCTAAGAACGACGTCCTGCTCGATGTAATCAGCATTTTGGCCAAATGCCATGGCTTTTGCCTGAAGAGTATGTTCGGGCAGGTAACCGCTGGCTCCGCGATGGGCAATATTAATTCTTTTTTTTTCCTGGGCATTCAGAGTTGGTTGCCATAAAATCGCACCAACAGCTATAATTGCCATAAATTTGTACCACATATTCTTACCTCCCGTTTTTTTCAATAATATCATTTTCCGTGGAGTAACCAACTAAATATATGTGCTTTGATAAAATTCCTCTTTTTTTTATTACCAACAAAGAGTACAATTTAGCAAAAACCAATTGGAGATATCGATGAATAAAAAACTTACCCGATCCGGTCGTCCCTGTTCCTGTGATGATGAAGAAGAAGAAGATGAGCCCAAAGAAGAGAAAGATGATAAATCTACCGACATTAGCGAAGTGGTTGAGCAAAAACTTCTTGAAAACCGCCAGATTTTTCTCTGGGGAGCTGTAGAAGATGACACTGCCAAAGATATTGTCGCCAAACTTCTTTATCTTGAAGCCTTAAAACCGGGCGAAGAGATCACCTTTTTTATCAATAGCCCCGGAGGAGTCATTTCTTCGGGTATGGCAATCATCGATGCCATGCACATGATTTCCTCGCCTGTCGCGACGGTTTGTATGGGCCTTGCCGCTTCAATGGGTTCATTGATCCTTTCCGCCGGAGCGAAAAATAAACGCTTCATTTTTCCAAACGGTAAGGTAATGATTCACCAACCTAGCGTCGAATTTCTGTATGGACAGGCAACCGACTTGGAAATACAGGCCAAGGAAATCATCAAAACCCGGGAAGGCGTTGCCTCTATGCTTGCAAAGAACTGCCATAAGTCGAAAGACAAGGTTTTGAAAGACTTGGATCGAGATTTTTGGATGAACGCCGAAGAATCGATCAACTACGGGATTGTTGACGGCATTTACAAAATGAAAAAATGAAAGATTTAAATATTGTTTTTAATAATTGCCAATTCGCCGTAACAGTTTGCGACTTGGAATGTATAATTATTTACATGAATGAAAAAGCCCAGCGCGTATTTCAAAAATACGGTGACCTCATTGGCAAAAACTTGCGTGATTGCCATTCTGAACCTTCTATTGGCAAAATAGATGAATTGCTGAAAACAGGTTCAGAAAACACCTATACTATTGAAAAAAATGGCATTAAAAAGATTATTCACCAGACTCCCTGGTTCAATGGTGGTGAAATTGCCGGTCTAATCGAGTTATCAATTGAGATTCCTCTTGAAATGCCACATTTTGTCAGAAGCTAATTGGCCATAAAAAAGCTATTTTCGCTTAAAAACTGACCGCCAACCAGTCGGAGGCTGCAAAACCGGGTAGTGTTTTCTTTTGGTTATTTCAACTGATTCAGTAACGTAATAGGCGTCTGGTTCTATTTTGCGCACGTCCTTCATTATCTTTGGCACGTCTTTCTTTTTACAGACAATTTCCAGCTCGACAACACTTCTTTCAATGTCTGCGCCCCTGAATTCAATAACCTGATAGCCTTTGTTCCTTAAATCCTGCATTATCTCATTGGCTGAGTCGAATGAAATGATTCGCAAAAGAGTATTTCCAAAAGATATCTGCTTTTCCAGTATTATCCCGACGACGTTGCCGCTGGCATATCCCAATGCGTAAAAAATTCCGATTACCGGTTTTCCTTCCATTTTGCTCAGAACCGTTGAAATAACCATCAGCCAGATACTTACTTCAAGAAAGCCAAGAACAAAGGCTGTCTTGATGCGACTGTTGACTATGCTGATGATTCTTATCGTTCCAATCGAAACATCGATGATTCTTGCGAAAAAAATCAGCATGCCAGTGAGAATTGTGGCTGAATCCAGTATCATGTTTTTTCCTTTCGAGGCCTAATTTAACCCAATCCCCCATCTTTGCCAACAAAATTGTTGAACCCCTAAACATTGGCAAATTCTCAAGAATTGGAGTATAGTGGAATGATAAAAATATATGCAAGAAACTATTGCCAACTTCGAAAGAATTGCCTGCGAGCTGATAGACGAAAAAGGACCGGCAAATTGTCGCAAGAGCTGGGTTCAGTGTAAAAAACAGGCAAAGCAGTTTAATCCTGCCCGTGATTATATCGGGAAAATTGCCCCTGAAACTCTTTGCGTGCTTTGTCTGGCAAAAACGGAAGATTTTTCCCGGGAACGCACTGAAGATCTTCAGAAAATCCTTTTTTTCCACCTGACTAGCTTCCCTGAAAACAGGTTCATTGAAGCTCTAAGACTTTTTCCGTTCAAGGACCTCGAGAAAACTTTGCTGCCATTTATTTATGACAAAGGTAACAAAGGTCGTGTGGCATGTTATCTTGCGGCGAATTTGAAAGTATTTGCCAGTCCCGAGGCATGCGAATACTTTTTAAAGGCACGCACTTGGAGCAATTCTGAGCTAATGAATCTTGCTCACATGATTCGGAAAAATGAAGTTTTTCCCCTGATCGAAAAGCTTCAGCAACAGTCTGGGCTTGATAAAAGTGGGATCACGAAAGAAACTTTTGACGAATTCAGATATATTTTATTGAATATTGACAATTATGAACCGGTGTTTCCAGACCTTTTACCCGAAGCTGCTCCGGAACCGGCAATCTTAGAAGATCAAAAAACAGCCGCAATTTCTGAGTCCGAGCAACCCAGGCATCAATTAAGCAAGCCTCTTCAAACAAAAACAAATTTCAAAGAGGCAGTTCTTCACATCAAAAAAACATTTAAAAGCTTGTCACCACTGACCAAGTCTATTTCGGCTTTGATTCTTTCTATCTTCCTCATTTTTTCTTTTTTCAATTTTTCCCCCGACATAGAAAAAGAAGATTTTAAGATCCCTCCCCGTGAGAAAAAGAGCCCTGAATTCTGGATTGACGCAACGAATCAAACCGTAATCACCCGGCAATTTCTGGAAGCCGACAAAGATTACCGCATGGGAGAGCTCTACCTAACCCGGGACCGATTTGCCGATGCGATAATACTCTTCAAGGACGCATTGGCCCAGGACGCTGATCACCATATGGCTCGACTCAGGCTGGGCTACAGCCTCATGTGTTCCAGACAATATTCTCAGGCGGTTGAGCAGCTGAATATACTTCTAAGCCTCGACCCAAATATCAAACTGGCCCATTTTTATCTTGCCAGACTCGCATTAATCGAAAAGGACTTCACTGCCGCCAGAAGTTTTTATCAAAAAGAATTCAACCTCAACAAAGATCTTTCTATAGGCCTTGAATATGCGGGGTTTCTCCAGGATCAGGGTGAAAAAAAAGAATCTGAAAAAATCCTTGATGAATTGCGCAAGCATTATCCGGATCGAACCTTGATTGTATCTCGACCTCAAATCTTTTCTGACGAGGTCGAAAAATGAAAAAAGGTTTATCCTTGACAGAAATATTGATCGCCATGAGCATTGCCATTACGATTCTGGTACCAGTTGTCAGTATGTTTTCAACTGCCGGCAGAACTGTCCAGAAAAGCATTGTCTTCAGTTTTTCTACTGGTCTGGCCAGACGGATTTCCCAACATTTAATGGTTGTTCCATTTGATGAAATACAGGAGATTCCCCTCCCTGGGGTTTCTCTTTGCAATTCCATTGAGGACCCTTTTTTCAATCCGTTGATTAATTTTTCAACCAGCAAAACCGGTCAGAAGAGCATTACCCAGACCGATCTGCCTGATTTTTTTAAATTTCTTGCGCTTTATGATTTTCGCTATGCCCTTTCTGTAAGCAACGTAAGCTTTGGTGACGGCGATGAAATTAAAAGCGTTGCAATAATTATTACCTGGCGGGAAAATGGAAAGGATATGCTTTACCAGACGCATGTATACATCCCCTCAATGTAAGAAAAAAAGAAAAACTTATGGTTTTACGCTTGTAGAGCTGATTGTTGGGCTTTGCATTTTTTCCCTGATTGGTGGGATTGTCGGTCACTGGTTTTTTATGCAACGGTCTTATCAGCAGAAGATTCTCGAAAAAAGTGATGCCCAGCAGAGAATTCGTCGCTCTTGCTGGAAAATGATTCAGGAATTGCGAACTGCCAGAACCATTCTTTCTCCGAGAGTTAACCCAGACAACTCGATACACAGCGACGACA
Organism: uncultured bacterium; assembly: GCA_964613435.1. GTDB lineage: Bacteria > Muiribacteriota > Ozemobacteria > Ozemobacterales > Ozemobacteraceae > DYKG01. Next base: position 13,753 of record CAZTHA010000059.1, read on the forward strand.
AGATCTTTTTCAAGAATTTTTCTGGCGACATCGTTTGCTTTTATTTCGTTCCAAAAGAAAACCTCATTCGTCGCTGCCTCATACCAAATGGCCCGGGCAGTCCTGTGGTAGATAAAAACCCAATTGGCGAAGGATTTTCTCAGGTTGCCTTTACCGCCCAGGATATTGGGAATCGTCTTGTGGGTATTTATCTTGAGGGCAATGGTGCCTTTGGTCTTGAATCGGTCTATCTGATGAATGAATAGATGTACATAAGTAACCTAAATTCCAAAAAAATGTTAGAATTAAATATGAAGGAAAAAAGCAGAAACTATATTTGCCGACCTTTTTCGATGAGCGGTTCCCAAAAAGGCGTCGCTCTGGTCATGGTTATTGGCCTGGTTACTTTGGTAATTCCACTTGTTTTCATGCTTAGCCAGATTGGTTCTTCCGACGTAAAACTTGCAAAAAAATTCCATGAAAATCTTCGAGCGGAGTCTGTTGCCTTCTCTGGAGCAAATGCCGGGTTTTCAAGACTTAAAGGAAACCTTCGTGGATACCAGGATCTGCAAAACCAGTTGATCGGGATTGAAAAATATGACCTGAATTTGCGTCCAACCGGTGAAGGATTCTTTAAGCAAAACCTCTACTATATGTTAACCAATTGTAAAATCGGGCAACATAATTACACTATCATGGCTGAAGCCGAGCAATTTCATCCAGAACCGGATCCGCCAGTCCTGGTAATAACCCATGATTATTGGAACACCGTCGAGCCTTATGAAATCAATATTATGGCTGATGTACTCAGCATGCAGAATTATCGTGGTTTAGAGTTACTTAGACTTGATGAAACCCGTGATTATGAAAAAAGCCTTACTTCAACTGAGTATGAAAAAGAAATGAATGCCAAGAAAGCATTATTACCTACAGAAATAGAGCCTGAATGGCCTAAGGTGCTTAATTTTCTCGTTTCCGAAAAGCTATAGTTTACAATTCTTTGAAGGAGAGAGGTTTATGAAAAAAACGGTTTTGCTTTTCATTTTTGTCTTCCTGGCAGGGGGAATATTTGCCCAGCCTACGCCCTCTATTCACCCCCCCCCTGCGCGTCAAGTGACTGTGGTCCAATCGACTGCATTGGTAAACGCCCCAGAAATTGAACAATATACCGACATTGACGTAGACAGTATTGTTTTGCGAAATGCCCTCGAACTTGAACAGGCCGCAATGGAATATGTTCTGGCATTCGAAGCTTATGTTGAAGCCAGAAAGTCAAAAAAGCCAGAAATTAAAGCCAAAATTGTCGATCTGATGAAGGATTACCGAAAGGCTTATGCCAAATTCCTCAGTATGCTAAGGCAAGATAACCTTTACCACCCGCAAAAGCCCAAAAATCCGGCGGGATGGTATAACAAAAAATCAAAAAAAGCCCGCGGTCATGAAAGAGACTGGAAGAAAACCGACGCCAGAGAAATTAGAAAACAGGTAAAAGAGATGGTTAAGAAAGGCGCAAGTCCCGAAGAAATCAAGGAATTCATCAAAGCCAAATTGCCTAAACAGCCAATGTCTACTGATCCATGTTCGTTCAATACCTCAACTTCCACTAGCAGTTCAGTACCACCTTCGACTTCCAGCCAAATTCCGCCGCCAACGAGAACTCCCTCAAACGTCATCCCTAATTCTTCACAAATGCCAAGAGGATTTCCACCCCCATCAAAGGGAAGATAAGGGTTAAAAAGATATTGCTGAAGGTTTTGCAGACTTAAATGGAATTTCAGTTCAACTACCGGAAATCAGGACGAATACCAACCGTTAACCTGTTGGTATTCGTCTTTTTTCTCGCCATACTTTTTGTCTTTAGTGGACTGTTCAATCGGCTTGACAACTGGTTGACCGACACCTGGTTCAACCTGAGAATCGAAAGAAATCAGAAAAATGACAGTCCGGTGACTGCGTCCTCTCTTTTTCCAAATGATCAAACTGGCAGCGAAATAGTTTTGGTCATAATCGATGACACATCAATTTTAAGTATTCCCGGGCTTTTTAAAGGCGATCGTTCAGTGTTCGCAAAAGCCCTGATGAACCTGGAACCAGCCGGCGCAAAAGTAATCGGATTGGATGTGTTTTTTCCTTCCCCAGAGACGGAAAATCCCCAGGGAGACCAAGAATTGGTTAATGCTGTGAAAGAGCTCGGAAATGTCGTGGTCAAAGCTTATCGCCGCGATAATCGCCGCATGACCCCGCCCTTCCCTTTACTTGCCAGAAATACTGTTTATGCGCCAACTTATTTTTCTTCTTCTGGTGACGATTCAATAAGAAAAGTCTCGTTGTTTTTTGAGTCCGAATCTGATCAGCTTACCCCTTCTTTTCAATTGGAAATTTTAAAAAAATATTGGGGCCTTCCTTCAGACGCTGTTGAGATCGATGAAAAAAAAGTTAACGTCAAAACTGAAAAATCGACTTTAACATATCCTTTGACCGATCATGAATTCTTACAGATTAATTACGATCGTTCCCTTTATTCCTTTAAAACAATTTCCTTTGCTGATCTCTATCAGAACCTCGTCGAGAAAGAACTTTTTCGAGACAAAATCGTGATAATCGGTTTTGGAAATTCGATGACCG
>CAZTHA010000060.1:0-16283 GCA_964613435.1 uncultured bacterium
ATTTTAATACCGGATCGTTTGGCGGCAGAGATGTAAGCCTGGGGACCATAAAAGCCGCCGCGGTTATTGATAACCGCTGCAAAAAACACTGCCGGAAAATGGACCTTGCTCCAGAGCAATTCGAGCGAAAGCACTGCGTAGGCTGCGCTGTGAGCTTTGCAGAAGGCATAACCGCAAAAGCTGCTGATTTGCCGCCAGATTTCACTGGCAATTGCTTTGTCTATGCCGTTGTCGGCGGCCCCCTTAAAAAAACGCTCTTTCGCCTGCTGCATCTGTTGCAAACTTCGCTCCTTGCCGCTCATGGCGCGCCGAAGAATGTCGGCTTCGCCAAGCGAAAAACCGGCAAGGTGATGGGCAACCTTCATTACATCTTCCTGATAAACCATAATGCCGAAAGTCTCCTGCAGAATCTGGCCCAGAAGTGGGTGAACCGGTTTCCATGAATTGGGATTGAGGTGTCTGCGAATGTATTCCTGCATCATGCCGCTTTCTGCAACGCCTGGCCTGATAATTGAACTGGCAGCGACCAGCTCGGAAAAACTCTGACAATGCAACTTGCCCAGCAAGCCGCGCATTCCCGGCGATTCAATATAGAAAACGCCGAGAGTATCGCCTCTGGCCAAACATTGCATTACTTGCCGATCTTGCTCAATAAGCTCTGAAGAGTTGGGAATCGGGCTTTCGATAGTTTTAACCACATCGGCGTATACGCCCAGGGCTCGCTGCGAAAGAAGGTCGAATTTAACCAGGCCGGCTTCTTCACAGCCGTGCATTTCGATATGGGTAATCGGCAAAACTTTACTGGAAGGTTCGAGGATACTATAGTTGTATAGACTGTCGGGTGCTATCACTACGCCACCCGCATGAATGGAAAAATGTGTCGGCAAACCTTCTACGCCGGCAGCCATTTTTAGCCAGCCGAGATGCTGCTCGATCCTGGCCCGGTCTGGCCTGTAACGAGCCAGTTCGGCGGGGTTTTTAATGAACTCTTCGATTGAAGAATGGCCCAGCAAAGAGCTTAGATAATTTAGCTCTTCATTGTTCACGCCAAGGGCTTTGCCGGTTTCGCGCACGGCACTTCTTCCACTCAGGCGGATATGGGTGGAAATCATTGCAACCCGGTTGACGCCCCAGCGCTCTTTGAGAAACTGATAGATCTGATCGCGAATTTTCCAGGAAAAGTCAAGATCTATATCTGGTGGCGATTTTCGGTGGGGGTTTAGAAAGCGCTCGAAGAAAAGGTTGTGTTTTAGGGGATCAACCTGGGTAAAATCGAGAATGTAACTGATTATACTGTTGGCTGCTGAGCCTCGCCCCAGAACCCGTACCCCAAGTTCTTTTGCCTTGCGGGTAACTTCATCGACCACGAGGAAGTAGTCGGTAAAGCCCAATTCGTTTATGGTTGCCAGCTCAAAATCAACTCTCTGAATGATGGCGGGGTTAATGTTCGGATATTTTCGAGTAAGCCCGGCCTGGCATTTTTCGCGTAACATTTGTCGGGAAATTTCTGCAGATTGCCCGAGCGAGGGCATTTTGAGCTTGCCGCGCTCTGGAACAAAGGTTGGCCGGTTTAAGAATTCGCGATTGTTTGCCAGGGCAGAAGAGTTTTCCAGATTCTTGATTATTGGAAAATCAGGGGTCGCGATGGATGTAGATTCATAAAGATTGCCGTTGTAAATGGCGGTTAACAATCTTAGGGTCTGCTGATCGGTGCTGGAGGTAATGAAAATCTCGGGGGCATAAATAGCTTTGGCCTGGAAGTAGTCTATTGCTGAATTTATTGCCGCTACCTGATCTATTTTCCGTGTTTGCCCGACGGCAAAGAAAATCTCCCAGCCCGAATCGAGAAAGATTTCTGGTAAATATTCAGAAAAAATTCCTGAAAAAATAACCCTGGCAGAACCTTTGGGCGGTATTCGAAAGATTGCATCGCTCAGATCTTTTTCTTCCATAGAATTGAGTAAATCCTGGGAAAATTTGCTCCTCAATTCGCTGATCAAATGATTTAGCCAGCAGAACGCATTTTTGTCGTCCGGATAAACGAGAATACTTTTATTTTTTAAAACAAACTTTTGCCCGTACAGCGGCTGCATTTGAAAGGCTTCGGCGGCTTTGAGTGAATTGAAAATTCCGGCGGTCGAGAGTTGATCGGTTATGGGCAAATGGGAAAAACCCGCTGATTTAAGGTGTTTTGCCATTTTTAACGGCTCAATGCAACCTTTTCCGAAAGAAAAGCAGCTGACAAAGGCTAGCGGAGCGGGATTATCAATAGCGTTGATTTTTTTCATGTTTAGTTGAATAATAAGTGTACCAGATTGTCTGGTATCAGGAACCGAAAAAATTCGTTATAATGAGTTTGAGGGGTAAGTATTATTTGGTAGTATATTGTTGAGGCATTTTTTATTCTTTTAAAAAAAGTTTGTAACAATTTATAATACTTGCGCGTATGTTTTATTAGAAGTGTATTTAGATCAAATGGAGGAGAGCTTATGAAATTCTGGAACAGGTTCTTGCTTTTGGTGGCCGTGCTCTATGTGTGCGCAACCATGTTGCCGGTTATTGCTGCAGAGGCTGATGTTGATGAGGCCGCAGCGACGACTGAAGAAGCAGCTACTATTCCTGACTCGACCGACATGACCCTTGGAATGAAGAGCAACCCCTATGTTCTTCCCGAAGGTTTTCGCGGTGGTGACCCTGACAGTAGTCTGGTACACTGTCTGGAAGATGTTTATTATGAAAAACATGAACACTCGCTGATCTACAATCCTGAAGCATCTGCTCTGGCCGAAGGCGCAGAATTTGAAAGTGAACCCAACATAACTTGGGAAACCAAGGTTAAAGATGCTGATGGTAATTTTAAGGTTCTCGATACCCAGAATACCAATATGGCAGCCGATGGCGGGAAATTTTTCGCGCCGGCCGAATATCAGATTGGTAACCACGGCGCCCGCGAAGTCGGTGGTGGAGAAAGCGGCGCTGAAGACGTAACCGAAGGCACAGAACCCGAAGAAGGTGCCGGCGGTGAAGGCGACGACACTGCTCTCGTTGGCGAAGAAGGCACAACCGAAGAAGGTGGCGGAGCCGAATCCAAGACTGTTACTGCTGAACAGAACATGGGCGTTCTCGTTCACGATTGTACCGCTCCCGATATGTGGGTAGCCTTCCAGGAAGGTGCCGGTAAAGTCGATATGGCTGAAACCGAAGAAGAACTCAAAAAAGATATGGCCCGCCAGATTATTATGAACCTTGGTCGTCCTTTCTCTAACAAAGCAGAAGACTTTGAAAAAGCCAGCTATCTTTTCCTTGACGAAGGCGTTGAAGACGAACGTAACCTCGAACCCTGGAACAAGACTGCCAGACTTTCAATTGCCGGTGCTCTGTTCAACGAACGTGGCGCTCCCAAATTTGAAAGCGGAACTCTGACTTCTCAGCCCAACAAAGACGACTATCGCAGCCAGGTACACGTAGCCGGTGGACCCGACAAAACCCTTAAGGGCGTGTTCGTCAGAAGAAACGTTCCGTTTATCTTCGCTGCAATGGCGGTTGATAACGGTGATGGTCGTGCTGATGTGGCTGATGCCGCCTGCAAAATCGAACTTGAAGATGGCGAAGACGTTGAAAAGACTGAAAATGCTTATCTTTTCCGCGTTCCCAACTATCCTCGCGACAAGTATGGCGATCAGCCCGAATACTATTTCGTTGCCAAGGCAAAAGACGCAGAAGGCAACCTGACCACAATCAGAATGCCCCTCTATGTCGTAGATACCCAGGCTGCTTTCGAGGGTGGCCGCAACCAGTAAAAAAATATAACAAAAAATAAATCAGAATAAGGATAAAAGAAAAAGATGATTAGAACCCGCTCTTTGTTTCTTGTTATGGTAATGGCTCTGGCAACCGTTGCTCTTCCTGCTCAAAATGCTACTGAAGAAGCACCATGGCTCAAGGGTGTTGAAATAAGCCCGATTCCCAAGGATATCAGTCCGGTTATTCCGCTGAAAATCTATGGCGAAGGTGGCTCGGCAATACCGGCGACCATGACTGAAGACGTTCCTCTGACCGTTCTTTGTGAATCGACCATTTTTGACGAAGCTCCGCCCGCTGAATATAAAGGCCAGGAAATTCCCAACCCGGCATGGGTTGGGAATCCGACCCCTTCATGGTATTTCATCGACTGGGAAAAGAATAAAAACCACATGGCTTCTACCACCCAGGAAGTAGCTTTGAACCAGATGGTCATCGTTCCTCTCAATCCGACCGGTAAAGGTGCCATTACCTGCTATATCGGAAGAAAAATGCGCTACGACCTGCCGACACCGGGCAAAACCAAAACGGTTTATGCTAACTCGAGTGGTGCCAAGGATGTTCGCGTTCTGGATATCACTGCTCCGACCTGCGGCCTGGAAATTTCGGTCAAGGACGGAAAATCTGCAGCATTCTGGGCTGTTGAAAATCCGCCCAACAAATATCCGCTGCCAAAGCTTGCTGATGTATGTCTTAGCGGTGGTCTTATTAATCAGGATCCCGAAGAAGTCTCCGTTGTCCAGGGAATTGAACTTGGTAACAACATGGTCGTTCAGGAAGACAATGGCGCTATCAAGGTTCCCGCCGATGCAGTTCTGACCATCAGGGTCATCGGTGGCGACAATTACAAACTTGATAACAACAAGCTTAAATTCGGAATTTGTAACGGCGCTGGCGGAGAACCCGCTCCCGTAGGCCCGGTAAATGCCCCGGAACTGAATCTGGCCGATCTGAAGATTCCTGAAAATGCGCATTTTTATGTCGATGCAACCGATGTTGCCGGAAACAGACAGGTTCTGTTTGTACCGCTGAAGATCAAGTAAAAGCGCTTTATATCTAAGTTCGCAGAGGCCAGGAAGAGATGTTTTCTTTTCCTGGCCTGTTTTCTAAAGTTGCCTTTTTTCGTTTTAAAACTTATTATAGAATAAAGGATGATGAACAGCAGAAATTTAAAGGCCATTGTCAGGAATAAAGGCATTACTTTTGTCGAAGTAATGCTGGCTTTTCTCATTCTCGGCATGGTGTTCATCCCGATTTTTACCTTTCTAACCAATTCGGTCAAGGAAACTGAAAAATTCTACACCGAGACTATTGCTATTTCCCGGGCCAAGTTCATCATGGATACGCTCATGTTTCAGATTCCATGGCGATGTATCCGTGAAGGTGCGGCTGGCATCGGCAAAATCGACGATCCAAAGGATGTTCCTGGCGTAAATGCTTTTATCAGCAGAGTTGTGCCGAAGATGTTCGGTGAGGGAACCGGCCCAACCGGAAGCGGTGCTTACAATGCCGATGGTCTTTTTACCTGTCGCAAAGGGTTCAAGTATCGAGCTCGATTGAAGGTTGTCGATCTTGATTATGATTCGACTTCGGCCAATCCGATAACTTTTTCGATTCCGGTTCCCGGCAAATCATACCCGCCATTTGACATAAACAAGCTCACATCCAAAGATGCCGATGACAAATATAACCTCATCAAAAAGTTGATTATTCAGGTTAAATGGTCAAATCACAAGGGCAAAGATCCAAATGATGACCCCTGGGCGAAAAGTTTCTTTCTGATAGGTTTCAAATCCAAGCTGGGTGAATAAAATGAATGATAAAAAAGGTATGGCAATTGTTGTCGTTTTGTTCTTTTCCTTTTCCGTTGCCATAATCCTGTTTTTCATGGCCCAGTCCAACACTAATCTGGCATTTCAGAACAAGCAGACTCTATACCAGATGCAGGCTTACTATCTTGCCCATTCGGCTATGCAGCATGCGAAGCTGCAGCTAAAGCTTTTGCCAAAAGAGACCTACGAGTTCTTTTTTCTTGGCGGCTCTGGTAATCCATATCAATCGATAGACTCATCGAATTACCCGCCGCTGGCTATGGGTGTATTCAGCCAGGATAAGCAGGGATACGATCTTTTCAAGCCAGGCAAATCGCCACCTGAAAAATTTCCCTATGGCGGCCATTATTGGGTCGAATCAATGCAGTTACATGGGTCTCACGACCAGATGAAAATGGTTCAGGATGGCTATAAAATCAAGGTTAAATCTACGGTTGACGGCGGTAAAAACAAGACTTTCGAAGACGAGCTTGAAGAAGTCGTTATCGTTTCAAGATTCACGGGAGGCATCAATTGACCCCTTCAAGCTTCATTAAGAATCGTCGGACTGCGGTTACCCTCGTCGAAGTCATTCTCGCAGTTCTGATGATGAGCCTTCTTTTCGGTTCCGGCTATGGGCTGATGTCTTACTCGCGCCGGGAAACGGAAAAAGGCTTCTGGATTCAGCAGGCGATAACCCAATTGCGCAATGGAACCAGAGCTATTTCTCAGAAGCTGAAAATGACTTCTTACCCCTCGACGATCATCAAAAAAGGAACGGGTGCCACCGAAGAGCAGAAAGTCATTTCGTTCAAGGAAAAACGTGAATATGACTTTACCGGACGCCTGCGCAAACTGTCGATTAATCCGAGCACCAATTTTGATATGCACGCGATAATCACCGACGGCGGCGTAATTGCGCCAACGTTTGAAGACCAATCAATAATGCATTTTCCGGTATGTACCCCGGAAAAAGAAGACGCGTCAGGTTATGAAGAGGGAACGATAACCTGGGTTGAACTGGTTTTAAAACCATGTAAAGATTATCGATTATCTGGTCTCGGGACGTTGAACATGGTTGAGAGATTTGAAACATATTCAACAAAATCAGATCCAGAAAGAGCATTTGGTTTGACCAAGTCTTTCGACCCAGCCAAGTCGGTAAAAACTGACAAGGTTTTGATCGATGACATTCGCGGAATCAGCATTGAATACTATGAGATCGAAGAATTGCGCGGGGTTTACGTTACCCGTGACGGCGATAAATACGAAGAGCATTCGAAAAGAATTCTCGTTTCACTTGATATTACCTGTAGTCATCCCAAAGATGGCAAAATCTGGTTGAGTGACCAGTGCTCCGTTATCAACAACGTTGGGGTGGTCAAGCTTGCCGGCAGCAATCTGATGGAGCTGGTCAAGATTATTGGCAACAAGGCTGAAATCAAGTATAACGGTTCGACTATGGTTGTTGCTGCAGGTCAGATGGTTGGGTCATACAAGGTTAAAGCGGTTTTGAGCAATGCGGTCGTTTTATTGTCACCGGGCTCGGAAGTTGAAAGATACCTGACCCTCAAGGATAGCTGATCAGGCTCTTGAAATTCTTCGGGGTATGTTGTTATAATACCCTCGAGGAGATTTCGACATGACCAGAAAAAAGTTTTTCCCGGGTTTTCTGCGCTTGTTTTTTCTTTGTTTTCTCATCTGTTCTTATGGAGTTGTTTCCTTTGCTTGGGCTTCTGAAAAGAATGCAACCGGCACCGAAATTTTGAACAAGCATGTTCTCCAGTGTGGTCCGGATTGCGACCATTCTTCACAAAACCATGATCAAGAGCATCCTGCTGATCACGCCGACCACGAGCATAACGCCGATCACGAACATGTTCAGCAGTGTGGTCCGGATTGCGACCATTCTTCACAAATTCATGATCATGAGCATCATGCTGATCACGCCGACCACGAACATCACGCCAATCATGGGCATGTTCACCACCATCATGGACATGCTCAGGGGCACGTTTGTACCGTCTGTGGCGGAGCTCATGATGAGTCGGTACATCAGAAAGAACTTGAGAGAACCAGGTTTGAAACGATAGAAGTAAAATACTCAATTTTAAAAAATCGTGCGTTGGCAACTGTCGGTATAGCAGTTTTCCTGGCGCTTTTGGCGATTATTTTCAAGGCAAAGGGTAAAATATGACGAAGATAGTTGCAATCGAAAATCTCAATTATTCATATCAAAAAGAGCACCAGATTCTCGAAAATATCAACCTGGATATTGGAGCAAACGAGGTATTCGTTCTGCTTGGACACAATGGTGCAGGAAAGACGACTCTCCTGCGGTTGATGCTCAACTTTATCAAGAACTATGATGGACGAATTGCATTGTTTGAAAAGTCACCGGAAGATCCCGCTTCGAGATCCCGAGTCGGCTTCATGTCTGAACAACCAGTAATTTACGACTATGAGGATGCAGAGGGTTATTTGCGATACTTTGCCCAGTTGGCGGGAGTTTCTGCTTCAGCCGAAAAAATCGAAGAATTGTTGCAGTTGACGGGGTTGGTGCAGCATCGGCATAAGAAGTTGAGTCAATATTCCAAGGGAATGCTGCAGCGGCTGAATCTGTGTCGTTCGTTGCTCAATGATCCGTCTTTGCTGATTATGGATGAGCCGATTATCGGACTTGATCCCCTTGGCCAGGAGCTGATCGAAAGAGTAGTGCGAATTCGAAAAGAACAGGGACATTCGGTTTTCATCAATACCCATTCGATAAGTTTTGCGGCCAAGGTTGCAGATCGGGTCGGCTTTCTTATGGGCGGTCATTTGAAGCATGTTTTTCCTCGATCTGAATTTTCCGGCACAGCCGAGATTCTTGAAAAGGCTTTTCTGGAATATTCCGCAGATTTGAGTCTGGAGGATAAGGCAAGATGAATAAAGTATTCATTATCGGTCGGCAGATTTTCAAGGGTTGTCTTCGCTCCAAATCTTTGAGTTTGAATGCCTTTTTTCTCGTTGCCCTGGTAATTTTCATGTCCATGATCAGCGGAAGCGATAGCGCTTTTAAAGTGCCTCTGGTAATCGATTCTGGTCTGTCGTTGATCAACATTTTTTCACTTCTGCTGGTTGCCTTCATTATCGTTCCGGTTTATCAGGCAGAGCGTGACCGGGAGACTCTTGTCGCGGCCCTTTCTTTCAATCTTTCACGAGCCCAATATCTGTGGGGACTTTGGGTTGGTTCCGCTGCTGCATTGACGGTAAACTACCTGGCCATGACGATTATGTTGATTATTAATCTTCTGGTTTTGAAAATTCCTTTGAGCATCGGCATTTTCCGGCAGTTATTTTTGAATTTTTGTGAAATTCTGACCCTTGGTTCATTTGCGATTACTTTTTCTTTATATTTTTCCTATGTCGTAGCGATAATGCTTACCGCCACGATCTATATGCTCGGCCACATGACGACATCTCTTCACATGGCACTGCAGGAATGGGAAGGCAGCATCGTGGCCAAAATCATCGATTATTCAAGATTGCTGGTTCCGGATTTCAGTCTTTTCAATCTAAAGGATATCGTTATCAAGAATGCGGCGATTCCGGCAACTTACGAGCTTATTGCGGCAGTTTACGCAATCGCCATGATATTTATTGCGATTGAAATCGGGATGTATCGCTTGAACCGGGAGAATCTCCTGTGAAAAGTCCGCTATTGAAAATTTTGCTGGCGTTTTTGATAATGGCGGGTTGCTCACTCTACCTGGGCAGTTTTGAGCGCAAGGTTGCCCGAAAAGCAGAAGAGGTGAATCTTAGCACCTGGCTGGTTAGAGCTTTCAATCTAAAGGAATTGGCAGTCGGTTTTCTCTGGCTGCGTTTCGATACCGACACGGTTTATCAGTTGGCAAATCACCACCGTTTGCTCGTCATTCTCGATGCCATTACCTCAATTAAGGAAGATGATTTTGATGCCTGGAGCCTGAAAAATTACATGCGCATCGATTTGGCAATGAAAAGAAAAGATGAAGAGATGAAAAAACGGGCGCTTAAAGACTATAAACTAGCCTGTGAGTTGAATTCGGCCGATTGGCGCTATTACCACGATGCCGCTCAGATTATTTTCAGAAGACTCAAGAACCGGGAGCTTGCCCTGGATTACGCTGAGAAAGCCAATGGTCTGGAAGGGCACCAGGTAAAGGCTGAGCGCCTATTGGCAATGATTTGTTTCGAACTTGAAAAGTTTGACCAATCAGCGAAGGTTTACCGGCAGATTTTGCAGAATCCTGATGCCGAAGCTTCTGAGAAAAAGGTGGCCGAGGCTATGCTTAAAATAATCGAGCAGAAAACAAAATAGAAATAGTTCCTAATTGTTTTGCCCCGAACTTACGATAGTAATTTTAACTTATCGAAAAGGTCGGCCAAACATGAAAGATAAACGTTATTCTATTAGCCAGATTCAGCAGATAATCGACATCAGCCCCAACGATTTGCAGAAACTCATCCGCAAAAATTCGACCAGACTAAGGGTACAGGTTTGTGATCTTCCAGATGGCTCAAAAGAAAAATTTCTCGATGAAGAATCATTCAAGAAACTGATTTTCATCAAGCAACTGGAAACCGGTATTAAATTGAGCGTTGAAGAAGTCTGCGAACTGATGCAGGAAAAAAAACTCGACGGAGAAAAAGAATCTGATGAAGGTCAGGTGCAGTTTAACGAATACGTCAATTTTGATCGATGTATCGATTCGGTAGAAGAAGAAGTTAAGCTTTTGCGAACGCAAATGACGCGAATGGTTATAAAATTTGACCACTGCATCAAGGAGTTGAACCTGAGCAGGGCTAAAAATATCGCTTTAGAAAACGAGATAAAAAAACATCAGAACCGTGAAGCCGCATTGATGGGTGAGTTGAGAAAATCAGCGACAGCAACATTTGAAGAAGAAATCATTCAAACAGATTTGAACTGATTCAAAAAGTTTCTGTCAAAAAAGCCCGGCCAAGCAAAGATGCAGGCCGGGCTTTTTTTATAATCGGAAATCAGGCTGTTTTTTTATCTTCTTCTTTTTCGCTGATTTTTCTAACCAGCATTGCGACTGTTTCCATGTGCGAGGCTGGGTCGAGTTTGGCAGCAATTTCAGCATGCTCTCGGGCCGGGGTCAGTTCGCCCTTTTCAAAAAGAGCATTTGCCAGATTGAAGTGCGCCAATGCGTAATTTTTGTCGTTCTTGACCGCCCTTTTATACCAGATCGCGGCTTTGCCATACATGTGCAGGCTTGCATAGGCGACACCGATGTTGTTCATCAGTTCAACATTGTCCTTATTGATTTTAAGAGCTTTTACCCAGTAAGAAATGGCTTTTTTGAGACGGCCTTCATCGCGTGCAACCTGACCAAGATTGAAAAAGATCTCGGCATCTTCTGGAGCAAATTTCAAAGCTTTTTTCCAGTATTTTCTTGCCAGATAAAGATTGCCCTGAAGATAGTGAGCCAGAGCATAATTGTAGATAAGGTCAACATTTTCCGGGAAAAGTTTCAGCCCGTCATGCCAGATTTTCTTGGCTTTGCCGAGAAAACCTGTGTAAGCATAGGTGTTTCCATGCAGTCTTATTGCAACCGGGTCATTGGGTTTTTCTTCGAGATATTGCTTGATCAGGGGGCGGGCTTCTTCATAATTGCCGTTTTCCATGATCTTTTGAATTTTGTCCAGATCTTGCACGCTATGGTCTCCCATAAAATTTCCTTTCTCGTCTAGTGCGTTTAAAAAGTCATCCCAAAAATCAGGCCGCTCAGGGCGCTGAAAATTATTACCAACAACAGAAAAACAATCGACCTTTTGGCTCCGGCGATTGGAACCAGTGCAAGAACACTCGGCAAACTAACGGCTGGAGCTGAAAGCAGCAGCGTCATCGCAGGTCCGTCATTCATACCAAAACCCTTGAGGGTCGTAACTATCGTTACCCCGACAATTGTTCCAAAATACATCATACTGCCTAAGAACGATGCAAGCAAGTTTCCTTGAACATTGTTCGTGTCGAAATATGAAATAAGACTGGTAAGGGGTAACGCTACGGCTATTATACCACAAAGGAAAATTCCGCCGAGAACTTTTGGAAAAATAAGCACGAAAAGGTCTTTTGATTTTCTCAGCCAAAGAATGATTTCGTAACGATGAAACCATTTATTCGCCGCAAATCCCGTTAGTATAACAAGCAAAATGACCATCATAACCCTTGGCAGGAGCAGGCCTTCGTAGCCAAATACCCGGGATGAAAGAGTATGCAGCGGTGAATCGAACAGGCCGGTTGAAGTAACCATAATCAAAACAAGAAGGGCGAAAAAAGAAAATAGCTGGCCATCGGTGGTGTCTGATTCTTCTTCAACCACTTCGACGCAAACTTCGTTTTCAGGCGGTTCAGGTTGGCTGCATAGTGCTTTCATGCCGAGCCCGATGAAGATTGAACTGAAAAAAACCAGCAGAGCTCGCCATAACATGAACTTTGTTCCGAGCAGGGTGTAGGTATAAACCAGAGCGATAAGGTTGACTGCCGGCGAGGCCATCAGAAAGGTGAAGGCGGGGCCAATTCCGGCACCCTGCTGAAGAATTCCTGTGAAAATCGGAATGACGCCGCAGGAGCATACGGTCAAAATACCACCAGAAAGGGCTGCGACGGGATAAGCCAGAAAAGGATTTGCTTTGGGGCCCATCAGCCTGGTGATGCGGTTTTTGTCGAGAAATATGGCGATTGCTCCGGCTATGAAAAAAGCGGGAACCATTCCGGAAAGAAGATGGGTGCCGAGAAATTTGCCGGTTTCAGCGATTCCAGGCCAGACCCAGGTGTCGCGCAGAGGCTCGAACATTGAGATTATTGCATTGACAGCCTGTTGAATCATTGCACTCACGCAGCAAGTTCCTTCTTGAGCCAGTTAATCACTTTTTCCTTGATCACGGGTTTGCCCATGGAATAAATCTTCTTGCCGATCGCCACAACCGGAGTAGTCACTACGCCAAATTTCTGTGCTTCAGGAGTGCCATTGACAATAACGCTGAATTCAACTTCTTCGCCGAATTCTCTGGCTATTTCACCGACGATTCTTTCAGTTTCGCCGCAAGTATTGCATTTGGACTGACTTTTTATAACTGTGACCTGAATCATTTGTCTTCCTCCTTCTGCGATTCTACCGTTTCCGGAAACCATTCCTTCATCAGAATATGTGAGCGAAGTTCGTCAAACCTCGTTCTAATTTCAGAAACCTCGGGGTCGAGAAATTCAAGATGGTTTTCTGAAGCCATCTTTACGTTCAGCTGATGGAGCTTTGTTTCAAGATCTGCTGCCGATGATGCCGCAACCTCGGGAATGATTTTTTTATATTCAGCAAGATCGGCTGTGACGCTGGCGAGATAGACCATTGCCAGAGCTTTATCGGCGGCGAGAACTTTTTGTTGTAAAAAATTAAGGTTGGTCGAACTTTGCAGAAACAGTTTCTTTTCGGGGGTGGTACCGACTGCCTCGAAGAATTTTCCGATACTGTTGCTGAGTTCCAGCACTCGGTCATGGGCCTGCATTCTCTCGCCGGCGAGAATGAGTTTGCGAATCTCACCAATGGTTTCAGAGGTTTTTCGGGTTTTGTCAGCCCAGTGCTTGTCGTTTCGAGCCTCTTCTGGCGGATTGGTCATGTATCTGGTGGTAAATTCCATCCAGGAATCCATGACAAATTGCAGGTCTGAAGTGAAGTCCTTTTTCAATCCGGCCTTTAGAGCCGCACCCAGATTTGAAAGATAGGTCGCGACTTTTCTGATTGACTTGGAAAACTCACTGTTGGGATTTTTGGCGGTCAAGAGCATTACCAGGGTTTCATCGCAGGCCTGAAGCAAGGCTGGCGTCAAAATTATATAGATGGCAAGGAAAAGCAGCATTATTTTTTTCATAGTTTTAACCTTTGTTTAATTCAAAACCTTTGAGAAGGCCGAGAGGTCCGGTCATCATCATGTCTCCGCCCGGGGCGGCCAGATAGAAACTTGTCTGCATTCTGTTGACAATATCGCGTCGCGGTCCAGTTGCCACAATGGCCGATAAATCATCGAAAGGCATTGGCACGAAAGTTTTGCAGCCATGCCCGCAGCTGGAAAAAACCTCTTCATAGTCGAGGCGACCTTCGACCAGCCGATTCAGATGATCGTCTATCATTTCCGGCTTGTCTTTGATCATGCCGGTGTGATGTTCATAAAGCGAAAGAATTTTGTGCCCGTGAATCACCATGGCCAAAGTGTGGCCATTGCCGAAATTTACATAAAGTATTGGCCCTTCGACGCTGGTCAGTTTTTCGTCGAAAGCGCAGCCGGCAACGGCGGCAATGCAGGTGTCCATAAGGATTACCGGAGTGTCTGGGAATGAGCGGCGGACAGATTCGAGTCCCGAGCGCATTCGCGTGAAAAAAGCCGGTAAATTGGCTGGAGTAAAAATCAAAGAACGAAAATCATGGGATTCGCCTAGCAGTTCGATAAAACAGGCAAATCTTTTTCTGCGCGATGATTCATCAAGTTTGTGATCGCCGTGGTCTTGAACTGAAAGGCCGATCAGACCAATATTGTCCGTTTCTTCGCCGAGGCGGGAAAAAATATCCAAAATCGCCGGCAGCTCAATTTCATCAAAGAAAAGATCCGGGTTTTCTATTTTTTCTCTGATCGTGAAACCAGCCTGCTGCAGTTGTTCTATATTGTTGCGCACGGTGAAAGCGGCAGAGGGCTCAATTTCAATTTTAAATCCGCGGCCAAGATGCTCGGTTAAAGCCGAAGCAAGAGGCCCGCCGCCCATGGTGAAGCCGGCTATTTTCAAGTCTTTATTTGCAGCCCGTATTTTTTTTGCCATTTTTCGGGTGGCGGTAGGGGCAACGATTTTGGCATTGTTTTCAAGGCTGTTGGTCTGGTCGAACAGTAAGATATCGCGGGTGCCGGTGCCGATGTCGATCAGGAAAGCCTTTGCGGCTGGATCAGCTAAAGCTTTCATCGCGACTCGTTTCTGAGCATAGTGCATTCTACTCTGGTGCCGATCTCTAGTTTAGGGTTCTCGCAGCGGTGCAGATAAATCAGATCAGTTTCAGCGAAGCTTGACAGCATGTGAGATTCCTGTAATTTTAACGGTTCGACCATTGGCTCGCCATTGACGGTGACTATTTTGCCTCGTTCAAAGAAATCACGGCCGGAATCATTGAATGAAGGTTGACTGAGGGGTAAATTGAGTTTTAGCCGGTGTGGCATCAGATTCTGGGCAATTCTAAGGAATGTGCGTACGAACAGTTCGAATGTTACCGAGGTCGAAACAACATTTCCGGGAAGGGCAAAGAGCGGCTTGTTTTTGAAATAGCCAAAAAAGAACGGTTTGCCCGGTTTCATCCGGACTCCGTAGACCACTGGCTCAATTGAGAATTCGGCAAAAATGTTGCGGAAAGGGTCTTTTCTGCCCATTGATATGCCGCCGCTGGTAACGAGAATATCAGATTGCTCGATGGCGCGTAGAAAAAGAGTGCGGGCATGGTTTTCGTCATCGCGGGCGATGCCGAAGTCGATGGGAATGCCACCGGCCTCGCTGATCTGGTGGCAGAGCATCAGCGAGTTGATATTGCGGACCTGCCAGGCTGAGGGTTTATCCCATGGCATTACCAGTTCATCACCTGAGGTAAGTATGCCAACGGTTGGGCGGCGTTCAACCCTGACCGCAGAAATGCCTGTCGAGGCACAAATGGCTATTAGCTGCGGTGTAAGAACATTTCCTTTGCTGGCGATCAATTCACCTTTCTTTTGCTCGGCGCCCTGTTGCCTGACAAAATTGCCCGGCTTGACCGGCCTGGTGAAAGTGATTTGACCGGCAGAAGGTGGCTCGGCAACCCTTTCCAGGCATTCCACGCAATCTGCGCCCTGAGGCAATGTGGCACCAGTGGCGATATAGGCGCAATGTCCGCTGGGAAGGATTTCGAGGCGATGGCCGGCATCTATTCCTGAAACGGCCGGCAAAACAATCGGATTTTGTTCCGATGCACTGGCCACGGATTCGCTGTTTAAACAGAATCCATCCATCGAGGAATTGGCGGCAGCAGGTTTATCACTGTCGGCGATAATGTCTTCGGCTAAAGAGCGGTTCAGGGCAGAAAATAGCCCGACTGTTTCGGTCTGAGGCTGGTATTTCCCTGCTTCAGAAATTATCAGGCCAAGTGCTTCATCGAAAGAAACGGGTTTCTGTTGCAATTTTTTCATAATCTTTATTCTATCACAATCAATTTAAGGATAAAACATTTGATAATACAAAGTATTACTTGATACGATCGGGGTCTTTGAAGATTAGTTCGATCAGAACAGGGTCGTTGCGAAGATTGATTATTTTTTCAAGGGTTCTGCGACTGCCGTTTCGATTTTTGAAATCGACGATTCTTGAATTGAGATTAACCGGGAATTCTCCGGTTGTCGTTTCTATTCTGATCTTTCCACCAGGCTGAAGAACCTGTTTCAATAGATCGGTATCCAATGATGTTTCGAGCAGCGGTGAAACGGGACCAATTCCAGAGGCAATTCGATCATGGGTTTGCGCAAGTTTTGCCAGTTTTTCAGGCATGAAGATGTAGCCCTGAAGAGTTTTCAGCAAGGCCAGAGTTCTTAGCTTCAATCCGGTAAGGGAATTTGAGGCATCACTCA
>CAZTHA010000061.1:0-16237 GCA_964613435.1 uncultured bacterium
TCTTTTTAGTCCGCGTTCCCCGTGGGGTGAAATTGATAATAGCAAACTTGAATCGGCAAGTCAACTAAAAACGAAAAAAATTATACAATTTTTTCCTGATTGCACAAAATCACGAAACTCCCTTTCGGAACCCCAATCTTTCCTGCTATGACCTCGCATTTTGCCCGCAAAAGGAAAAAGATCCGATTATCACAAATATGCGAAAGAGTTTCAAAATTAGCCTGTCCCTTGGCAATGATGAGATCGGCACGAGAAAATGCACTCTGAAAAGTTGGCGAAACCTGAGACAAAGGGGTGCCCGGAAATCTTGTGCCATTTTCGATTAAATCGGCATAATTATGCAAATCAGCAGCATGAGCATCAGAGCGCGTTGCATCGTTAAGAATTGCCCCACTCTTGACGGCATAGGTAAATTTCTTCCCGTTTGGAAAGTGTTGCAGCATCAATCGGTCAAAAAAAACTTCGCCGGCATTGTCGCCAAGAATAAGAACTTCATTGGCCGTTGACAATTTTTCGCGCATCATTTCGAAGTGATCTATGGCTGGAGGATCTTTTTCAGCCATTTCCACTGATTTGATAACCTCTTCAACCGGAGTAACGGCAGAGACTCCCGAATCGATTATATTGCCGGCAATTGCATATAAAACTGCGGTTTTGAATGGATCATCAGAAAGTTTTAGCTTCTCTTCGAGTTTTTTAACAACTTTTTCGGCCAACTTATTGGAATCCTGCTTGATCTTTAGGTATGGATCATCGCAATCAAGCTGGTTTCTTATAAAAGCATGAATTTCAGCGGCAAACTCGGGTGGCGAGATTTTATAGTCAAGTTCAGCCATTTGAGCAAGCACATTACGCATTACCCTTTCATTTAAAGCATCATTGTCTGAGAATTCTTTCAGAACCTCAAGGGTGTGTCTGACGAAACAAGGCATACATTCAAGCGTAATATTCATTTGTTCTCCTGTAAAAAAGCGGCTTTCCGGGTTCGCCGGAAAGCCGCAGGTGTAACTTAAATCAGTTTTTCAAGAGTTCATTCAATTTGTTTTCAAAGGTGTTGATGTCCTGGGGACGATACCCGGCGTGGATCATGGCGATCTTGCCTTCTTTGTCGATTATTACTGAACTAGGAGTAAAGGAAAAACCGTATTTTTCGGGAACCGAAAAAATGGGATCGAGCAGAACCGGATAGCTGATGTTGTTGTGAGCAGCCCAGGAAACAAGCATAGGTTTGCCGAGAAGATCGACGCCAACAGCAATGATGTTAACACGGTCATTAAATTTTTCTTTTAGCTCCTGGAGAGCTTTGGCTTCCTGGAGACATGAGTAGCAGGCACTTTGAATGAAGAAAAGCACAATCGGCTTGCCCAAATAATCTTTCAGACTTTCCATTTTATCGGTGGAAAGGTTCGGCAAAGAAAATTCCGGGGCGACATCGCCCACATTCAATTCAACTTCTGAATCCAGCAGCTCATCACCTTCACCGATGGTAACCATACTTGTCGGAATCTTACTGTCGGCGGCAAAAGCCGGGGCGAAAATCAGGGAAATTCCAAGCGCGGCAAGAGCGAAACCCTTGAAAAATTTCTTCATTATACCTTTTCTCCTGTTAATTAGGTGTATGCCCGCAGTCTATCATAAGTGAGGGCATAAGGCAAATGCTGGAATTAGTCGAGAGATTGTTGTAAAATACCATCATAAAATGAATACAAGGAGTAGCCATGAACCTTTTTTTGAAAAATGCCAGATACTTCTGGGCTGGTGGCGATTCAGAAGTAAAGGAAAATGTTTCTCTGCTGATAAAAGGCAGTGAAATTTTTGCGGTAGGAAGTGAAGCTGAACTGGCACCAATGGCCAAGGATGCCAGAAACATAGATGCCAGCGATTTGCTGATTATGCCTGGATTGGTTAACACGCATCACCACTTTTATCAGACGCTTACAAGAAATTTCCCATGTGTTCAGGACGCCAAACTTTTTACCTGGCTTGTTAATCTATATCCGCTTTGGGCAACGATAACCGAGAAAGACTTTCACCTGGCAACAACAGTTGCAACCCTGGAATTACTGATGAGCGGCTGCACCACGGCTGTAGATCATTCTTACATGGTTCCTAATGGCTCTTCTCAACTCTATTATCATCAGGTGGAAGCTGCTCAGAAAACCGGGATGCGTTTTCATCTCTGTCGTGGCAGCATGTCCAGGTCCAAGAAAGATGGAGGTCTCCCACCGGATTCGGTTGTACAAACTGAAGACGTTATTATGAAGGAAACCGACGAACTGGTTAGCAAGGTTCACCAATCGGAAAAAGGTGGTATGACCCGCATAATCATCGCCCCCTGTTCGCCCTTTTCCGTTACCAGAGAGTTGATGATCGAAGCGAAGAAATATGCCAACAATAAAGGCCTAAAAGCCCACACGCATCTTGCAGAAACCAAAGACGAAGAAAACTTCTGTATTAAGGAGTTCGGTGTGCGCCCGGTTAAACTTATGGAAGACCTGGGCTGGATGGATGAGAACTCTTTTTACGCCCATTGTGTTCACTTTAATTCGGAAGAAATTGAAGTAATGGGCAAGGCCCAGGGTGGTGTCGCCCATTGTCCGACCAGTAACATGCGTCTGGCTTCTGGAATAGCGCCGATTGTGGAAATGCTCAAGGCCAATGTGCCGGTTAGCCTCGCGGTAGATGGTAGTGCAAGCAATGATTGTTCGAACATGATGCTTGAAGTCCGCAACTGTCTTATGCTGCAGAGGGTTCTGAAAACAGCCAACTGCATTACCGCCAAGGATGCTTTGAAAATTGGGACCCTTGGTGGAGCCAAGGTTCTTGGCCGCGATGACATTGGTCTGCTGGAAAAAGATTACGAAGCTGATTTAATTGGATTCAAGCTTGACAGTCTGCGTCAGGCAGGTAGCTCAACCGATCCTCTGGCCGCTTTGGTTTTTTGTGCAGTAGACAAGGTTGATCTTTCAATTGTTCACGGCGAAATTTTAATTGAGAATGGTGAATTCACCAGGTTCAGCAAAGAAGAGCTGAAGGATATAATTCGCCGCCAGAACGAACGCAGTCGCGAAATATACAGCAATTATCAAAAATAAATGGACTTGAACTGAGATAAAAGCGCCTTTTGTTTTAATCAACAAAGGGCGCTTTTTTATATGGCTTCTCTACAATCGATAAATCGTTAAGAATACTCTTTAGGCGATCCCATGAAAAGGGCTTGTGCAAACAGAAATCGAAACCGAAATCACGGAATTTTTCGACAATTGGGCTACTGCTGAAACCACTACAGAGAATCGCGGTTATCTCTGGTTGCTTTTCGCGGATATGTTTCATGATTTTCACGCCGCCATCACTGTTTTCGCCCAGCACCAGATCGACGACTACAAGATCATAGGGGCTGGCATTAATTTGAGAATTGCGAAACAAGTGCATTGCCTGATTCTCGTCTTCGGCATGATCACAAATAAACCCCGATTTGCCCAGCATAGTTGAGAGCATGTTCGCAACGAGATTATCGTCTTCTATCAATAGCAATCTTTTTTCAAATCTCATTGAATCCTTCTTTATCGGTAAAACTGTTTTATTTACGGTTATTATAAAATATAATATAAAGTTTACTAACTATGCAAACAAACAGAGAAAATTCCATAAATAGCCTTTTTTCAGATATGCATCGGCACATAAGCCTCTTACTATCTGAAATTCCAGACCTGATTAAACTTCAGGAACAGAACTTTAGACTTGACGCCGAAGTAAAATCAGCGTTTTTTCAATTAAACAAGCTGCCGCACCGCCATCTGGAAATAAATGAAAAGCCAGTAATAATCTGTGCTTTTGTTGGACCAAGCGGTTCGGGCAAAAGTACGATCTTCAATCTTTTGACTGGGCTTAAGACGCCTGCCGGCGGAGCCGTTCGTCCGATGACATTTGCTTCAACGGTAGCCATTCCCAGGGAAATATACCAATGTTTTGATGCCGAATCCATCTTTCCAGGCTTCAATCTGGTTGAACTGACCAATCCGAGTGATTTGCGAAACCGCAACGTGCCCGTTTCGCAATTATTCAAAGCTCCTTACCACCAACCTGATTCGAAATTCTGGCTTTGTCTGGTTGATATTCCAGATTTCAACACGACCGAAACCACAAACTGGAACAAAGCAGAGCAAATGATTGAACGGGCCGACTCAATTATTTATACAGTTTTCAACGAGTCTTACAAAGATCAGAAAGCTTACGAATTTTTAAAAAAATGTTGTAGGTTTTCGGGCAGCCTAACGTACTTGTTAACCAAGGTTGATTCTGATTCAGCATCGGAAAGCGCTAAAGCCGTAAGAGAAGACCTTCTCGATTTTGCAGAAAAAGACCCAGAGTTTAAAGAAGAGCGATCCAATCAGAAGAATTTACACGATTACTTGAAAAAGGCGCCATTCTATTTTGCCGAACGCAAATCCGAGGTCGCCCTTTCTATCTTTAAACCACTGGCGAATACTGGATTGAACTTCGCTGATTTTCTTTTTGACCAGAAAGGTTTGCAAATTATTCTTTCTCACTACCTTCAGTCGATTTCTCTTGGGGTTTCCGCCAGCTCAATATTCTGTGATTTGGCAGAAACCCGCCGCAAAGAGCTTGAGACCCAGTTAAAGAAACTTAATCGACACCTGACTAAAGCTTCCCAAAAAATTGTCGGCGAAGAATTCCCGGTTTTTCATGTTCTGGCAATGATTAAAAGCCTTCTAGAAGAAAACAGACCTAATTTGCTGCAGCGAATTGTTCGCCCGCTGGCCATGATCGGGTCTGGCGTTAAAGAGGTGGTCAAGGCGATAAAGTCGCGAATTTCCAATTTTAAGAGTGAAGATTTCAAAGGTGAAATATCAGAAAGAAATAAGCTCGAACGGGAAAGACTTGTGCATCAGGTTGAAAAACTCGTCGAAAAATGGCGTGATACGTTTGCTTCGGACTCTTTGAAGGCCGAAAACTGCCGCAAGCAAATTGAAAAATTGCTTCAACAACAATTACCCCCAGTTGACGATGAATGGGAATTATTTGTTAGAGGCAAACTGCAAGCCTGGATAAAAAATAATAAAAATCGCTGGATATGGATAAATGTGATTAACGATATAATTATTTTTCTGGGTGCGGGTCTATTTGTGGCCGACGTTTTCATCGACGGGGGAATCGGTACCCTTGGCCTGGTTGCGGCCATAGGTGGCGGATCTGCTGCCGGCGGATTTCTGCTTTCTCTTTTCAACAATATGGGGCTTGGCAAAGAAATACTTGAAGCCCACAAGCTATGGAAGGAGCTACGCGAAAAGTCATACATCAAACATTTGAATGATAATCTAGCCCTGCCCTTGTTTGCAGGGCCATTAATCGAAGAATTTTCCGGTTTGGACGACAGGCGGATTGGCGATTGCCGGAATGCCTGCAAAAAACTCGAGGAGATAAGCCGCAAGTATGAAAAACAGCAATCTTGAAACTACGATAAAACTATGTGAAAGCTTGCGAAAAAAAACCGAAACTTTCATTGAAAGCCGGGTATTTCTTGATTTTTTTGAAGAATTGACCCAAGCCATCGAATTTGCCAAAAACCAAAGCATTGGCAAACCTTTGGTTATAAGCCTTATTGGGGGCACCGGCACCGGTAAATCATTTATTTTTTCAAAAATTTGCCAACAGGATGATGCAAGCCCATCGTCTGATTCTATAAGAGGCTTTACCCAGAGATTTTATGTTGCTGCAACTGATAATGATCGCCCTTTTCTTAACTTTAGCGATGATAAAGTTTTTTTACCTGGAATCATTGAAGGGGCTGTGTTAATCGACACTCCAGACCTTGATAGCATTCATCGCCAAAACGCCGTCTTAACCCAAAGAATGATCAATAATTCGGATCTTCTGGTATATGTGACCACTCCAGATAAACGATCAAACTTCGATATCCATGAAACTATTCTGAAATGGGCTTCGCGCAAACGCTGGTTTTTTGTCATGAATAAAATCGACACTTGTGCTGACACCAATTTAGAGATTCTCAAGAAAGATTTTTCTGCCAAAATTGCCAGTCTGGGTTTTAAACCAAGTGAAAGGCAGATTTTTCTTTTTTCGGCAAGAGAAGAAAACTCATTTGAATTTTCACGATTTAAAGATGCGGTTTTCTCGACTCGCAGTTTACAGCAAAACCGCTTGATTAGAGAGGCTGCATCGATCAGGCAGATTTTACATGCGCTGAAAGAAAACTCAGACCTGAGTAGAATCCGGGAATTATACCTGAAGCTTGGAAATCAGATCGAGATTCTAAAAGAGCGCCTGGCAAATGTTCCTGAGGAAATTCTAAATAGCAAGTCGGTTGATGAACTGGCCGACCAGGTTCGCATCGTTGAGATTTACCAACATCTAATGCAAAGTCGGACTTTTTTTCTCTTCCCATGGCTGTGGGCTTCCAGCAAGCTTAGTCCGGTCGTTTCTATCAACGAAATCAGCTCTAGAATTGCTTACGACATAAAAGAGACAAGCAAATTCAATGATTGCCGAAGAGATGAAGAAAGAATGCTTAGCGATCTCCAGCTTCCGGCAAAATTTGTTGCAGAGGAAAACATAAGCTACGAAATTGAATTATCAAAAAAGATACGAAGGCATTTAACCGATTCAGCCGGAGATATTTCAAACAGCAGACTCATCGCTTTCTATCTTTTTCTTGGTAATCTTCTACCAATGCTGATAAGCTTTCAGGCTCTCTACCGGGTATTTTCCCAATGGTTAGCCGGAATCTGGCTTCCTTCTGACTTTTTTCTGCACGCAGCCATTATAATTGCCGGTTCAACTATACCCGGCTATTTACTTGTATCGAAAGGCATAAAAAGAATGGCCGGTAAAAGAAATCTTTCTGATCTAAATGTTGCAATGAACACCCAAAATCTAGAAGCAGTAAAAGAATCTTTGGAAGATTTTCTTAAGGACGCGCAAAAGTTGAGTTTGCATTGTGAGACTCGTTTAAAACAGTGTGAAAGTGCCTTGGACCCAGAAAATGGGGCAACTGTATTATCTGCTGTAGAGTAGGCAGGTTAAGCCGGCCAAAAAAAACAGGACCCCAAGAATATCTACCAATCCAATTTGGAAATGCCTGAATCGGGTGCGTTCTCTTGAAACGCAATACCCACGAGCTTCCATCGCCAGAGCCAGATCCCCTGCCCTTATGATGGCCAGAGAAAGAGTCGGCACCAAAAGTGGCATTAAAGATTTTATGGCTTTCAAGCCAAAGCCATGCGAAAATTTGGCCCCGCGTGCCATTTGCGCTATTCTAATCCGGTCGATTTCACCAAGGATCACCGGTAAAAAACGTACGGCAATTACCATCACCAAAGCAAGCTCTCTTGCCGGGAGTCCGATTAATGAAAAGGGGCGAAAGGACTGCTCCCAGAAGTACATCAGCTCCGATTGCGAAGATATTGCAACAAAGATTCCGGCGGCAAAAAAAACACCAATGATTCGTATTGCAGCTTCAATTGCCAGAATCCAGTCGAACTCGCCGCCAGAAAAGCCTTGAATCAACCCAACAATAAGTAAAAGAAACCAGATTTTTTTTATTGAGCCTAATACATCAACAACCGGTGCTTTGCCCAGAAAAGCAAAAACAACCATAAACACCAGGCTTGTCGACAAGTGCCATAAATTTTCAGCGATTGCCGAAAATAAGATAATCGTCAGCATTGTAAACAAGCCTTTTAAAAACGGATTAAACCGATATAAAAAGCTGTTACCCGGAGAATATGTAATCATCATTTCTGGCAACGCCTTTCAAATATCGGTAAACAGATTCTGGTTTGAAAACAGGTGGTTTTTCTGGGGGGTCCTTAAATTGCAGGTTTTCGGAATACCATTCAGGAAGAGGGTAGAAATCGGGATCTTTAAGCGCCCTGATAACAAATTCAGCGGTGATGTAGGATTTTACATGGGAATCAGCAATAAACAGAACCGAGCCGGCTAAATCAAAAAGGTTCTCAGGATCATGGGTAACGATGATCACTATATGATTGCTGGAAATTTCTTTTATGATGCGAACAAGGCTGTTTCGCCCTGAGAAATCCAGTCCGGCAAGCGGCTCATCGAGAAGGATGACGTCAGGCAATAAAACAGTGCAGGCAGCCAAGGCAACTTTTCTTTTTTCCCCGCCGGAGAGTTCTATTGGGTGTTTGTTCCAAAATTTTTCAGGCGAGAGACCCCATCTTTCAAGCCAATCTTGGCCGGTTTTTTGAATGTTTTCCGTATTCCCGGACTGATGAAGGGCAAAGCAAACTTCTTCACCAACAGTGGGATTGAAAAACAAATTCTCAGGATTCTGGAACGCTAGAGCAATGTTGCCTTCAGGGTCGAAGGGATTTTGATCTGCGAGAATTTCTCCGTAGCAGTCGCGGTGAAAACCAGCGATTGTTTTAAGCAAGGTGCTCTTTCCGGAGCCGGCACGACCAACGACCAGGTTCACACGACCACGATTAAAATTACAGGTAATTGATTCACAAACCTTTTGAGAACCATAATTTAGAGTAAGATCATTTAAAGATAATGTTTCAATCATGTGCTTGAACCTTTTCAAAATAGTCTTCAAGCAACCATTGAGGGGGAACTGGGAACAGGCCATGCAGATTCTTTGCTTCTTTCAATTCATCTGGTTTTCCCGAAAAAAAGATTTTACCCCCGGAAAAAACTTTGATTTCATCAAAAATAGCAAAATCTTCTGGAATCTGGGAAATAATTATAATGCCAGGCCTGCGCTTTGCAAGGAGTTTTCTAACGATTTGATAGAACTCTCTTCTCGACCAGGGGTCGAGATGCGAAGTTGGCTCATCGAAAATAAGCCATTCGGGTTCCATTACCAGAACCGAGGCAATGCACAAAAGTTGCTTTTGTCCGCCAGAAAGATGATGAACTGGGCGGTGCAAGAATTTTTCCAGGCCGAGTTCAGTTGCTGCTGCCTGAATCTTTTCAGGGATTTGGCCTTGAGGAACTGCCAGATTCTCGAGACCGAAGGCAATGTCTTCTTCAACTGTGGTTCCAACTATTTGATTGTCAGGGTTTTGAAAAATAATCCCAACTTTGCGATGAATCTGGGCATCATCATCAGAGGTATTAACATCGCAAACCTTAATACTGCCCGAGCAAGGTTTGAGAAGTCCGGCGATAAGCCTGGCAACAGTTGATTTGCCACTGCCATTTCCACCGACAAAGCCGTAGATTTGATTTTGAACTAAAGAAAAGGAAACCTCCTCAATATTGAAGGAGGTTTCCTGGTTCTCTTTGTACCGGAAAGAAACCCGGTCAAATAGAATCATTGAATTACCTGATTATTTGGTGAATTCGATGATTGCCATTTCGGCGTTGTCGCCGCGACGATTGCCAAGCTTGTAGATACGGGTGTAGCCACCGGTTACGCCATCAAAGCGAGGGGCGATCCGATTAACCAGCTTAGTGATCGTGCCTTCTACGCGCAGAATTTTCTGAGCATTTTTTCTTTCGCGTTTAACTTCTTTGCCATCGTTACCTTTTACTGTTCTGGTGCAGGTTGAGGGAATGTAGTCAACGATGAAAGAGGGCTTTTCATTCTTTTCAGGGTCAGCCATGTATTTTTCAGCGGCTTCACGATTTTCTTTGGTCAGGTTAGACAGATATTTTTTGATATTGTCGCGGCCAAGAATTTCTTTGTCGCCACAGCCATGGAAGAAACCTTCAAGAAGGGTTCTTTTTGAAGCCTTGAGAGCTCTGGTGTGCTGCTCATTTTCACCTTTGATGCCATGTAGTTTTTTGGCAATGGTGATGGCTTTTTCAATTTCTCTGCGCAAATCTTTGGCTTTGTGCAAAGTAGTTTCGATTTTTTCATATTTTACGAGAGAAGTGCACAGAGAGCGGAACAAAGCCTTTCTCTGGTGTGATTCTCTTCCAAATTTGCGTCCAATTTTGAGATGTCTCATTCTTCATTACCTCCGGCGGTATCGTCGTCATCAGGAAGACTGAGATTGAACTGACCCAGTTTTTCCCGAACTTCCTTCAATGATTTCTTACCAAAGTTTTTGATTTCGAGCAATTCAGAAACCTTCTTGTTGACCAGTTCACCCAGAGTCTGGATGCCGGCTTTCTTGAGGCAGTTTCTAGAACGAACTGAGAATTCAAGATCCTTGATGAGAATATCGAGATGACCCTTCTGAGGTGCTTCCTGCTTCTGGGCGGAAACCATAACCAGCTCTTCCTTATGGGTCGGTTTGCCGGCCTGGTTGTCGACGATTTCTTCTTCGAGTGCCTGGAACAGATCAACGTGAGCACGCAGGAATTTGGCGGAAAGCTCTACTGCTTCTGCCGGCTGCATACTGCCGTTGGTCCAAACGTGGAGATTCAGTTTATCAAAGTTGATATCCTGGCCTACACGGGCATCTTCTACGTTGTATTGAACTTTGGTAACCGGAGAAAACTGCGAGTCGACAAGGATAGTGCCGATTGCCTGATGAAGATCCTGTTGATCTTCTGCCAGAACATAACCGCGTCCTCGGCGGAAGGTTATATCCATGCCGAGAGTGATGTCGCCGGTAACCTGGGCGATATGTACGTCTTCATCGATAATCTGCAGGTCAGGATGACTCTGGATATCGGCGGCGGTAACATCGGCAGGTCCTTTAACTTCGAGACGAACGGTAAGAGGTTCTTCGGTTTCCAGATTCACTACCAGCTTCTTGAGATTAAGAATGATGGCAGTAACATCTTCAACAACACCGGGGATACTGCAGAATTCATGCAGAACGCCGTCAATTTTAACTCCGCATACAGAAGAACCGGGAAGTGAAGCCAGCAGAACTCTGCGGAAAGCATTGCCGAGAGTTTGACCATAACCTCTTTCGAGTGGTTCGAGGGTTATGATGCCGTGGTTTTCGTCTTCACCTTCAGAATATTTTATTTTGGGTCGATTAATTTCAATCACGCTACAAAGCCTCCTTAAAAGGTTAGCGAGAGTAGAACTCAACGATCAGGTGTTCCTGAATCTTCGGATCAAGCTGAGATCTTTCTGGCAGAGTTACAAATTTACCTTTGAGGTTTTCTTTGTCTACTTCCAGCCATGGAGTTTCGTCGCGGCTTGAAGAAATTTCAATGATATCCTTAACAGTTTTTCTTACTTTACTGTTTTCGAGGAGTCGGACTTCATCGCCGGGTCTGAGCTGATAACTTGGAATATTGCATTTGCGGTTGTTAACTTCGAAATGTCCCTGAGTTACCCACATACGGGCCTGTGCGCGGGAAATTCCAAAACCCATGCGGAATACGACGTTATCGAGTCTGGTTTCTAACTGGTGCAGAAGGTTAATCCCTGTATTACCTTCTTTGCGGTTAGCGATGTCATAATACTTGCGGAACTGTGATTCCAGAATTCCGTAAGTTCTTCTTACTTTTTGTTTTGCGCGCAGCTGGATTTCATAACCAGTCTGTTTTTTGCGCATTCTGTCTGCGCCATGAACGCCAAGAATGGTTGCGCGGCGTTTGAACGCACATTTTTCGGTGTAGCAGCGGGCACCTTTGAGGAAAAGCTGATCGCCTTCACGGCGACAAAGTCGACAAACTGAACCTGTGTATCTAGCCATGGTATACCTCCATCAGACGCGGCGTCGCTTTGGTGGGCGACAACCATTGTGCGGAATCCCGGAAACATCTTTGATTCCAGTAACCTGCAAACCATTGTTCTGCAGGGCGCGAATTGCTGATTCGCGGCTCATTCCGGGGCCAGCGACAAATACTTCGATTTCTTTCATTCCGAATTCAAGTGCGCGTTTGGCAGTGACTTCGGCAGAAACCTGGGCGGCATACGGGGTAGATTTTCTGGATCCACGGAAACTGTTGGATCCTGATGAAGACCAGCACAGTACATTACCGTTCATGTCAGTAATGGTAACGATTACGTTATTGAAAGTTGCCTGAATGTGTGCTTGACCTTTAGCTACTATTTTCTTTTCGCGTTTTTTGGTCCGCACTTTGGACTTACTTCCTGATTTAGCCATTTTATGCTCCTTTAAATCAGTTTACATCCTTAGAAACGGCTTATTTGCCTTTTCTAATGGCTTTTCTCGGACCTTTGCGGGTGCGAGCGTTAGTTTTAGTTCTCTGACCGCGAAGTGGCAGACCTTTTCTGTGTCTGAGACCGCGGTAGCAGCCGATTTCCATGAGACGCTTGATGTTCATGGAAACTTCACGACGCAGATCGCCTTCTACACGAAATTCTGATTCAAGGATCTTTTTGATCATTGAAATTTCGTCTTCGGTAAGATCTTTGACGCGAGTGTCGGGATTAATTTTGGTTTTTTCAAGAATCTGGCGTGAAGTTGTCCAGCCAATACCGTAAATGTACGGAAGAGCTGCTTCTACCCTCTTGTTGCGAGGTAGATCGACGCCTGCTATACGAGCCATACTTTTCCTCCTGAATCTTAGCCCTGTCTCTGCTTGTGACGGGGATTGTCGCAGATTATGCGAATAATTCCACGACGCTTGATAATTTTACACTTTTCACAAATCTTTTTTACTGATGCCCTTACACGCATTTTCTTTCCTCCTGGAAAATTTTTACCGCATCCAGGGATCACTTGAAGCGGTAAACAATTCGCCCACGGGTCAAATCATAGGGTGTCAACTCAACTGTGACCTTGTCTCCGGGAAGGATGCGAATGTAATGCATTCTCATTTTTCCAGAGATGTGAGCGAGAACCATGTGACCATTTTCAAGTTCTACCTTGAACATGGCGTTTGGAAGAGGCTCAAGAACCTTTCCGTTAACCTGAATGGTATCACCTTTGCTCATTTTTCGACTTTTGCCCTTTCTTTTTAACCCGCCTGGCAGGTTGAGGTAAGTATTTTTGGACCGCTCTCCGTCACAGCAACCATGTGTTCAAAGTGCGCCGACAGTTTCCCACTCCTGGTAACTGCCGTCCAGCCGTCCTCTTTTATCAGGACTTCCGGGTCCCCATTCGTAGCTATGGGTTCGATTGCGAGTACCATGCCTACTTCGAGCCGCGGCCCCTGTGTTTCAGGACCGAAGTTGGGCACTGGCGGTTTCTCATGCAATGATCTGCCGATCCCATGGCCTACAAATCTTCTAACAACTGACAGACCCCGCATCTCCACTGCATTTTGAATTCCTTGTGAAATTTTTCCCAAAGTATTGCCAGCAATGGCGTTACAAATTCCAGCCTTTAAGGCGTCCTTTGTCGTCTTTATGAGGGTTTCTATTTCGGGCGGGACTTCCCGGCCAAGATAGACGGTCTCTGCCATGTCAGCGTAAAACCCGTATTTCCGGATGCCGATGTCGATCTTAACCAGGTCTCCCTGTTGCAATATCCGGTTTTCACTGGGTATGCCGTGAACGACTTCTTCATTAACGCTGACACAGATCACGCCCGGAAAGCCTCGATATCCAAGAAATGCCGGTCGGCATTTTTCCTGGGTCATAAGCTCTAGAGCATAGTCTGCCAGTTCCTTGGTAGAAACACCGGGTTTGGCCTGATGTTTAACCTTAGTAAGAATGACCGAAAGAATTCGGCCATTTTCCTGCATCAAATCAATTTCCTGACGTGATTTTATGGAAATCAAGGCGAATTCAGTCTATCGATTATATCACAGATTTCCTGAAAAATCATGTCAATTTTTTTATTTCCGTCGACCGGATAAAGAATTTTTTTCTTCTGGTAAAAATCTACCAAAGGAGCGGTTTGATCATGATAAACTTTCAGGCGATTTTTGATTACTTCCTCTGAATCATCCTTGCGTTGGTATAATTCACCACCACAGCGATCACAGATTCCTTCCTGTATTGGCTTTAAAAATTCCAGATGATAGCTGGCACTGCATTTACTGCAGATTCGGCGGGCAGTTAGTCTGCCGGTTAAAACCTGATCAGGAACATCGATGGAAATAACGCCGGACAATGGCGCGTTCCTTTTTTGCAGGGCCTTTTCAAGTTCTTCAGCCTGGGCAACGGTTCGCGGAAAACCATCCAGAAGAAAACCTCTGGCGCAATCTTCGTGGCCGATGCGTTCCAGGAGTATTTCAAGAACCAGATTGTCTGGTACCAAAGCGCCTGCCTGCATATAAGACTTCAACTCTTCACCAAGAGAAGAACCTGATGAGACAGCGGCTCTCATCAGGTCTCCAGTTGAAATCTGCGGAATTGAATATTTATCAACAACCTGTTTGGCCTGGGTGCCTTTGCCGGCACCCGGAGGGCCCAGGAAAATCAGATTCAGATTCCGATCGGTCATCGCAGACCTTTCTTCTTCATGAATCCTTCATAGTGGCGAGTTACCAGATGTGATTCAAGCTGACGCATGGTATCCATGGCAACGCCGACCACGATCAGAAGTGCTGTTCCACCAAAGTAGAACGTGACGTTCATGAAACTGATCAGGAAGTTCGGGATGACAGATACGACTGCCAGGAAGACGCCACCGGCGAGAGTAACTCTCGAAACGGTTCTTTCTAGAAATTCAACGGTTTTCTGTCCGGCTCTGATACCAGGAATGAAGCCGCCGTATTTCTTCATGTTATCGGCGAGATCCTGAACGTTGAAAGTGATCGCGGTGTAGAAATAGGTAAAGAAGATGATCAGCGCCACATAGATGATGATGTAGGTAGCGGTATTGTAGTTGAAAATGTTCAACAACCAGTTAACCCACCATTTCCCAAGGTGTGGCTGCATGAATTCAAGAGTCTGAACCCAATTCAAGACCATTGCCGGGAACATTAGAATCGAACTGGCGAAAATCACGGGAATTACGCCGGCTTGATTTACCCGCAGGGGGATATAAGTGTTCTGCCCACCATAGACGCGGCGACCAACCACACGCTTGGCATATTGAACCGGAATTTTACGAACGCCGTCCTGAACATAAACGATAGCCATGATGGTTGCTACTGCAAAGATAACCAGGAAGATGGTTTTAACGACATCGTGAGCATCGCCTGAGAACAGGGCAATCTGCTGCACTACGGCTTCCGGCAAAGCTGCCAGGATACCTGCAGTGATCAGGATTGAAATACCGTTTCCTATGCCGCGTGCGGTCATCTGCTCTCCGAGCCACATGATAAACGCGGTTCCAGCGGTTAGAGTGATAACAGCCATCAATTTGAATGCCAGGCCGGGATTGGGTACGACCTGATAGCGCTCAAGCATGAAGCTGATACCGAGTGCCTGCAAAGCACCTATGAGAACTGTTCCATACCGAGTGTACTGACTGATCAGTTTTCGGCCCTCTTCGCCCTCTTCTTTGGCAAGGTGTTCGAAATAGGGAATAACGTATACAAGCAACTGCATAATGATTGATGCGTTGATGTAAGGGGCAATTCCGAGTGCGAATACTGAGAATCTTCTCAATGCACCACCGGAGAACATGTTCAGGAAGCTGAACAGTTCAGAAGATGGCAGGTTCTGGGTTAGAAGCTTGGCATCAACCCCGGGGGTTGGAATATGCGTTCCGATTCTGAAAACCAGAATCATGCCAAGGGTGAAAAGGATTCGATTCCGGAGTTCCGGAATCTTCATGGAGTTCGACAGGCTCTGAAGCAATTAGATCACCTCCGCTTTTCCACCAGCTTTTTCGATTTTGTCTTTGGCGGAATTGGAAAACTGATTGGCTTTAACAGTCATGGCTTTGCTGATTTCACCACGGGCCAGAATTTTGACCGGTTTCTTCAGATTTTTTACCAGACCTTTTTCAACCATCAGCTCGAGTGTTACTTCTGAGTTGGCTTCAAAGGCTTTTTCCAGATCGGCAAGGTTTACTACGTTGTATTCAACCCGATTAGGGGGAGTGAAACCACGTTTGGGCAGAATGCGCACTAGACGCATCTGGCCACCTTCGAAACCTGCGTATGGATGAGGCTTGCCGGAGCGGGATTTCTGTCCGTCATGGCCGGTTGTAGCCTGGTTACCCATGCCTGAACCTTTGCCTCGCCCTACTCTTCTTTTGTCTTTGACAGACCCTTTGGCCTTTTTGAGATTACCGAGGTTCAACATTTCCAGGTCTCCTTACTGTACTTCGACCCAGCGCTGAATTTTTTCGACCATACCAAGAATCTGCGGTGTAGCCTTGTGGGTTACAACCTGCTGCATCTTGCGAAGACCGAGCGCTTTAAGGGTGTTTTTCTGACGCTCTGAGGCGCCAATGGAGCTTTTAATCAATTTGATTGTAATTTCTTTATCTGCCATTGGTGTTCTCCT
>CAZTHA010000062.1:0-16121 GCA_964613435.1 uncultured bacterium
ACTTGCCGAGATCGTGCAGGTAACCGGCAACTTTCAGTTCGAAACATTCGCTTTCGTTGAGTCCGGCAAGTTTGCCGAGAAATTCAGCGGTAGCCGAGACTCCGCTCGAATGGGTCGCGGTAAATGGGCTTCTAAAGTCGATCATACGTCTGATCAAGCTTGAAAACGCAAGCAGGTCGCGGTTGTTAAGAAAGATGGCTTCGAGTTTGACCGATTGTTCAAGCTGTTTGCCAATCAATGGTGAAACCAGGTCGAGCCAGAAATACTCTTTATCGGCAAGGCTGAGAAAAACATCGACCAATGCCGGTTCAAACAAATTGTCGGTTTCAGTGGTAATTCTGCTCTTAATTTCTTCGATCTGACCGAGGATTTCCTGGTCTTTTTTGATCAAAAGGGCGATATGGTCGGCCAGAAATAGAATGCGGCTGCCGAGCGGAACCTGCCAACCCTGATAAAATCTGCCTTGTCCGCTTTCCCAGGGGACATGGTGAAATCTGATCATGTCGGCGGCCTTTTTCATTGGCTCGAAGATATTGATCAGGTAGTAACCCAGTTCGGCATGAGCCTGACCGGTAGTGTTTTCGAACTTCATGGTTTCCATGCGTTCGGCCAGTGAAATTGCACCGATGTCATGAAGAATGCCGGCGCAGACAATTTCGTTCTGTTCAATTACCGGCAATTCCAGTGCTTCGGCCAGTCGCATTGAAATCAGCGCTACCTGCTTATGGTGGTCGTTCAGAACCGGACTTATCCAGTCGAGAATGTCGGACAAGCAGTTCAGAAAGTCGAAGATGCGTAATTTATACTGTTTTTTCATGTGTTGCCTCGCCGTTCTGTCATTATTATAAATGCAAAACGGCGAGACGTGCACAAAATTTCTATTTTTTTGTCAGAAAATTGCCGGACCGCTCTCGGCATCGCTTCCTGCCTGAGGTTTTTCGAGGAAGGTCACCGAGTCGCCAACAATCTGGGTAATGTATTTCTTTTCGCCGGAATCTGCGGTGAAAGACCTGGTTTCGAGTCGGCCTTCGACAAGAACCGGTCGACCTTTCTTAAGGTAGCGGGCGCAATTGACTGCCACCGAATTCCAGACAACGATGCGGAAGAAAGATGTTTGCTTTTCGGCGTCGCCATGGGTGTTTTTCCAGCGGCGTGAGACCGCCACCGGAAAAGTGGTCATCGAATTGCCATTGCTGACTTCTTTCAGTTCAGGGTCACGAGCTAGATTGCCGGCCAGGATTACGCGATTCATACTTACCATTTTTCCCTCCAGATTTATGAGTTAATTTTCAAACCTCACTCTTAAATCAAGGGAAAAGCAAAAATGGGAAATTTATTTTTGAAAATTTAAATAAAATTTCGTAGTCGGTAATAAATTAACCCGATCCACTCGTGCAAAGTCGCATCCAGCGACCTTAGATAGTGTCCCATCGAGTAGTAGAGCCCGGCAGAACTGTGGCATGGAGCAGGCAGAACCTGGATTCCAAGCTTTTCAAAAACCTTTTTGCCGCGAAGCAAGTGCGAGCCGCTGGTCACGAGCAGAATGCGTTTGATTCCCAATTGCCCAAGGCGCTCGATCGCATAGTCGGCTTCGGTTTTGCTGGTTCTAATCCTTTCACTGCGAAAAATCTGCAGGTGCTCAGGTTCGACCTGACACAGATGGGTCAGGCTGGCGACCCAGTTTGCTTCAGCAAAACCGGTCTCGTCACTGAACCCGGTGCTTACCAGCAAAAGCGGCGCGCGATTTTTTTTGAGAAGCTCTATGCCGTGCAAAACTCTTTGATAGCCGCTAAGTCCCGGATCTTTAGCCAGAGTGGCCCCTGAAGCCATGACCAGAATTGCTTCGGCATTTTCATCAGAATGCTCAATATGTAGAGGCTGGGCGATAAAACCGCCAACCGGGAAAAATATACAGAGCATGAGCATGGCGTAGGCCAGGCATGTGCCAAGCAGATAGGTTTTCGCCAGATTTTTCAGGGTCCCTTCAGCCGATCGGTAGTAAGACATCACTGCCGAAAGAGACAAGATAATCAGGGCGACGGCAAAATATTGATCGAGGTCGTTGCGTAACTGCGGCAGAAGAAAAATCGCCAGTGCCGGAAAAAATAAAGTAGTTATTTTAATCAATAATTTCATAAGGGTTCCTGTGATGCCGTTTTTCTATATTCATGGTCGAATTCGAGAAACTCATTGAGCCAGGAGAGAAGATCGCGGCGCAGGGCGAAGTGCTGCTCGAGCATTTCAGCGTCGTTTCTTTTAACGAAACGTTGCAGTTGACTTCTTGCCCGTGAAAACAATGATTGGCCGCGAGACATCAGCAGCATGAAATGCTGATTGCTGGTCCGGGTCAGCAGTGATGAGGCAAGAAGGCGGTCACCCAGCAGGGCCATTGCCAGAAAACGATCTTTGACGACAAAGTCGATGTTGAAGTCGGCTGGGTCAGGGGGCGGACGCAAATGCGTGGAAATTCTGGCGAGTATTTCCCCGCCGGCCAGAGCCAGCAGAAAAATCTGTGCCTGAATCAGCCGATAGTTCTCTTCGTTGAGGACTTTGCGGTCAAGATCAAGCAGTTGATAAAAGAGATTCTGGTTTTCCAGGCTCAGTAATTGGGGATTGAAATCGACCTCTCCGGCTGGAACTGTACTTTTTAGCGATCGGCGTTTGCATGAAAGCAGAATACCGTCCAGAGACCGTATCAGTTCCGGGTCTTTAAATGGATTGGTCTGCTCGCGATTGAATGTGATGGCAACGTGGTCGGGCCCGGCGGAATATTTTCCTACGGCTGCTTTGGCCCCGATCTGAGGTTCGCGTATCTGGCTGCCAGCATTGGTTGATCGGGCAGCATCAGTCAGATTGTCATTCGGACGAGCAGTAGAGCTGGTTGCGCTAGGAAGTTTCGAACGGTTCCAACGCCCGGCCAGGGTCAGAAGCCCGGCGTAAAAAATCGCAACGGCAATTCCCGGAAGATTGCCCAGATAAACGTAGGCACCGGGAAGATTCTGGGCCCATTCAAGCAGATAAAGCATGCCCTCGAGTGGTAACGAAAGGCCTGGAGCCAGAAATAACCCGTATTCGGGCGAAAATGCGGCAACTGCGCCAACCAGGAACCCGGCTGGCAGGATAATCGAAAACATCCAGACGATCGCTGGGTTTACCAGAATTGCAATCAGTGAGAATGCACCGAAAAACATGGCCGAAAGGGGCATTACCGCGATGTTGGCGGCGGCAGTTACGCCAATATAACGGGCCAGAGTTTTACCCAACTTCAGGCGCATCAGCAACTGTTCGAACATCCGCCGCAACAGGATGATTCCGGCAACCGCGCCAAAGCTGAATATAAAAGCCGGTTCCATAATCTGCGCCGGGTCGTAAAGCAGAATGATCAACGCGGCAATGCTCAGCGGCCTGATCGATGATGGAGCCGCTTCAAAATGAAAAACGAAGGCGGTGACGATATACATGGTTAAAGCGCGAATAATGGATGCAGAACCTGTGGTTAAAAAAGCGTAGGCGACTAAAAACAGGCAGATGAAGATACTGCGTGAAACGGGGGGAACTCTGGTTAAATGAAGCATTGCCGCCAGCACCATACTCAAAACCATCAAATGTTGCCCGGAAACAGCGAGCAGATGCGATACGCCCGTTTCCCGGAACAGCTGACGGTCATGGCGATCGAGGCGGCTGGTGTCGCCAAGAAGAAAGCCGGTGGCGATTGCTGCATGACGGGTCGGCAAAACCATGTTCAATCCGTCGCGCAGGCGTCGCTGCACTTTGCCTCCGAAAGCATGCAGAGCGCTGCGGTTGCTCAAGTGTTCAATTGAAATTGCCTTAAACCTGGGTTGCCGCAAGTTTGGGCTGAAGAGAAAATGCCCGGTAACTCGATACTTTTGTTCGGGTTCAGGAATGGTCTCGGCGTTTTTTACCTGGCAAAAGACGCTGCCGGGAATGGCGATGGTTTGTGAAGCAGTTTCAAGATGGGCGTTTCTAAGCCGCAGACCGATTGCGCCTGATTTATATTGTCGGTATTCGCCCGAAAAAATCCCGGTCAGGCTGCCCTGGCTCTGGTCAAAAAGGCGAAGTTCTCCCGAATTAACCTCGGGGCAGATCCGGAGATTGCCATAAAAGAGTCCGGAAAAAATAATCGCCATTGCGACAAAAAACCTTGTCATTGCTGGTTTTTCATGGAGAAGGGAGGAGGCGATCAACGCTCCGAAAGCAACAAAAAAGAAAAGAATCGAATAATCTGCGGCAAAAAGCTGCGAAAACTTCAGGCCGATGATGAAGAATGCGACGAAGAAAGGCAAAATTTCCGGCCTGATATTTTGGGTTCCTTTGTTTTTTGCTTTCATTTTAAACAAAATTTTGACTCAAGGGTTGAGTCTTACTCCTGCTTCCTGAAGTTTTTCAATCTTGGCGTCACTAATACCTTTGACCCTGTCTTTAAGATCGCGCCAGTCGGAAAAATTGCCAAAGCTGCGCTCAAGAAGAATTTTGTTGGCGGTGCTCGTGCCGATACCGGGGCAAACAAGCAGTTGATTGAAGTCGGCCTGGTTGATGAAGACGTGGTCCGGCTGGAGCCGGTGGAGTTCAACTACCTGCTGAACCTGAGGTTTTTCCAGAGAAGAGATGGTGATCTCTGCCTGGCCGGCTGGAACAGCCACAGAAGGAGACAAGGCCGGTTCGGGTAACCATGACCAGATGAGTCCAAGCAGCAGAGGAATCATGGTCAGGATTTTTGCCTGCTTGAGCTCTGAGCTGCTTAATTCAAACATATTACCAGTCCTTCGTCGGTTTTTTCGAGGCGGGCTTCTTTGTTCATGCAGGCTTTCCTGATCATTTTCCTTTGCAAAAGACTCTGCATCGGTTCTTTTTCAAAGTCTTCACGGCAAAAAACGCTCCATTGCCAGCCACCCTTTTCGATGCGATATCTTACCGGCAGCAGGCCTGGGAGGTTCAGGGTCAACTCCTGCAGATTCTTTATCAATCTGAGTGGCTGAAGAAGATGCAGGGCAAAAACCGGGGCAAACGGATAAATACAGAGTCCGGCGAGATTTGTTTCGTCGACCGACATTTGTTGGCACAAAGGCGAAAGACGGGCGGCCCGGCGAACACTTGCCAATCCCGAATAAAGATGATCACGTAGGCATACCTGGTCTCTGGCCTGATAAAAGGCTTCGAGCCAGACCGCCGCTGAAAAATGGCCTTGCGATTGTTCAATGCTGCTATATTGTCGTGCCAGCCATTTATAGGCGCTTTCCAGAAGCATTTGCGGTTTCTCTTTTTTCTGGGCGGAAAAAACGGCGATTCGACAGGCATCGATACCGTATTCCTCAACGAGTTCTGCGTCAATGCCGTATTCGTGGGTGTTCAGGGCGACAATGCGGGCTAAATTACCATTGGAGCATTGCGCGAATCGGGCCTTGACGTCTTCATTCAGATTGGAGATGGAAACAGAAACAGGCCATTTTCTGGCCTGTTTCTGCATACTGTGCGGGTTAAAGCGCTCACTCAATTGGTCAAAATTCCCCAGAGCTTTTGGGTTTTGTCGTTGTTGATTCCGGCATCGGTGGTTGCGAAGAAAAGCAACTCACGGGCCTGGTTGAGAATCAACGGTTCTTCAAGGGCTTTGCCACAGGCAATAAGAAAGCGGATTTCAAAGATGAAAAAATCCTGATCGCCCGGCAAAGAGCTTTGTTCGACCTTTTTTAGCTCTTTCAGGGCATTCTCGATGTCACCTTCGGCAAATAGTCGACAAAGATCGGAGGCGGCTCCGGCAGTTTTCACGAGTTGTTCAAGCTCAGCTTTGCGATTCTGGTCGGTAATTGCCGCAAGCTGCTCTTTAGACCGGCCAACCCATACCGGTGCTTCTTCAAGTTGGAAGAGACTGTCATAAATAGCTGCCAGACAGGTGCTGATTACGATCTCGCCAAGGTCGTTGGCATTGACGTATTCACCGGAGCGAACCATGCGATAGGCTTTAAGGGTGAAGGTATAAGTTCCCCTGGCCTCATTGAACAGCTGAAGGGCTTTTTCGTAATCTGCCTGATTGAAGGCGGCATAAGCGCTATTTAGCAGGGAAGCCTGCTTTTCCTGGACCAGGCTGCCATTGAGCACTATTCCGGCAAATAGGGCCAACAAAAGCACCAGCAAGGCAATGACGGTTTTCAGGCCACCTTTGCGCTTGCCGATACATTTTGAATCAATATTCATCATCTTCTTCAGGCTCTTCCTGAGGAATCGGCAGATTCTTTTGCGCCGTTTCATCCTGGCGCATTTCTCGTGCCTGGTTAACAAACCAGAGGATTATGCCCTGGGCGTTCTGACTGCCGTAGATAATCTGCTCCAGGTATTTGTTGCTTTCTTCCATCTTGCCGAGAAGGCGATAGACGCCGGCAAGAATGTACATGATTTCGAAAACCCTTGACTGAGGTATGTTTTCTTTGGGAATCCTCGTGCCATCGGGCATAAAAGCATCTTCAACGCTGGTAGCCATATTGGTAATGGTCAAAAATGAAGCGGCCTCGGTGAGGTAGGCTTTTTCATAGGCCTTGTAGCGTTCTTTTGCTTCGGCATTTTCGGTTTGCTCGGCGGCGTCTCTGGCGGTCCAGGCCGCGTTGAGATAGGTGTAACCGAGAATGCGGTGGTTGGCCTTGCGGGCTTTGTAGCAAATTGCGGCCAGTTCCCATTGGCGAACGCAGGTGTCGAGATCACATTCTTTCTGCAGTTCGTTGAGGGGTTTTTCTTTGGCAATAAGATTGGAGGCGACTTTGCTCAGCAGGGGAGAAATCTTGCGCAAAATGGCAATGTTGGTCGGAGTAAGCTCTTTGAGCTTTTCCGATTCGACATCTTTCCAGATTTGCTGACCACTTGATGCAGCGCGAACGCGGCTGGCGGCATCCCATTGTGAGCGATGACTGTCGAGCAGAGCTTTTTTGCGCTGATCTTCGACACTCATAACCGGGCAGAAATATTTATCTTCGCCGGCATAAAAACAATGCGGGCACAGGCATACATTGAAATATCTCGGGTTGATTGAACCTAGATAGACTGGGCGATAATCGATATCGCGTTTGTCGAGACTGAACTGTTTTTTACGTAACAGGTAACGGGTAAAGGTCTTTTCGCAGACCGGGCATACCGTTTCTTTTGGCAGAAAGAGCTTGTCATTTAGAGACATAATTTCACCGACTTTTCAAGGCTTGATATAATAAATCTAACTAGCACAATAAAATACAGTAATTCTAGATAATTCGCAACAGTTTATGAACCTGTGG
This sequence comes from uncultured bacterium, assembly GCA_964613435.1. Lineage (GTDB taxonomy): Bacteria > Muiribacteriota > Ozemobacteria > Ozemobacterales > Ozemobacteraceae > DYKG01. The sequence continues at coordinate 7,275 of CAZTHA010000062.1, forward strand.
TATCCATCTGACTTCACGAAAACAGGGCTTGAAAAGCTTTATCCATTCGAGAATTGTGTTGGTATCCCAGTCGTTAACATGCGACGGAGCGTAGGCAAAAGGCTGGATAATGCAGTTGAATCGGCTGAAGTCGAGGCCTGCGATCTGGTTTAGTATGGCTTCAGAATCATCATTCGAATCAAGAAGAATGCGAAAGTAGGTTTTTTCCGGTCCGGCGACCGAAAGAATCTTTTCGAGTTTTTTGCGAAGTTTGCCATTGAAACCCCAGGCGCGGGAAATTTTCAAATCGACGCACCAGTAGTCGATCAATGGGTAAAGCCTGACAAATTCGTCGGGCAACAGACCACTGGTTTCGGTAAAAACTTTAAGATCACGTTTCCGAAGCATGGGCAGGAACTCTTCGAGAAATTCCGGTTGCTGAAGAGGCTCGCCGCCAAGTATGGAAATACAATAGAAATCCTTTAGCTCAAAAAAGTTATCGAGTCGGCTTAGCAGCTTTTCCGGCGAGACCGGGTTAACGATTCGATGATTGCGCAATCCCGGCCAGGGTCTGATGGAAAATGACTCGGGGTTCTGCTGGTAGTCTTTGAGCTCGCAGCGTTTACAGCCAAGCGTGCAGCCGGCTAGCCTGATAAACAGCTGCATGGTTCCAATATAAAGGCCTTCGCCTTGAATCGAGGCGAAAACCTCGCTGACATTACCGTAGGTTTTTGATTGTTTCAATGTCTGTACCAACCATTTCAAAAAAATTCCATTCGTCGATGATGGGAACTTTGAGTTCGATGGCTTTGTTCTTTTTGCTTGAACTGAAGTCTTCAGTTTCTTTGGAGCCGATCAGAAGAAAATCGGTATTTTTTGAAACCGAACTTTTTACCTGGCCACCATAATGCTTGATTGCTTTTTCAATCTGTTTTCGGCCTATTTCAGCTTCTCCGGTTACCACGAAAACCTTGCCTTCAAGACGATTCTCCTGGGTCGGAAGCTGGCTGGGGTCGGGGCCGTGCCACCATTGCCGAAGTCGGTCGATCAGACCTGTGTTTGTCGGCGAATGAATGAACTCGATGATATTGTCGGCAACTTTGTGGCTTATCCCATCGACTTTCATCAGCGTTTCACGATCTGCTTCGAGAAACCTTGCCAGGGATTGATTGAAAAAAGCGGCTATCTTGTCGGCGATGACGATACCGACGTTGGCGATGCCCAGAGCGGAGATAAGCTGCCCCAGGCGGGCGTTGGCCGCTGCCCCGATGTTGGCGACGATTTTTTCTGCCGACTTTTCGCCCATGCGCTCAAGGTTCAGCAGAGTCATGAATTGTAGATCGACAATGTCTTCAACCTGGGCGATTATCTTTTTTTCAATGAGCTGGTCGACGAGCTGGGGGCCAAAATTTTCTATTTCGAGCTGGGTGATGAAATGCAGTACGCGCCGCGAAACTACTCCGGGGCAGGCCGGATTGTCACAGCTGACCTGAGTGGTTTCTTCGCTGTCGATAGCATTGGTAACCCTTATTGGACCCTGGCATGCCGGGCAGAATTCAGGGGGAGTGATTTCAGTCTCCTGGCCGGTGCGCCTTTCTGCCAGCGCCTCAACAATATATGGGATGATGTAACCGGCCTTCTCGACCACAACCGCGTCGCCAAGGCGAATGTCTTTCTCTCTGATCTGATCGATATTGTGCAGCGAAGCCCTGGAAACGGTGGTGCCACCAAGTTCGACTGGTTCGAGCACCGCCACCGGTGTCAACTGCGAACGGCCAACCTGCCAGATAACTTCCTGAAGTCGGGAAACAGCTCTTTCCTGGGGGTATTTGTAGGCAAGCGCCCAGCGCGGGGCTTTGCTGGTAGCACCCAGTTCCTGCTGCAGGTGAAGATCATCAACCTTAAGAACTATACCGTCGATGTCAAAATCGAAGCCGCGGCGTTTCTGCTCGATTTCATCGATGAAACCACGAATTTCTTCGAGAGAATGGCAGATTTTATAAGCAAAATTAATTTTGAAGCCGTTGTCTTCAAGAAATTTTAAGGATTGTGAATGGCTCCTGAAGTTGAGTTCATCGGCCTGGGCAATGCCGTAAACCATGGTTTGCAGGCTGCGCGATGCCGCAACGGCCGGATCGAGTGATTTGATCGTTCCGGCGGTCAGGTTGCGGCAGTTTTTGAAAGGTTCTTCCCCTTCTGCTGCTCTTTGCTCGTTAAGGCGCACCAGAACCGAGCGTGGCGTATAAATCTCACCTCTGATGTCGAGATTGAGCTCAGAGTTGATTTTCAGCGGCAAGCTGCGAATCGTTCTGGCATTTTCAGTGATCAGATCTCCTTCGATTCCGTTGCCGCGCGTTGCTGCAGCCGTGAAAACCCCTTTTTCGTAGCTGAACGAACCCGAAACTCCATCTATTTTCAATTCGGCAACTATCGGAAAAACGCTTTGACCGGCCATCTTTTCAAGCCGGCCCAACCATTCGGCGACATCGCCGATAGAATAGGAATTGTCGATGCTCATCATCGGCACGCGGTGCCGGACCGTATTGAACGAGGTAACGGCTTCACCAACTCTTTGTGTCGGCGAATCGGGCGCAACCAGTTCGGGAAACTGGCGCTCGAGCTCAATCAATTCGCGCATCAGCGCGTCAAATTCCTGATCGGTTATTTCCGGTTGGGCTTTGACGAAATAGAGGTATTCGTGATGTCTAATTTCGTCGCGCAGAGTTTCGATTCGGGCAATTGTCGCAAGATCGGCCATCATTCCACCATCGCAGTATTGATAAATTGAACGCCGCGCTCAGTGCCCAACCAGAGTATGTCGCCACTGGCAGCCAGCGCTTTTACTTGCGGAACTCTGCTGCCATCGGCGGGCATGATTGTCTGGATGCGATCCTCACTGATTCGCGCCAGGCCTGCATTTGTGCCGACCCAGATCGACCCTCGATGGGAAATGAGCGCGTTGACACGATTATCGGGCAGTCCATGAACAGTCGTGTAATTGATGAAATTCGATACCGATTCTGAGAAAAGCTTCTCTAATGGCGTGGTCAGATACAGCACGCCGCGGGCGGTGGCAACCCAGATATGCTTGCCATCGAAAGTCAGCCCGGTAACCGGCCTGATAATGCCCGATCTGGCATTGTCGATATTTTTCCAGAATTCGGGATTTGAAGCCTTGAAGCCGGTGTTCCAGAAACTGATTCCGCTGTCGTGAGCAACGACGAACCAGCCGGCAAAGCGCATGATATTCTGGCACCAGTCGTTTCGCATGCCGCCATTGCTGATTTTACTGTCGATTATGACAAATTTTCCATCTTTATCCATGAAGGCCGCGCCGGCCTGAGTGCCGACCCAGAGCGAAATGCCGTCGTGGTAGAGGTCAAGAATGATTTCCGAGCCGGGGGAAGTGCTGATTGCATGCTTTTCGACGCGCCCGGATCTGGTCATGGAAAAAAGTCCGAAAAAAGTGCCGACCCACAGCTTTTGCCCGTCGAAGGCCAGGCATTCAGCCTGCGGTGCCGGGAAGGTTCCCTTGGCCTCGGTAAATTCTTTGACTTCGCCATTGTTGATTGAGCAGATTCCGGCTTCGGTGGCGACCCAAAGTGTACCGCGCGTATCGACGAGCAGGTCATTCACTCGCGCGGTGGCTATTGGCTGGCTGAAAGGAATCTGCAGGCTGCCGCGACTTTCGTCGCCGGTAATTTTTCGACTGGCGACAAGGGTGTCCGAACGGGCATCGGTGGCGTCGGCAATCGGCTTGCTGTTCATGGCCGGCTGCGGTTCGGGAAGATTGCGCTCGCCGGCAAAAAAGAAGGCCAGGGCAACTACGGCAATAATCAGCCAGAAAAGCGCATGGGAAGGCCTGTTGGTCAATTTATCGTTCAAAACAGTTCCTCCAGGTTAACCGGAACTTTCTGACGGTCTTTGATGATGGCCACTTCGGCCGGCCGGACCTGGTTGCCGAACTGGTCGAAACCACCAGATCCGGTAACGCTTTCCCAGCCGTGCATCGAGGCGAGATAGTCCTTGATGATGCGCCGGTCATATTCGCCGGCTTTTAGGGCCAGAGCAGACAACATGATGGCTTCGTAACCCATTGCGGCATCGGCATCGGCGGCGACACCGAATTTTTCAAGAAACTCTGAAAGAAAATAGTCGGCTCTTTGCCCACCCAGCCTTGAATTGAACGGCAGGGTGCAGATGGTGCTTTCCGAATATATTCCGGCAAAATTGATGAATTCCTGTGATGAAAATGGGTTTATCCCGAGAATTGGCAGTGAAATTCTGCTTTCGCGGGCCTGTCTGAGAATCATCGCCGATTCAAGGGGTGGGGCAATTATGACCAGGGCATCGGGGTTGGTCGAACGCATTACATCGAATTGCTGGCGAAAATTAAGGGCTCCGGGACGGTAAGTCAATGCGCTGACCACCTGCTGCCCATGTTTTAACGCCGCTTCGATGAATTTTTGGGCGCTGTCGGAGCCGTAAAGAACTGGATCATAGATCAATGCCGGTTTTCTGGTTTTGTAACGCTGGTTGGCAAATTCGCAGATGGCTTCGAATTGTTTGCGGTCATCGCTGATGCTTCTGAAAGTGTATCTGCTGCCGTTAGCAGTCAGCTCGTAATGGGTACACAGCGCGGTCAAAAAAGGAACCTGCGCTTTTTCTGCAAAACTCTGAATGACGCGACTGTTAATCGGGCTTATGCCGCCGACAATCGCCAGAACCTGATCTTCATAGATCAAGTCGCGGGTCACCACAGCGGTTTTGACCGCTTGGCCCTGGTTGTCTCTGACGAGAATACGCAATTTTTTGCCATTGATGCCGCTGGTTTTGTTGACATGCTCTACTGCAAGGCTGATGCCGCGCTCATGGGAGGTTGCCCGCGCCGAACCGTTTCCGGAAAGGGGCAAAATCACGCCGATTCTTATTTCCGAAGGTCGCGAATCGAATGATAACCAGAACATGAAAAGCAGAATTACCAGCGATAAAATCTGGTAAATGTCGAGCTTTTGCAGGAATTTTCGCAGTCTTTTCATGGCTCTCAGGTGCAGGCCGTTTCTATGTAAGAAAGAACCATCAAAAACATTCCCATGTAAACGGAAAGTGAGAAGAAATACAAAACCGCAAAAAAGAAAAAGGGCATTTCCTTGATGACCTTGTTGAAAAACTCGTTTTCGACTTCTTTAAAAATCAGGTTTTTTTTCGAAAAACGGTCAAAAGCAAATACCAGCAGTGCGCCAAGGCCGAAAAAGCCCATGCTGAAACCGAAACCGGAGGCGAAGATCGGCGTATGCGGATTGCCTGGCGCAGTTGAATACAGCCAGTAAGCGATGATGAGGCTGGTGGCAAGAAGGGAGCAGAATACTACCGAGCCCCAGAATATCCATGACCAGATAAACTCTTTCATTGGCAAGATTTCTCAGTTTTTTGATTTTTTCCAGTTACCGTTGAATTCAGCAGCCGGGTATTTTTTCCTGTTTTTCTGCATTTTCGCTGCCATCGCCGAGGATACGTCAATATCCAGAACGTTGGCAAGACTTAGCAGATATGCCATTACATCGGCCATTTCTTCACTTATCTGCAGCTTTTTTGCCTGATCGATTTCTTCTTCGGCCGGCGGCGACCATTGAAAGTGCTCCAGTAGCTCAGATGCTTCAAGAACTACCGAAACCGCAATGTTCTTGGGAGTGTGATACTTGTGCCAGTCGCGTTCATCGATGAATGCATCGACAAGCTTCTTGAGTTGATCGATGCTGGTTTTGCCGTCGCTGAATTCTGTGTGATTCATTTGATGCATGGTTTCGCTGATTTTATTCGGGGTTGATTCCATAAACGAACATGGTTGCAGCGTTGAGCCTAATGATATTCAGGCAAAGATCCTGATTGATGCTGTCAATAAGATCGGTTACCTGATGGTAATTCGGGTTGCTCGAATATTCCGATTCGATAGTCAGAACCGCTGGAATTCTCTGCTGCAGGAAGGGGGCGTGATCCGAACCCCAGGCGTTGAAGCTGGTTCTGATCGTAAAGTCAGCATATTTCTGTGCCAGCTCCTGCATTATTTCAACCATCGGTCGATTGAAGGAGTTGGTTTCAAGCATTATTGAAAGAGGTGCGACGGCGTCAAAAGCGATCATGTCAAGATTGAGAACTGCCTTGATTCTTGCTTTCGCTGCCGCGTCAAGAGTTCTTACGTAGGCTTTTGAACCATAGAGCCCTTGTTCTTCGCCAAGAAACAGAACGAATTTAATCGTTGCTTTCGGCTGCAGGCCCGATTCTTTCAACATTCGTGCCAGAGCCATAACTCCGGCTGAGCCGCTGCCGTTGTCGTCGGCGCCGGGCGCATCGATTCTTGGATTTGGTGAAATGCTGTCGAGGTGCCCGCAGACGATCACTTCGCCGTATTTTTCCGAGTCGCTGCCCTGCCAGGTGCCTACCAGATTGTTTGCCCGACTGCTGCCAATATTGAAGGGCATCTGTTCGACTTTCAATCCGAGTGATGCGAAGCTTTCGGCCGCCCAGTCGATTGCTTTCTGGGCGGTATCGACATAGGAATAGCGGGTTTTGAACCCGACCATTTTTTCCAGATCCTGCATGAAGGCAGGCATATCGACCAATTTCAAAAAAGATTCGATTGCGTCGGGCTCTGTCTTCAGTGATTTCTGGCAACTGATTTCTGTGGTGAGAATTGTCTGGTTTACCGGCAGTAATTCTACTTTGGTAAAAGGTGACGACTTGCTGATAAGGTTTATTGCCGCAGTTTCACCGGCAAGAAGCACGCGCATGCCAAAACCGCTCCAGATCTCTCTGGCGCCGGGAAAAACATAATTGAAGAGCGCCGGGTCCTTGGTGGTAAGCAGGTAAAGATGCTCGTCATCGCGCCGGGCGAATGATTCGACTTCGTCAAGCTTGTTGATTTCTTCGGTAAGGCTGTTTTCACCCTGCAAAATCACGATTTCGCCAAATCGGGTATAGGAATTCTGATCCGGATCGAAGTTTTTCAGGGTTTTCAATGCTTTTTCAACCGGAGCTACATGGACCCATCCGGCGGCGAAAACGCCTGTGTTCATCGATATTGCGCCCATGACCATCAATGCTGTGAAAAAATATCTGCTGAAAAATTTCATCTTCATTCTCCTTGCCTGTTTACGCAAACACTTTTTTAATGATAACTTAATAGAAGTTAAATCTCAAAGATTTCATAGTCACCGCACAAAAAAACAGCAAACAATCTGACCAGGGAGCGAGTAACGTGGTAAACAGGCCTTTTTGGCGAATATTCCAACGCGGCTACAGTCTGCCTGAATTGCTGATTACCATTCTGTTGCTGTCGATTCTTTTTACCCTGGCCATCATTTTTTCAAGCGGTATGAGCCAGACCAAGCGCTTGCGTGATTACAGCATCGCCGTTGCCTACGCTCAACAGGCTATCGAAGTCGTTAAAGCTGCCCCATTCAGCCTGCTCGATGATGCCGATGCCGGTGTAAACAGCGTTGAAACCGATCTAAATACCAGCTCGGGACCACAGGATTCATTTGAACCGATTTTTGAGTCTGGCGGCATCAAATACCAGCGCAAGGTCGAGATAACCAACGTCGGCAGCAAGGAAGACAAGGATCGCCCCATCGGACTCAAGCTCCTGGTTGTGCGGGTCGACTGGAAGACCATCGACGGCGCCCAGGCCGAGCCATTTATTCTTAAAACCACGATTGCGGATTTAAACTGAAATGAAAACGACGTCAATGATTGCCAACAACGACAAAAAGGCTTTCACCATGGTGGAAATGCTCATTGCCGTCGTGCTGACCACCATGATCGTATTTTTCGCCTACCGCATCTTCTTCTCGCAGACTGAGGTCGTCACCAAGTCGATCGAGTTCATGCAGGTCAATGATTCTTTTCGTAAAGTCATGACCTTCATGGGCAATGACATCCGCGAATCGACGAGCATTCTCGCACCCGTTCCCGTTTTTTCCGACACCGTGCCGTCTCTGATAACCAAAACCGGTGTCGTTCTTAAATTGCAAAGTTCCGAACTTGACCCGACTATTCCCTTTGACAGCCCACTCGGAGGCCAGGTTTGCGCCCGCCGTGAAATTACCTATGAGCTGGAAAAGATTGAATCAAAGACGGTGCCGCGCTTCAGGCTCATCAGAACCGCGTCCATCGAAGAACGGCCCGGTAAGAAAACCACCCAGCGCCAGGAACTCGTCGACAACATTCGCGATCTGATCATTTATCGGACGGTGAGAAAGCCCTTCAAACCTGCCAATGTTTCCGGCGACAAGGACCGCATCGTTCTGCCCCGGCCAATGTATGAATCCGGAACCGGCAATAGCCTGGTTCATCTGAACATGGTGCTTGAGCGCGAAAGAAAAGATACCGAGAAAGGCCAGGTCTATAATATCAACCTGACGACAAGCTTTTACAAACGTGGAAAAGAGATTTTCATCAATCCATGAAGACTGTGAACAACAAACGAAAAGGTTCGGGATACCTGATACTCATTGGGTTTACCCTGTTGCTGGTCATTCTCTTCGCGATTCTCGGGCGGGTAAAAAGTGGCCAGAGCCAGTTGCAGTCAAAAGAAGTTCGCAATATGCTCGCCACCAGTCTGGCTGAAGCGGCTTTGAACTGCGTGATTGCCGAGCTCAATGCCGACCGCGGCTTCGCCACCCATCGCTATTATTCTGAAAGAAAAGATCCGCACTGGGTTACCCCCAACAAAAAACGCGAATCGGTTCTCGGTGAAATGGGCGGAATCTATGTGAAGGGCGTCGAAGGCGGTGTTTATACCGGTGGTTGTGAATACGGTGAATTCAAGTGCAAAGTTGCCCCATTTTACGGCACCAGAGAAAATCGAAA
>CAZTHA010000063.1:0-16108 GCA_964613435.1 uncultured bacterium
GGTTTCAGATTACAAAAGCTCGTTGATCATGGCTCTTATACCTATAGTTTACGCGGTTTCTTTTTTGCGACTTTTCTGGTAGCCGGCCCGTGGATAACGACAATTGCTACTATCAGTCTTTTTTCATGGCTGTCGACCATTTCGGGAAGTGATTACGAAATTTTTCGAACCAGCATCATCTATTTTTATGCTTTTTCGTTGATTTTTACCGGGCTTTATCAAATGCCCCTGACCAGATATCTAGCCGATGAATTGTATGAAGAGCGTCTTTCTGGGATTGTACCGGCGTATCTGGCAATGACACTGGTTGTTGCCGCCGGACAGGGACTATTAGCCCTGGCTTACGCCAGCATGATTCCGCTTTCACTGTTTTTCAAAGCTCTTTTTGTCAGCGGTTGTGTCGTTGTTGCGCTTCTCTGGTTGGCCGGCATCTTTTTGAGTTGTTTGCGGGATTTTGAATACATTGGCTACATTTACATATTTGGTGGATTGATCAGTCTTGCTGCCGGGATTCATCTTGAACCCTTCTGGGGTCTCGAAGGTGCGCTTACAGGTTTCATCGCCGGTCAGGTTCTTACATTCATCGGGATTTCATGGCGAATCATCGTTGAGCTTGGAGTTGGAAGCCTGCGTGTCGACTTTTCCTGCCTGAAATCTTTACGAGATTACCAAACGCATTTATTCGCCGGACTTTTTTTCAATCTGGCGATCTGGGCCGACAAGTTTATCATCTGGTTTTCAGATTACGGGCAAACGGCGGTGAAGGGACTTTATTTTTTTCAGGCCTATGATGTGCCTCTATTCATTGCTTATGTTTTTATGATTCCTGGCCTCGGGATTTTTCTGACCAGAGTAGAAACGGACTTTTATCGTTCCTATCGGGCTTTTTATCGTTCAATTCTGATGCATCGAAATTTCCGCACTGTTGTCAGCCGGTTCGAGGCTATTGGCAGAACCATAAATTATACAACCTGGGAATTGTTGCGAATTCAAGGAGCGATTGCCATTACCATTTTCTTTTTTGCTCCAGATTTTCTGCAAAAGATTAACTATGCGCCTGAATTTGCCACGGTTTTGCGCTGGGGAATAATGGGTGCCTTTTTTCAGCTGTTATTTCTGGTTTTCTCGCTGATGCTTTTGTATTTCGAGTTTCGAAAAGAAGCAATGTGGTGCAATTTCATTTTCTTTTTCGTCAACAGTTCGGTGACCGGCCTAACAGTGTGGTTGCAGTATCGGCAATGGTTCGGAGCTGGATATTGCCTGGCAACTTTTATTGCGGCAGTTGTGTCGTGGTTTTTGCTTAAAGCGCGAACCAGAAAGCTCATATACTATACCTTCATGACCCAGAAAATGCCCAAAGAAATCAATGAACAGCCTGAATTCATTGTGAGAAGCCTTGGCTCAACAGTTTTTACGGCTGATCGCGAAAAATCCGATCCAGTTCCTTCACGCTAAAATAAGGCGTAAATCCGTGCATTGCCGCACGCATTCTAATTCTGACCATATCGATCGGATTCCTTGTATATTCGATCAGGGTAATCAATTTACCCCTACGGCGAAGGTTTTCCAGGGCGAGAATTTTGTTGCGCTGCCATTCCGGATCGATCTCTGTCTCAGCCCAGCTGGCAAAAAGGCTTTCCTGATTGATGCCGGCAGTCAGCTTTTCCAGACAGGGGTTTTCCAGTAGTTCATGGCTGTTTTGGATCATTAGCCAGTGTTCTGAATCATGTTCATGCATGTTTTTGGCCAGATCGATCAGCAAGTTTTCCATTTGCTCTTTTCTTTTGGGCCGTTCCGATTCGGGAAAATTTTGCCATGCATCGACGACATCGACAAATAATCCATTAAAACCTTTGTTTAAAATTTCTTTGCTATAGCTGGTTAGTAGACTCTTCCAGATTGGCTCCCAGAATTTTACCGGAAAATTTTCGGGCCAGTCGGGATTTTCCTCGATGATCAAGTCTGTGCCTTCAAGTTGTGAGAAATGTCTGCGATACTTTTCAGCTTCGCCGACCGAGAGATACGCCAGAACTTTAACTCCGGCAGACTTAATGGCTTTAACTTCTTCCTGGCTGTATGCATCAGGATCGAGAACCATCAATTCGGCCTTGGTAGCGAGCAATTTTTTAACCGGAATGTGCGAGTAGGCGCACAGCCACTTGCTCAGGCGTCTGGCCTGTAAGATATCTGCAGAAAAACAGAAAAATACTGTAAAAATCAATAGCGAAATCTGGTAAAATTTCATAATCTTATATCTCGGTGATTTTTTCTTAATTATGCCAGTAAAACAGCACTTAATCAATTCCCTGAAAATTGTTCTTGTCTTGTTCTTTTTGATCAGCAACCAGCCGATAATGGCTCAGAGCCCATTCAAGTTCCTGCTGATTCAGGATAAAAATGCAACTTCAACACAACAGATAAGTTACAATGTCGGTCGTTGTCTAAGCGATGCTTCAATCGGATTTGATCTTGCACACCAGGAAGAGATGCCCGATTTTCACGCAGAACAGTTTCAACCATATCAGGCTGTGGTTTTTTTGGCAGAAAATGCCAGCAAATACGTCTTTGCAGAGGATCTGCTCGATTATGTGAAAGAAGGTGGCGTAGTCTGCTTTGCGATTCACACCTTCAATCAGAGTTTGTTTTCAGAAATTGGCGTTTCACCGGCAAAACCGCCATTGCTTGAATATCTTGATTGCCAGGGTATTAAAGCCGAACGGGCTGTTTTTCGAGACTTCAGGTTGAATCTGTCCGAAGATCAATTCCCTTCTTCGGCGATGAATTTACAGTTTTCTCCAGAATGGCAGGTAGTGCTGAGTTATAAGAATCCTTCGGTTCCAATGCTGGCTCAAAGAAAGTTCGGTAAAGGAGCAGTTGTTTTCTGGAATTCTGCAGCTTTGGGTGAGAAACCTTTTCGCGGTCTTTTTCTGTTTTCGGTTTTGCGCAATCTGCCTTTGGCAGCTATGAGTGTCTTCAACGTTGCCCTGCTTCAACTCGATGACTCTCCGCCACCGGGCTATGGTATTAAAGAAGGACCGGTCTATAGAGATCTGGGCATGACCGACATACAATTTCATCTGCGGGTATGGCAAAAAAAGGTTTTCGAAATGCTGCGCGAGTTTGCTTACCGTCCGACGCATTTCATTTGTTTCAGATATGATGATAAAATTCAGGTTCCATTTGTTGAAGAGGTAGATCGAGAGCCATTTTTTAGCGATTTTCTCAAAGAGGCACAAAAGAACGGGCACGATTTTTCGTTTCATGGCTATAACCATCAGTCGTTGACCCTGGGAAAAAGCCCTTCGATTCCCTGGAAGAGCAAGGCAGACATGGTTGCTTCAAACCAGGTTGCCGGCAAACTATGGAAAAAATACAAATTTAAACCGACTCTCAGCTATGTTCCACCGAATAATGTCATCGACAAGGCGGGCAAAGAGGCCGTTATAGAAGGATTTCCTTCTATTCGTGTCATTTGCCGGGTTTACCAGGATTCGGGGAAATACGCCAATTTAAAACGAACCGGCTATCTGGTTGGCGCAAACAATTCTGAGTTTTCTCAACGCATGATGGAAAACATTTTCAGTATGTATGCCAGCAGGCGGGCTAAAGATCTCAACAGCGGCTTTTTCGCCGGCGATGAATTCGGAACCGATCCAGAAGTCCCCAAAATCTTAAATTTGCCGAGAATTTCCAGTGGTAGCTCTCTCGAAGGCTACGAGCAATTAATGATTTTGAATGGCATTATGGCGCACGGCATAATCGCCCATTTTTTCCACCCTGATGATATCTACGATCCATCCAGGCGTGAGAATACCTGGGAAAAAACTCTTATGGCCATGCGTCGTCTTTTCATTTTTCTTGAAAAGAATGGCGGTTTTTTGCGGAAAATGCCGGTTGCCGAATATCTGCTTGAGTTCAAGAATTACGTTTTTGCCAAAACCGCGGTTGAATCGAATGGCCCGGAAAATTTGACGATTGTACCAGATAAAAGAAGATTCTTTTATGTTTTCTCAGGCAGGGGTAGGCCGCATATAGAAAATGCCACTATTCTCAGTGAGGTCGAACCTGGTAAGGTTTTCCTGATAAGGGCTGACTCGACGAGAAAAATTAGTATCGGTTATAAGTGAGAATTGGCAAGAACGTTTTGCAATGACTCACTCATTTTTTCAGTGAACTGTCGATGTTTTTTACTGTTCCATGGAACTCACACGAAATAGTGCCATCTTTAGCAAAATTGCCTTTGAAAAGGTATTTACATTTTTCCGATGCTGGATTTATGCCCTCTTTAAGATATTTTTTTTGCCGCATTATTCCACCTTCCTTGAACATTTCAAAGGTTGGGGTTTCGATCATTTTCGGATGATCCATATTATACAGTTCAATGCAGCCCTGCATTACCATCATGTTCGCCCGGCACCATTTCGCCTGAGCTTCCTGTTTGTCTTTGCCGCAACCAGCCGTTAAATAGAGCGAAGCAAGGCATAAAATCATTAATAAAGCTTTTTTCATACATAATTCCTTTAAAATAATATTTGAAATTTGGATCTTGGCTGAATTTACCATAAAACATAGCATACGTATACTTTGAACATTTTTGCGAGCCAGGGAAAAAACGAGCTAATGAAGTTGTTTGAGCAAATCCTTGCCTGAGATGGTATCTCGAATTATCATAGGCAGCAGATGTTTTAATAACAGGAGAAAATTCGTGAAACCTGGGTTCTGCTTCTTTGTTTTTCTGATGCTCTTGTTTTCTGGCCCAATTTACGGCCAGAGCGAAAACCCTGAAAATATTCCCCATTTAGATATAGGCAATGGATTCTATCTTGTATTGGAAGAGGCAAATGAGGGCGGCCTGCTCAAGCCGGCCGGCCAGGATGAACTAATTTTACCCTACACTCTAGAGCATCTTGGAGTCAGTGGGCAGCCTGCCAGATATTTTCGCGTTAAAAGCCGGCCAGACGTGCCTTTTGCCCTTGAAGACAAGCCGGTGGTCGGCGAAAAGGTCGAAGGAAAAACTACTTTGAATATGGTTTTGGGAACCGGCAGTTCAGAAATGTTCAGGAAATTTACCGCAGCAAACATTGATAAAACTGTGGCAATAATCGTAGCCGGCAAGGTAGTAACCGCTCATAAAATTCGCTGCGAAATTTCCGGCGGAGCTATACAGATTACCAGATGTGGCGATGATGCCTGTCAGACCCTTTATTTCTGGCTTAAAGACGCGGTTAAAAAATAAAGCTTTACCTGGATTATAGTTCCAGTAAATCGGTATGCAGAATCTTGAATGAGGAGAATTGAAATGAGCCAGCAACCAATCGGCGATAGTTCATTGACTAGAGACGCTCTTTTTCGCATGTTTGCTGAAGAAGCCTGCAGAGATGGTATCTTGGAAGATTTTGAAAAAAGCCTGCTTTTGAACGTTGCAAAATTTCTGCGTCTGGAAAATCATGAGGCACAAAAGATACTTCTGGAGTCAAAAGAAAAATATGAACAGGGATTGCTTGGTGAGCAACGCCCTCTAGAACCCAGAGCTCTTTATTTGCGTGCTGTTTCTGCGGTTTACGAAGACGGACAGGTTGATCCCCTCGAAGAAAAGATGTTGGCAGGTTTGCGGAAAATGTTCGACATATCCGATGAAGAGCATCAAAGTTTTTTGCGAGGCTTACCCTCCGCAATAAGGCCATCAGACGCAACTTCTGGAACCATAGAAAAATCTTTGCCGGAAACAGCGCCGATAGAGGCCGGCAGGCAAGGCATGTCGACTACTTCGCCGGTGATTGAGAAAAAAGCCGTTCAGCCAGGCCTTCATACGATGCACATTGCTGAAAGACTTGAAAATGATCTTCAGGCAGCATGGTTCAAAGAGCATTGCCGCTGGTATGGTCCCATTCAACAGGCAACTGACGGGGCTAAGAGCGCCTGGCGCAGATTTTTGAACGGACTTTTAAAGCTCGATGAGCAGGAAGCATACAATGGCCTCGACGAGCTCGATGATATTCTTCAGCCGATGAACTCAGTTTCTTATGCCGACATTTTCACTGCATTGGCAGCGATCAGATGGTCAAGGGTCTTGTTGAAAACCGAACTTCCCACGGATGATTCAGGTGAAATACGCACTTGGCCCGGAAGAGACCTTTATTCGCGGCTGGCAGTAAAAATGGGGCCTATTCTCATTTCGATCGACTATTTTCGCGTCAACGAGGGTCTCGATGAATTCGGTGGTCTGGCTTTCGTTTATCTGCTCGAAGACCTGTGCATGCTGGTCGAGCGGCGACATGCCGAGCCGCTGGTTGAATTGGGCGAGATGTTGAAAATGCTTTTCCGAACAATTCAGAAATCAAGGGTGACACATCAGGCGGCTGACCTGATCGCTCCTTTGACGGCAGAGGTTTTTCGTCAGGGCGGTGCGATGCAGGAATATTTCGTTGTTCTTTGTCAGACATTGTGTGAGGTTGAGCCAAAAAACCACCCTTTGGTTGTGGCTGCTGATCGTGCAATCAGGGCTATTGATCCTGAAAAAAGCATTTTTCCCAAGGATTATCAGCCGTCAAATTCTGCGCCCTCTTCCAAACCAGGCCATCCTGCGGCAGTCGAACGCCTCGAAAAACTGATCAAACGGGTTGATAAACGACAGGAGGCGGAAAGATTGTTCATTTCTGCTCTGGCCGGCGTTGACCTTTCGGAAATTGATTCGATCAAGCTCGATTTAACCAGGGCTTGCCATGAAGATAGAATCAATCCTGAAATTGTTCTCGACGGCTATCTTGTGGCTACGGTGCTGCCGAATTTGCAGGATTACCCCAGACCGGTTGTCGCTTTCTTCGCTCTTGGCGGAGAAGGCTGCCACCACGAAGAATTGAAGGGTGCATGGGTTAAGGTTCTTTTGAAAAGTCATCCTGACGGCGCTTTGCAGCTGATTCCCGATTTTCCGATCTCCGAAAATACTGATTTATTGTCGATCAAGCTCTCAGCTGGAAAGGTGATCGAGCTTGAGTCGGCTCTTGAAGGTTCTATGGGAGCATACGATGTTGCCCTTGTCGACCCCTCAAGAAAGGGCGCAAGAATATGGCATCAGACCGGCGATCTCGATGCCACCGGGCAAATTTATCTTGTCGAAAGGCAGCTGTTGCCCGAGAAAAAGGAAGACGATGCACTGATAACCCTGGACAAGGCTTTAATAAGCCAGCCGTGGCTTTCAATGGCTCTACTGCATAAAGGGCTAATCGCCAAAAGAAGGGGCGATCTTACAGGGGCGAGAACAGCCTTTGAAAAGGCCTTGGCAGTTCAACCCCATGATCCGCAAGCTATGGCGAGAATCGGTGTTCTCGATAAAAACGAAAACAAACTCGATGAAAGTGACAAAATGTTGCTCGAATCCCTGAAAATTTTTCCGACGCAAACCTCGGCAATGGTCACTTTGGCGTCAAATATGCTCTCAAGGCTGGCAAGCGATGATTCAAAGGCTTTGCCGTTCTGGGATTATTATATTGCCGGGTTACATGCCCATCAGGGGAATGGCGACGATTTCAGGCAAATTGCTGAGGTGGCCGCTTCGCTCGACCCTGGTTTGGCAAGAAATGCCCGCACGATACCCGTAGATACGGAATTCTACCTGTGACAGGTTCGTTTTCTCGTTACTTACAATGCTATAATTGCAAAAAACTTCCTTCTGAGGGAATAAATGAATAACTTTTTCGACAAAGCCAAAGAGTTTTTTCAGCGTGTGCCTGAGGCGCCAACTAATCCGCAAAAACAGGATGATGTCGCTGAATTTCGCATAGAAGACTTATACGAAAGCGACCGGTCCGGTTCGGGGCCGATCGCGGCTGGGCTCGATGAAAAGCTGCGTCAGGCTTATTTCTGGATCACAAATACCGCAATCATCAGCCCTTTTTATGATATTGAATACAACGAAGACCCACCGCGAACTTTCAAGTTCGGTGACAGTAAGTTTGAACTGACCCTGCCGACCGGACAAAGCTATTCCAGTTTCGTGCTCGTTCCACTTCTGAATCTGGCTGTGCGCGGTCGTTGTCTCATTGTCGGCGGCCCGGGCCGTGGAAAGACGGCAACAGCAATTCTTATGGGGCTTTTGGCTGGTTATTCGCGCCTTGAAGTAAAACGGGCAATTCAGCATGGCCAGCCGCAGATGACCATTGCCGATCTGCTCGGCAATCCTCTCCCCGCTGATATGGTCAAGGCAGAAAACATGAATGACATTCGCATTGCCTGGCGAAAATGGCTGAGCATGCGGGTTAAGATTATCGATGAGTACAACCGGATTCCGACTCGAACCCAATCGGCTCTGTTAACGGTTCTGGCCGACAATTATGCCGAAATTCTCGATCAGGTTTATGAATGCCCTGATGCTGCATGGTATTTGACCGCCAACGACGACGCCGGTGGCGGAACTTACCAGGTAATTGAAGCTTTGCGCGATCGTATCGATATCGTAATTCGTGCATTTCATTTCAATACCCGATTCGTGGCCGATCTGCAACGGCGAATCGAGCTCGCTTTCAAGCCTGAAGAAGCCATTCCCGAAGAGATAATTTTCAGTGAAGAAGAGCTGTCGAATATGAACAAGGCCATTCGTCAGGTGAGAATCGACGAATCGGTACGCCGCCCGCTCGAATTTTTCTGTCGTCATTTTGAATTTTTCGAACCGGCATCGACCAATCTCGAATACATGACCAAAGACACCGCAAAATTGTCAGGCATAGATTTCAACCAGCTGGCTCGTCATGAAACCGGCAAAGATCTGGTGCGCGACCTCGGTTCGCAGACAAAAAACGGGCTGTCGGTGCGCAAGTTGATGACGATCATTCAGTTTGCGAAGGCTCTGGCCTGGTTTCGCGGGCACAAAGAGGTCAGCATCGAAGATCTGCGGCAGATAATTCCATTTGTGCTGCATGATACTCTGTCGCCCCATCTTGAATCACCGTTTTTTGAAGAGCCACGCCATCAGCCTCTCAGGGTCGATCGCATCAGCTGGATTCGCAAGCTTTTCGATCTTTCCTGCCAGGAATTCTTCAGACTGGGTTTGCAGCAGAAAGATCCGGTTCTTAACCTGGCTGAAGATTTTGCCAAGGGGCTCGAAGGTCTGGGAAAAGGAGAAGTTGAGCGGCGCTTGAACCAGATTGAAAAGCTGCTTGAAGAAATGGCCAAGGCCGGAAAAGTCTATGGACACATGGCCGATGATATTCTTGAATTGAAATATCTGCACCAGCGCTATAGCAATTACCGAAGATGGTTGCAATGGAAAAAGTAACTTTCAGACCCTTGATTGAGTTCCTCGAAGCTGAAGCAGAGCCTTTGAACCAGATTCTACGGTCTTTTGCCGCAAAGAAAATTGATTCCCGGCAAATTCCTTTTTGGTTCAAGGTAGTCATCGAACCTTCCTTCAAGGCTTTTTACCAGTTCGATAAAGAGGCTGCTTATCGCAGCTTTCCGATTCTTTATCGATTTATGCTTAAATCTTTGACTGTTAATTTTTCAACTGAACTTGCGCAGCGAACAGCATTGCTGTTGAAAGAAAACCCGGCTTTAACTTTTTCGCGGCCGGAACGAATTCTCGGCTCTCTTTATGTCGCGGTAAAGAAGATCGCTTCCCATGATTATCGGGCGGCAGAAAAATGGCTGGAGCTGATGCAAGAGCTGATTGGCCTCGTTGTGTCTGAAGAAGACTTGCTTGCAGTTGGGCGGTTGGCGGCATGGCGCTGCGGCATGGCCCAGTTTCGCCCCGAAAAAAAGAAGCTTGAAAAGTTCAATGACAAGGTTTTGTCGACTATTTTTGCCGGGCTGAGTCTCGATGAGCTTGAGGATCGCTGGGGTGCAGAGCCTGAACCAATCGCCGCCGGCGGCTTTATTGGTTTTTCCGAACCCTTTAAATGGCCGCCTCTGGTTGCCAGTGACGGTAATAACGTTTATGCCTTCGATGGTCAGAAGATCGCTGTGATTTTTGCCGATCGCTTCGGTTGTTTTTTTCACGAATGTCCACCGGAGCTGAAGGGTAAGCTGCGTTTCGACAAGACTTCAAAAAAGAAAAAGAGTGCCCGTTTGGCGCTTTTGCTTGAAAGCTACGCCGATCTTTCTTCATGGGTCGTTTTTGAGAACACGCTTTATCTTACTCTCAACTCATCACATGCGGTTTTTGTTTTTGGGGGCATCAATGGCTGAAAACAGATTCGCACCGGAGGAGCTTAGAGCTCAATGGCAAAAGGCCTGGCCCGAAGCGGTGAAAATCTGGAATCCCTACGTAACTTTGCGAGAGCCGGTATGGTGCCTGAAAACAAATCAGGCAAAAGGCGAAGGACTTGAAGGTAGTTTCGCGATGATCCGCCTTTCCGACCATCGCATCGTTATTGACCTGGAAATGGTTCATCGGGAAAAAGTCGGCGAATTTGCCCTGCAGATTCTTGCCCATGAGATTGGTCATCACGTTTTCGTGCCGGCAAATCTTTATGATAATGCCGGTTTGGTCAGTCGTATGCGGTTAGCGCTTTCAGGAATTGAAAGTCGGGTGCCACTCGTTGCCAATCTTTACGGTGATATATTGATCAATGATCGGTTGCAGCGTGGGATGGGACTGGACATGGCTGCGGTTTACCAGCGGTTGCAGCAGGACTCGACGAGTAATTCCCTGCTTTTTACCTGGTATATGCGAACGTTTGAATATCTATGGGGATTGAAACGTGGCTTTATTTCCGGGCCAAATCAATCGCCGCAAGTCGATGCCGATGCTTCTCTGGCAGCAGCGCTGGTCAGGTCTTATGCGCGTTCGTGGCTTAAAGGGGCGGCCAGATTTGCTTTACTGGCTTACCCATATTTGATCGAAGATAAAGAATATGAAAAGGCGGCAAAAAGCTTTACAGCACTGCGGGATGCCGATAAGTCTGGGGCTGGAGCTGAGGTCGTCGGTGGGTTTGCTGAAATAGATGAGGCTATGCTTGAAGAAGTTGTCGACCCGCGCTCAGAGGCCCTGGAAGGCCTTGAGGAATTGATCGACGAAAAGAGCGGCGAAGATTCGGCAGATGCGGGCAAAAGAAGAAAACCGGCGGTTTTTAACGGCAAGGCCCTTATCGGTGGCGCTGGACCAGGACAAAGATATCAGGAGCCAGGTGTCTATCTGGACCTTATGCGGCAAGTTGATCCTCAGGCCGATGAAAACAAACTTATCAACCGTTATTATCGCGAAATTGCCATGCCGCACCTTGTTCCCTTTCCGGTGGAAGAGTCGGCGCCATTGGCAGAAATGCTGCCGGAAGGAACTGATGAATGGCAACCGGGCGATCCGGTTGAAGAGCTTGACTGGTTTGAAACCACGATGGTTTCGCCGGTGATAATTCCGGGTGTAACGACCAGAAGCAGGGTTTATTCGCCGGATTTTGATGTACCATCACGGCAGCAACCCTACAATCTATATGTTGGCATTGACTGTTCCGGTTCGATGAACAACCCGAGATTTCGTTTTTCCTGGCCGATCTGCGCCGGCGCCATCGTTTCCTTATCGGCGCTTCGGGTTGGCGCAAGGGTAATGGCATGCCTTTCCGGAGAACCAGGCTCTTTCATGGAAACGGATGGTTTCGAGACTTCTGAAGAGAAGGTTTTAACGGTTTTGACCTCCTATCTGGGTACCGGCTATGCATACGGTATTCCGCGCCTGCAAACGCCGCACCTAAAAGAAATAAAGGGCAAAACCCATTTGCTTATTGTCTCTGATGACGATATTTTTTCAATGTTGCAGGCAGCCGCTCCGGGTGGCGGATTGAATTTCGATATCGCTGAATCGGCACTTAATCGGGCCGGCGGCGGTGGAACTTTCGTTTTGCATTCCCGCGAGCATTATCATAAAAACGAACTGGCGCGTTTGCGAAAAATGGGGTGGGGAGTTTACTTTGTTGCTGATGAACGGCAAATGTTGAGCTTTGCCCGTGCTTTTGCCAACCAGTTTTACCGAAGGACGAACAGAAAAAATGACAAAAACGCCGACCATATCTGAGCTTATCCATCATATCAAGCGGTGCCCGGTCGAGTTTCTCGGCGAGCCGGTCCGGGGTGGAAAGGGCGATGTCTATACCGAAGCGCTGGTAAATGACTCATGGCGTCGCCTGTCTGGAAATCCGGTCGCCCCGAAACAGGTCGACATTTCGGTGCCGGGCCGCACGGTTTCAGAGTTAAAGTTGATGCAGATCTGCTGCTGGGCTCTGTCACACCCTTTTTTTGCGCAAGTAAAGCTGCAATGGTTCGAATCATTCTTCACCGAAGGGCTGCGTGAAATAGCGCCACTGGTAAAAACCGAGGAATGGATTAATGATGAGGAGCGCGCTGAGGAGCTGGCGAGAATGCTCATGCATGCCTGCGCCACTGTGCCGTGCGGCGAGACTGCCGCCGAGGCTCAGGACCGTTTTGAGGCGGTAAACACACTTCGTCGGCTGAAAGTGATCGAAGAATCTCGGGCGGCGATAGAACGGGCCCGCGAAATCAGAAGAAAAATGGCCGAACAAAAGGCCCGCGAAGCGGCAAATGTTTATGCGAGGGAATGATGAAACTGCAACCAGCTTTAACTGATGACGAAAGATTTCCATTGTTGAAAAATAGGAAACTTCTGCATGATTTGCGTCAAGATGCCTTGGCGCCGCGGTTCAATTTTGCTTCTGGCGACCGACTCGATGCGGCTTCTCTCGAAAAAGTGCGAGACTACGCCGCGAATCTTGAAAATGCCCGTTTCTGGCAGGAAAACTCGACTCCACCCTGGCTTGAGCAATACTATCAATGGTGTCGCAGCCATGTTCCCTTTTTTCGGGAATGGCCCGAAGATTTTTCTCAGGCTCCGACCATGCGTCGATCTCAGATCGCGGCTGAGCAATGGAAGTTGGTGGCTAACGATTGCAATCTTGAAGATTTGCTTGTTTACAGCACATCCGGCACCACTGGTATTCCGATGCAGGTGCTGTTCGACCCGGTTTCTCAGGCTTCCTGGATCCCCCAGCTCGAATCTATTCTCAGGGAAGACGCAGTCTTGCTCGATAAAGGAGCGTCGACTGTGGCCATCTGTCTGGTGTGTTGCCAAAATGAGACGCTGACCTATGCCTCATTATCGACATACCTGGATGGCGCAGGTATTTTAAAAATTAATTTGAATGAAAAAGACTGGAATGATAGTGACGATCGAATAAGGTATCTAGAAAAATATAATCCGCAAATCATTACCGGCGATCCATTCACATTTTCTTATCTTGCCCGCCTTGGACCTGATATAAAGCCCCGAGCCATGGTTTCATCGGCGATGGCTTTGCAGGAAGGGCTGCGCCAGAAGCTGCAGCAACAGTTCGGTTGTCCGGTATACGATATATATTCTCTAACCGAGTGTCGAATGATCTCGGTTTCGCGAGAATTTGGCATTCACCGGCTGATAAGACCGGAATTGTATGTTGAAATCATGCGGCCGGAAAACGACGAGCCCTTGCCGGCCGGAGAAGTTGGGGAAATCGTCATCAGCGGCGGCACTAACCCTTTCTTGCCGCTGATTCGCTATCGAACCGGGGATTTTGCTGCGCTTAGGTTCGCCCCAAAGGGTCCGGAGCTCGTTGATTTTTCAGGGCGTGCGCCCACCATTTTTGCCGACGATCGGGGCAATTTTGTCAACAATGTCGATATTGCCCGGGCGATGTGCCAGTTTTCCCTGGCCGGATATCGTTTGAAGCAAAGAAAAGATCGGCAGATTGAATTCATTGGTTGGGGGGCTGACGAAGAGCAGCTCAAGGTTCGAGAGATGCTGGCAGAAATGTTTGGTGAATCTCTGGTTGATTCGGTGGTTATCAACAAGCCTGATTTGAATGAGGGCAAGAAGGTCGTTTTCGAAAGCGAAATTGAGCAGAAGGATATGCAATTATGAGCTCGATTGAAATCGTCGCCGTCGTCTTTGGCTTTCTTTGCGTCTGGTTTACCATCAGGGAAAATATCTGGTGCTGGCCAACCGGGCTCATTCAAGTGACGCTTTACATTTTCATTTTCTTTGAAGCCAAGCTTTATTCCGATGTTATTCTGCATGTGATCTATATTTTCATGAATATTTACGGCTGGTATTTCTGGTTGCATGGTGGGCGAGACCGCCAGGAGGCTGTCATTACCCGGATGACGACCGCCTGGTTGGCGACAACTGCCCTGATGACTTTGGCGGCAATGTTGGCGCTGGGGTATTTCATGGCGAGCAGAACCGATGCTTCTTTTCCTTACGGTGACGCTTTTACCACCGCTTTCAGCCTCTCGGCGCAATGGCTGATGTCGCGTAAGAAACTCGAGTCTTGGCATTTCTGGATCGCCGTCGATTGCGTGGCGATATATATATATGCAGTAAAGGGATTGCACCTTACTGCCGGTTTGTACACTGCCTTCCTTTTTATGGCTATCGCCGGTTTGCTGCGGTGGCAGAAAGCTCTGGCCCTCAATGAAGAGGCAGAAGGCAAAGAGAGCCTGGAAATGGAAGCAATGGCATGAAGATTGGGCTGACCCTGGGAAAATACGCGCCCTTGCATTCTGGTCATCAATTGGTTATCGAAACGGCCCTGCGCGAGATGGACATGCTTTATGTGCTGGTCTACGACAGCCCTGAGTATACGCGCATTCCGCTGAAGGTCAGGTGTGACTGGATTCGACAACTTTATCCGGAAGTCAGGGTTATCGAAGGCGTGGCCGCTCCGGCAGATGTGGGCTATACCCCTGAAGTGATCAGGATTCAGGACGAGTATATTCGTTCGCAGACCACTGGCTTAGGAATAACCCACTTTTTCTCAAGCGAGCCCTATGGCGAACACGTGAGCCTGGCCCTTGGCGCGATTAATTGTCAGGTTGATCCAGATCGGCGGCGGGTTCCGGTTTCAGCGACGAAAATTCGTCGTGATCCTTTTGCGGCGAGAGAATTCATTGCCGACGAGGTTTACCCTGATCTTATCACCAACTTCGTATTCGTTGGCGCGCCTTCTACCGGCAAAACAACCCTGGTAAAATTCCTGGCCGAAAGATATTCTACCGTATGGATGCCGGAGTATGGTGCCGAATATTGGCTGGCAAACCAGCAAAATCATCGTTTGAATTTGCAGCAACTGGTCGAAATTGCGCGAGGCCATCTTGAAAGAGAGAAGAATAAGCTTTTGCAGGCCAGAAACATTCTTTTTACCGATACCAATGTTTTAACCACCTGTGTTTTTTCGCATTACTATCATGGGAAAACCGCGCCTGAACTTGAAGAGCTGGTGCAAAATCACGCCAGACGCTATGATCACTATTTTCTTTGTGATACCGATATCCCATTTGCTGATACGTGGGATAGATCTGGTCCGGCCAGTCGGGAAACCATGCAGACAATGATAATTGACGATCTTGAAAAGAGGGAAATCGATTTTACCATTGTTCGCGGTTCGGTTGAACAACGTGCCAGGCAGGTGGCAGAAATATTACGGAGCGGACTATTTAATAAATTGTTTTAAGCTTTCAATTAAATTTTTCGGCTCGATCGGCTTGGTTAAAAAGCTGTCCATGCCGGCTTCAAGGCAGCGATCGTGCTCTTCCTGAAACGCACCGGCGGTCAGGGCAATAATCGGCACGTGATCCTGAGTTGCTTTTTCGAGTTCTCTGATTTTTCTGGATGCTTTAAGCCCGTCCATTATCGGCATTTGCACATCCATAAAAATCAGATCCGGCGTTTCTTTTTTATAGGACTCTAATGCTTCCAGACCATTTTGTGCTTCGATTATCGTAGCTTGGGGAAAGGTTTTGGCGATAATGGTTCTGACGATGAACATGTTGGTCGGAACATCTTCGACAATGAGTATGCGGGCTTTAGTTGAAACTACAGGAATTGAACCGGCAGTTTCTGTCATTGATTCTTGCCTGGCAGGCATATCGGCTTTGTCAGTAAATTCGGCCTTGGCATCGGCAATCTCAACCGGTAGGGTGAAACTGAATGAGCTACCCTGCAATGGCATGCTTTTCACTTTTATTTCACTGCCCATTTTTCGTGCAAGAGCCGAAGAAATGGTCAGGCCAAGTCCTGTTCCGCCATACTCTCTTGTGGTTGAACTGTCTGCCTGAGTAAATGCCTTGAACA